>QIAN01000227.1 GCA_003225005.1 Acidobacteriota bacterium | reverse complement strand
CTACGACCTGCGGCTCGCCCAGGAGAAGGTAGGAAAATCGATCAAGGCACTCCCCACGCTAAAACGGCGCGGGCTCGTCCACGCGTGAAGGGTTAACGCGACGAATTCCGGGAACGACGGACCTCGGCCTGAAAACCGGCAAGCTCCTCAATCCCATTTCCCAATTAGCATCCAATGCTCTGCACTTGTGCCCCCTCGCCGTCCAGTTTCTCCCGGTACGGGTATACCGTGACGCCACGCGCGTGCTGTTGACACAGGATGGGCAGCCCTTCATTCCTCTCCCATCTCCGCACGCGAGACCGAGCGACGGAGATAACGGGCGATCTCTTTTCAGCTATCCGGTCGTTCGCACGCCTTGTCGGGAGCCTCTGATGGTTCGCGAGAATTCAGAAGAGGGGAATTGGGGAAGAATTCGTTGGTTCCTGGCGCTGTCTCGAGTCCAACGATTACGGGCGGCTCCCTCTCAGGCAACAATGCATCAATAAAGGTTAAACGGTTGTTTGCCGGTTGCCCATTGTATCGGTCAACTTCGAAGCTAAACGGAATTTTTGCGCAGCACGGCTCCACGCCGCGAGAAGGTCCTCTACGCGAATCTCGTGGGCCCTCCCAATCATCCCTGACGGCAGATTCCGTAGCTGTCTTGTTCCCATTCCAAATCTCCTGCCCGGACTCTGTGCTAAAATCCTTGACTGTGCCCGTCAGCTGTGAATTTGCTGGCGGAGTATCCGCAACCCCGAACGGGGTGAAAGTGTCCACTGCCGGAATCTGGAGCGCAGATCATAGATGACTTGGCGCGCGTGCTTGCAATCTCCACATTGCCTTCCAGAATAGTGCTAGGACCAAAACTATAGTGGCAAAAGGAGCGAAGTAATTCGTGCCAAATCCAGTTGGTCGGGATCTCCCGCCGCGGCAAATCCCTCCACGTAGGGGCCACTCCGGGATGAATTTCTTCTGTCTAATTTTTCTCAAACAAATTTATATTGGGCCGGCACAGCCAAAGGCGGCACGCTCATCGCCAGCTTATACTCGAAACTCTTTGGCTGCAGGTCCTGATTCGAAGCCATGATCATGTCCCAGGTAATTTCCATACCGGAGTAAGCTGCCTCTCGGCCCATGATGCAAGTTATGGTGCTCTCCGCGACCGCCATACCGTCATTGGTGTATGCGCTATCGCCGCGAATGCTGTTCACCAGCCGGCGATGCTCCTGGACATATGGGTCCAGACCCTTAGAGCCCATGTCGGTACCATCGCTGCGGCCCTTTGAGCCCACAATCGCGTTCCACACTTTTCGATAACAGCCCTTCGGATATTGCCGGCAGGTGCTAGAGAGATGAACGCCGTTGGGGTAAACGAAATCGGCCGTCATGTGGTCGTAAATATTCCCGTACAGTTCCTCGCGCGGGCGCCATGCAACGCCGCCCGACGCGATCACGCTAATGGGATGAGTGCTCATCAGCCAGTTGCAGAAATCAATCGTGTGAACGTGTTGCTCCACCATCTGATCTCCGCAAATCCACACGAAGGAGTACCAATTTCGATGCTGCCACTCCATGTCGCCCCACGCAGTGTCGCGATGGTCCACATGCAAGACTGGCCCGCTGAGGTAGCTCGCGCTTAGTTCCAGCACGTCTCCGATGGCGCCATCCCTGATTTTCTGAACTGTCTCGATGTACTCTTTTTGCGAGCGCCGCTGTAAACCCGCCACAACCGTTAGCTTCGATGCCTCGGCTTTTTTCACGGCAGCCATGAAGCGTCGGGCTCCAACTGGGTCTGTAGCGATGGGCTTTTCGGTGAAGATATGCTTTCCGGCATTTACCGCCGCCTCAAATTGCTCCGGCCGGTGACCTGGCGGAGTGCACAACAGCACAACATCTATGCCCGAGGCGAGAACCTTTCGGTATGCGTCGAAACCGATGAAACATTGATCCGGACCTACCGTGACTCGTCTGCGGACCGAGTCTGCCAGCTCTTCGAGTGGCTGCCCGCTAAATTCAGCTACGTGCTTCGGGCTTGCCTCCATCAAAAACTTGGGATCAAGCAGACTGGCCAAGGACTTTTGGAGTTTGTCCTCGAAGATATCTCCCATGCTGACCAGTTCTACGTTCCGGTCGGCCGTCAACAGATCGACCGCCGCCCCCGTGCCACGTCCACCGCAACCCACCAAGCCGCAACGCAGGCGCTCTTTTCCTGCGCCTCGCAGAAGCTCGGGTTTGATGATGGTGAAACCGGCTGCCGCGGCGCCGCCCGCTATCGATTTCCTGAGAAATGACCGCCGAGTGCAGGTTTTGGATCCATCCGGAGACATGCGGCACCTCGCGTAGCTGAAGTAACACCAGGATGGTCGTTCCGCTCTGGGGAGTCAAGCGCGGGTTCTGCGGGTTTTTGGAAATCATGGCTTTGACGCTTGGTGATGACTCTGTTTGATATTTTCGATCAAAAGACACATTCGAATACGCCTGATGGGTAAGGCCATGCCCGCAGGCACAAGAGGAGACATGGGCAGCTTGAGCCGCAGGCGCTTCGATGATACGAACAGGTGGCTCAATTGTTTGGGAGACACCCCGCTGACCTTCGACAATCGCGACTTCAAGGCGGAGATGCTGACCGTCTACCCTCAAGAGGTGGTTCGGCAGGCAGTCAGGACGTCGGGCAACACCGCCCGGTGTTGCTCGCGATCTGTTGGGTTCCGGGGTACTGGCTCAAACAAGACTCGGACGTAAATTTCGTTCTCGATCAGGCGTTGCGCTGGCACGTAAACTCAGTGAACATCAAGTTGTCAGCTATTCCGGCGCAGTGGAAGAAAGAGTTCAAGGGAATTCCAAAAGAAGATGGGCTATCGTTTCATCTTGCGGCGGCTGGAGTACCGCACGTCGTTCATCGAGGGCAAATGATGCCGGTCCACATGTGGCGGTTAAAACGCCGGGGTAGCGCCGGCGTATCGCGAATACACGCAGAACCAACAAGACTCGCCAAGACTCGCAAGACTCGCTTAGAGCTTGACATCCTCCCAATTTCCGAGTACACGGTTGGGAGTTGGGTGGCACGCGCCTGAACGAAATCGCAAAGCGGGCAGGAGGACTTTTGTGTGTCTCTCGTCGAAAGTGGTTGTTTCGTCCCTCTTTTTACTCTGCTTCACGCCAATTCTAGGTACGCTACGGGCCCAGGGTCCCGTCGGCACAATTAACGGAAGTATTTTGGATGCGACGGGAGCCGTTGTGCCTGGCGCCACTGTGATAGCAACAAACGTTGCAACTGGCGTCGAATCTAAGAC
>QIAN01000222.1 GCA_003225005.1 Acidobacteriota bacterium | reverse complement strand
GTGGGGCACCCATGGATCTTCGCCCCGTGGGCGGTTCGGCGGCCCGCCCCCCACAATCTTCGTGTCCTTTGCGAAGCAGCCTGCGGGGGCAGAGCCGAAGGGCTTGGGCATCCCATTTTCCACAGCACCATGTGCACCTGGTGAGGTCCAATCTTGCCTTCGCAACTTCAATCAGCAATCATTTATTAGCGCTGATTTAGTAGATTCAGCCCAGTATCTTCCGCGATGACCGAGAAACACGATCGCGAGATTCTGGTGCTGGGGTGATTGTTGAGAAGATTGTTGAGAAGCTCAATCCACCGCCCGAAATGAGGATGACATGGATCCTACTCCGCCGGCTTCGCGACGAAAAATCGACGCATGGTTTTATCTTGGAGCCGCGCTTGCCGGAACTGCCACCGCATGGGCGGATTTGAGGATCGATGATCTGCTTTTTACCGCCCTGCTGGTGCTGGCCTGCTGCATGCTCCTGGGCATGCTGCGGCCATCGAGGCCGTGGCGCTGGGTAATCACCGTGGGCGTCTTCGTTCCTCTGACCGAGTTGGCGGCCTATGCGTTCCTCCCCGTCAAACCCTCTGGAGCGCAAATCTATGGATCGTTCCTGACCTCCCTGCCGGGAGTCGCCGGAGCCTACGGCGGATCGCTGATGCGTAGAGCGCTGGATAACCTGCGTCAGGGGGCGTGAGCAAGCTGGGATTCGTGCCCGATGCAACTCGACGGGAGCTCACGAAGGTCCCCGGCCAGCTAGAAAGTTACTTCCGATCCACAGGGCGGACGCGTATGCTTCGGAGTATGTGTGTAACTGTCTCCATGCTGGCCAGCGGCAGCCGGGGAAACTGCGCCACTGTGGCCAGCACGCGCACCAAGATTCTGGTCGATGCGGGAGTTTCCTGCCGCGAGACTTTCAAGCGCATGAAGGCACTTGGCGAAGAACCGCATTCTCTCTCCGCCATCTTGATTACGCACGAGCACTCCGATCACATTTACGGATTGGCCACTCTGGCGAAGAAGCTACGCATCCCTGTGTTCCTGACCGGAGCAACACACTCGGCCTGGGCACGGGCGATCCGCGATGAGAAAGGCGAGAGGCCGCAACTGGAGAAGATGGAGCGATTCGAATCCGGCCACAAGTTCCAGATTGGCGACATCGAAGTAAAGCCGTTCACCATCCCGCATGACGCGGCTGATCCAGTGGGCTTCACTTTTCGGGTTGAGGGCAGCAAGGTCGGCATTGCCACCGACTTGGGATACGTGCCGGTCAGCGTGCGTGATCACCTGCGCGGCTGCGACGTGCTGGTGATGGAATCGAATCACGATCTCGAAATGTTGCGGCTCGGGCCTTATCCCTGGTCGGTCAAACAGCGGGTGATGAGCCGCGTCGGGCATCTCTCGAATGAAGCTCTCGCGGATTTCTTCACCAACGACTATGATAATGGTGCAGCGTTTGTCGTGCTGGCACATCTATCCGAGCAGAACAATCACCCCGAGGTAGCCCGGAGAGAAGCCGAAAGGGCGTTGGCCAACCGGGGCGGGCTGTTCCAGAACCGAGTGCTGCTGGCGGCGCAGTCTGAGGCTTTAGAGCCCATTCGCTTGTAGCTCCATTATGAGTCAGCAGTGTGTTGATCCCATCGTAGGCAAGATCCTGGCGGGCTGGCGTTACGATATTTCTGGCCTGGCGGCGGAGATGCGCGGCGATTACGAACAGCATCTGGCCGCCTGTGAGCGTTGCCGCGGCCGGCAGCGCGTGCATCGAATCATCGACGTGGGGCTCATTGCGCTTGCCTCAGTTTCCGCCGGCGTATTTCTTTTGGCGTTTGGCGTCATTCGCCACTTCGGTCCGCGACACGCGTTTTGGCTCGAGATCGCAGCGTTGACGGGTTTCGCTTTGTCGGCTCTGATCTGGCTGGTCGTGGCAGTGGCCACGCCCGTGCCGGTCACCGTGATGGACGCGGCCAAGCAAGGCGCGCGGCGGGTGCATGATCGCTTGCCTGAGGAAATTCGCCAGCGTCTACCGGAAGAGCTGCGCATCAAGATCACGGGAACGTAAGCGGATGGTAAGGGAATCGGATGCCACGTTTTTCACGCGTCATCGCTGTCCTGCTGCTAGCGATCGTAGCTGCGACGGCGTTATCCGGGCAGGTGATTCACATGGCTCAGCCTGCGCATCTCGGTCCTGCTCCATGTCACGGCCGTAGCCCCGCACTTCCCTCGCCGCAGCCGGTCCATCATCAGTGCTGCCGGACCGGACATGATTTTGCACTTTTGCAGAGTTCCATTTTTCCGCGTCCCTCATGGACCAACCTGTATCACGGGAGTGAGATTGCTTCTGGATCTTCACTGCCAATCGTGTACTACACCCTCCCGATTCTGAGCCCGCCTTCCAGTAGTCCACCGCGGACTGTCTCTCTTCGAATCTGATACCAGCACTAACCTCGCCTCTTCTTGCTTCGCGAAGTGCGTCTAGAAAACGTACCGCTAGAGATGCCATGCATTCACTTGCCAAAGACTAGTGAGGGGTCTTTCCGTGAAGGAGATATTTTTCTGTTTAATCTTGCTCGCGACTCTGTCGCCGTTGAGCACAGCGCAGGAAGCACATGAGCATCCATCCGGAGTAGCAGCGACCTTCGACCCTGACCACGATTCCATGTTAGGGATGCATATGGATATGCCTGAAAACTCAGCTTTGCCTTCGCCGCACGCCGGCTCGGGCACGGCGTGGCAGCCAGCCTCCGTTCCCGCGCACGAATGGATGTTCATGCGCGGCGGATGGGAACTAATGGCGCACGGCGCAATCTTTCTCGATTACAACCAGCAAGGTGGTCCCCGAGGCGCTGGCAAAGCCGAATCAGTGAACTGGGGCATGCTGATGGAGGAGCATCGGCTTGGCCCGGGAACGATTCTGTTTCGGCAGATGTTTTCGGCCGAATCGCTGACTTCACCGCATCCCGGATTCCCGGAACTGTTTCAAACCGGCGAGACCTACCATGGACAACCGCTGGTCGATCATCAGCATCCGCACAATGTCTTCGCGGAACTCTCACTGCTGTGCACTGTCCCGCTGGCAGAGAAAGTCACGTGGGAGTTCTACGGTGGGCCTGCGGCGGAGCCTGCGCTCGGACCCGTGGCCTACATCCACCGGGCTTCGGCGTCGGAACTTCCCATGGCGCCACTCAGCCACCACTTGCAGGACTCGACGCACACCAGCTTTGGGGTGATCACAACGGGATTTGGGATCGACCGCGTCAAGCTGGAGGCTTCAGCCTTCAATGGCCGCGAGCCCAATGAACAACGATGGAGCATCCAGTTCGCGGCGCTGGATTCGTGGTCGGCGCGTGCCAGCGTGGCGCCTTCGCGAAACTGGAGTGCACAGTACAGCATCGGCCGTTTGCAACACCCGGAGGCATTCGACTCGGACAGCCAGTGGCGGCAGACAGCGTCGGCAGAATACAACCGGCGGTTGGCCCGGGGGAATTGGGCGACCTGTTTCACATGGGGGCGAGTTCACAAGATTGCAGCAGGCAGCAAGCTTAATGGCTATCTGCTGGAATCCACTCTGAACTTCCGGGAACGAAATTATGCTTTCACCCGGCTGGAGTTGGTGGATAAGGATGAATTGTTCCCTGCGGCGGTCCATCCGGCTTACCGGATCGGAGCGTACACCCTGGGCGGAGAGCGCGACCTCGGGCATGAACACGCCTGGCAACTTGGCCTAGGCGCGGACGTAACTTTCCATTCGAAACCTGCCGCACTCGATGCCGCATATGGCGATCGTCCGGTTTCGTTTCAGATCTTTCTGCGCCTGCGACCGGGAAATGATCAGAAGGGACACAATCACTGAAAAGCGGCGGCTTGCGCTATTGCCGACGAAGATTCTGCCCAAAAAAATTCATCCGGGGGGTTCGAATTGGAGGAGAATCCGGGCATGCGTAACGCCTTAAAGCTGCTGCGGACCCTGCAACTGGCGCTGCTGGGAAGCGTTGTACTCTATGCCATTGTCGGAGAAGTCGTGGGCCCTCTCCGAGGCAGCGCGAATCCTACGTTGAGCTATGTTTTGACTACCGTCGGCGTCGCAGTGGTGGGGATGATCCTCGTGGTCCGCAGAACTCTAGTCTTCCGTTCGGCGACAACGCTGGCGGAGACCCCGGAAGACGGTCTGACTCTGAATCACTGGAAGACCGGATACATTGCCACCTACGCGCTATGCGAGACCCTGGCTTTGTTTGGGCTAATCCTCCGTTTCATGGGCTTCGGCTTTCAACAGAGCGTGCCTTTCTACCTGGGCGGCTTCGTCCTGCTGTTTTTCTTTGGGCCGCGAGAGCCCTCGCCACAGGCCGCCTAGAACGGATCGGAGGACTTCGTGTCGATCACCAGCCCCCAAGAACTGGAAGGCCTGCAAGCGGCGGGAGCGGTGGTGCGCCGCGTGTTGGAGGCCCTGAAGAGCTGTGTGCGGCCAGGAATCACTACCGGCGAATTGGATGCCGTGGGTGCGCTGGTTATGCGCGAGCAAGGTGCGCGCTCCGCCCCCGCGATGGTTTACGGCTTCCCGGGGACGAACCTGATTAGCGTGAATGACGAGGCGGTGCACGGCATCCCGGGCGACCGGATCTTAGAGGACGGCGACTTGGTGAAACTCGACGTAACACTCGAGAAAGACGGCTTCATGGCTGATGCTGCGGAAACCGTGGCTGTGGGCCACGCCTCGGACGAAGCGCTTCGTCTGATCGCTTGTGCGGAACGCGCCTTTGCCCAGGCCATGCTAGTAGCGCGGCAGGGATTCTGTGTTTTTGAAATCGGACGGGCGGTAGAGCGCGAGGTGCGGCGCGATGGGTTCTTCGTCATCCGCAAGCTCGTAGGGCACGGCATAGGCAGGACTATTCATGAAGATCCGCGCGTCCCCAATTTTCCCGATCCTTCCGCCAAGCAGACTTTGACTGCCGGACTAGTAATAACTGTGGAACCTATCATTGCGGCCGGAACTGGTGATGCCGTGCTTGGATCCGACGGCTGGACCGTGCGCACCGGGGACGGCAGCTCCTCCGCTCATTATGAGCACACAATTGTGATTACACGGGAAAAACCAATCCTTTTGACGGCAGCGTAGAATCGCTAGCCTAGTGCCCAGTAGGCCTTTGCGATTCAGGCTTCGCTCGGATCATTGGTTGATATGGCAACTGGCCAGGCCGCGCTTTTCCAAATATTGCTGGTGGTAGTCCTCGGCGGGATAGAAGGTCTCGGCGGGTACGATCTGGGTGACGATAGGCTTCGAGTGGCGGCCAGCCTTTTCCAGCGACTCTTTGGAAGCGGCGGCGGCGCCTTTTTGCTCCGGCGTATGAAAAAAGATGGCGGAGCGATACTGCGTACCCCAGTCCGGCCCCTGGCGGTTGAGTTGGGTGGGGTCGTGGTTCTCCCAGAATACTTTCACTAGGGCGTCGTAGGAAACCTTGGCGGGATCGTATTCAACTTCGACCGCCTCCGCATGACCGGTCCGGTCGGTGCATACCTCTTTGTATGTCGGGTTGTCCGTGCGTCCGCCTATGTAGCCCACTCGGGTGGAGATGACGCCCGGGATCTGGCGGAATGTCGCTTCCACTCCCCAGAAACAACCTGCTGCGAATGTGGCTTTCGCCATTGAAGTCACTCCTCTAGATTTGCCTTCGACAACCTTAAAGGTTTTGCCGCGTCTAACCGTCCATTAGATGACGAAACGTCAAGAAAGTCACGCGGCGACAAGACGACAGGCCATGGAGTGGCTTTCCCTGGCTTTCCCTGGCAATTGACGTTCATGTTAGTTTCGGGATAAAGTTCGGGCGGGTTGGATGGTTCGCTGGTAGGAGAAAAGTTCTGTGGGTTCCGGAGTCAAGCGCACTGGGAGTGCGCTTCATTTTGCTGTTTTTCTGCTGCTTCTGCTGGCCGCCGATGCGGCCTCGGCAGCAGGTCCGGGATTCACCCCACAGAAGCGCATTGGTCGCACAATCGGCGACCAGTGGGAACCCACCCTCGCGGCCGATGGTCACGGTCATGTGTATGTCCTCTATCCGCAGTATGGCACCGTACGGAATTGTCCCGCCTGCGCTGTGCCCACTATCACTTTACTGGTAAGCAGCGATAATGGCCTTACTTGGCAATCGCCACAGTCTCTCCTGCCCTCGTCTACCGGCCAGTTCGATCCGCAAATTGTGGTTGACCCGGCGGACCGGCAGACGCTCTATGCTTCCTGGCTGCAAAACAAGCGGCGCGACGTGATGGTCGCAAGATCTGCGGACTTTGGTCGGACCTGGTTTCTGGCCGTGGCCGATCGCGGACAGGAAGATGCGGATAAGCCGGTTCTCGCCGTGCGTGGGCTCGATGTCTATGTGGGATTCAACCACGAGCGGAAGTTCCTGGTCGCGGCTTCACACGATGCCGGAAACACTTTCACTTCGGTCAACGTAAATGCCAACGCAGAACCGGGGTGGTCGCTGGCTGGGGGCGGTACGGTGGATTCCACGGGCAATGTGTACTTTTCATGGACCGCATACGCGCGGCAGGACATGGCTAAGCGCCCCATGAATGTGTATGTCAGCCGTTCACAGGATGGTGGCCACGCATGGATCACCACGTTGCTGGATGTTTCCGCCGCCCCCCCCGATTGCGCCGAACAGGTTTGCGGGACCGGCTATTTGAGCGCGCAGGCCGCTTTGGCTTCCGACTCCACTGGGACGATTTATGCCCTATGGAACGCCGGCAGCACGAATGGCGGCCCGGAACGCATTTATTTTTCGTCCTCGACCACCGCTGGCGCAAGCTGGTCGGCCAGAAGCGATGTCTCCACTGCTGACCGTGGCGTCGAAAGCGGGTTCCCGGCGATCACCGCAGGCGCGGCGGGCGATGTGCGGGTTGCCTGGATGGACGCCCGCAGGGGGGATGCCCATGGCCAGCCCCTGTGGAACACTTTTTACCGTAGCTCCACCAACGGTGGCGCTACCTGGTCGGCTGAGTCGCAGCTTTCAGGGCCTCTGCGCGGCTACGACTACATTCTTCCCGGCGGCTTTCGTTTTCCTTTCGGCGATTATTTCGGCATCGCTATTGACAGCGAAGGAGCAACCCACGCGGTTTGGGGCGAAGGCCGAAATTACAAATCGCCCGGCTCGATCTGGTACACTCACGGCCGATAGCGGCTCGACCTTTCTCGTCTGAAGCTTTCCCGCCTTGCTGAATTGGGTTGTCGCCTACTGGGCGGCGCTGGTGGCCGCGCTAGCCACTCTGGTGATTGGCTTCTTGTGATATTCACTGCTGTTCGCCCGCCCCTGTGGATGGTCTTGATGGGCTACGATCCCGACGACAGGGCCAAGCTCGGGGAGATGCAGGGTGCGGGCCCGATGTATGCCCTATCACGGGTGGCGGCCGTGCTGGGAAAAATCATCACGATTGTGAGCAGTGAATACTTCCCTTTACGGAATGAAGATCGGGCTCGCCGTATGGTTGGGATTTGTGACCACGGTGCAGCTGACCAACGCCCTTTTCAGCAGCCAGCAAAGCTTTACGCGATCAATACCGGTTATCAGCTGGTATGTAATCTCGCTACTCCGTAATCAAGCCGCCGGTCAGGTCTGCCAGCCTCGAGATGTCGTGTTCGACACACCAATTCTGGAGCTCGTTCACGATCTTTTCCGTGGAACACGGATCCCAGTAGCTGGCTGTGCCAATCTGTACTGCGGTAGCCCCGGCGAGCATGAACTCAACGACGTCGGCGGCAGTCGAGATTCCTCCCATGCCCATCACTGGGATCTTTACGGCATGCGCCGCGTCGTAAACCATGCGCAGAGCAATGGGCTTAATAGCGGGGCCTGACAGGCCGGCCGTGACGTTGGCGATGCGTGGCTTGCGGGTCTCCGGATCAATCGCCATGGCGACAAAAGTATTGACCAGCGACAATGCATCGGCACCGGCCTCCTGAGCGACGTATGCCATTTGCTCAATGCTGGTTACGTTGGGGGAGAGCTTGACGATCAGCGGATATCGCGCCACGCGCTTCGCGGTGGTCACGACCTCATCGAGCAAGCGCGGATCGCTGCCGAATTGAATTCCTCCCTGCGCGGTGTTGGGACAGGAAACATTCAACTCGTAAGCGGCGATTCCCTCTCCTTCGTTGAGAATCTGGATAGTGCGTTCATAGTCCTCACGGGTATGGCCAAACACGTTGGCGAAGACCACGATATTTTTCATGTGCTGAAGCTTAGGTAGCTTCTCGTCGACAAAGGCGCGCGCCCCAATATTCTGCAGCCCGATGGCATTCAGCATGCCGGCCGCGGTCTCCCACAAACGCGGCGGAGGATTTCCAATCATCCCTTCCTTCGATAGCCCTTTCACCACGAACCCGCCCAGCTTGTCGAGATGAACTACGTCCTCGAACTCGACTCCGTAGCCGAAGGTCCCGCTGGCCGCGATCACGGGATTCTTGAGCTGAATGCCAGCGATGCTGACACTGAGATCGGGCTCGGAGCGTCCCCCGGTTGCGGAAGAAGCACTCATTTCCGCGGTCCTCCGGAATTTTCCCCATAGTGTGGCGGCGCCAGAGCCTCGGTCAGCACCCGCCCCACTGCGTGCGAGGGGGCGTTGACCCCGAGTAGCGATGCCAGCGTCGCAGCCAGATCAACGGGCTCAACATGGCCGCGGTAAGTTCCGGGCTGAAATGGCAGTCCATAGAATGCCAGGGGCACGTGCGTGTCGTAGGTGTAAGCCGTGGTGTGGTCAGTACCCTTGGCCGAAGCAACCGTGTACGGCTGTGGAACACCGATCACATACCAACCGGCTTCGGGAGAATAGCTGTTTAGATATTTGTGGGCCAGGGCGGTGTCGGGAACCGCCCCCTCAGCGAGTTGAGATTTCGTGTCATAGTCGCGCAAGCGGACCTGCCTCATAGCCTCGCCCACAGCAGTTTCCGCGTCGCGTTCCTTCACACGCGCGGCGGCAAAAGCCTCCTCATCGAGCCAGGCGATGGGATAGGAGAACTTCACGTAGGTTGCGGAATGACTCGGGGAAAACTTTCCCGTCAGTGCGTTGTTGATTTGCCCTTCAAATTTGCCGAAATCCAGATTGGCCGCTGGGATGCGCAGCTTCTTGGCCACATCCGGCAGCGCGGAAATTCCGTGATCGGCAGAAAGCGCGATCCACACATTGGCCAATCCCATCTGATGACCGAGAAAATTGAAGAAATCGGCGAGTTCACCGTCCAGGGCCAGCGCCATTGCTTTCATCTCCGGCGCATCCGGACCGACCTGATGTCCGAGAATGTCGTTCGCCGAGAGGCTGATGGCCAGCAAGTCTGTGGCGCCGCTATTACCCAGATTCTGGTGGAGCACCAACTCCTTGGCAAATTCCCATTCGTACTCATTGGCGAACGGCGTGGAACCAACTACTTCGTAAAAGCCTTCGTCCGAACCGTCTTTCGCTTTGCGGTGTGCGGTGGACCGTAATATGTTTCCTTGCGCGTCTTTCCAGTCGCGATCCCAATATTTGGCGGCGTGATTGCTGGCATTGAAATCCTGCGCCCAGTTAGGCAACTCATTGCGATAGTAGGTGGAGCTTACCCAGGCGCCGCCTCGGGGATCAATCCAATAGGCGGCGTCCCCGGCGAAGCCGGCGGGCAAAACGGCGGCGCGATCCTTCAGCGAGACCCCAAATATACGGGACTTGCCTTGCGTGGCAAGCTTGAGTTCGTCTCCCAGAGTGTCGGCCATCAGGTTGTGAGGCGAGGCGCCAGTCTTGTCTCCGGACACCCCCACGGTCTTCGTGTCCTCATCCTCGACCGATGTAACCATGCGCCTTTTCTTGGAGTCCCACCAATCATTCGCCACAATGCCGTGGCCGTTGGTGTAGGCGCCGCTTAAGAGTGTGGCGTGACCGGGCGCAGTGCGGGTATTGGCGTAGTTGTAGTCGCAGTCGGAGAAATACGCACCATGATCGAGGAAGAGGCGGAAACCTCCGTCGCCGAACTGCTCGCGGTAGCGCTCCAAATAGTCGCCGCGGAACTGGTCAATCACAATAATCACGACCAGTTTGGGATGGGCGTTGTAGGCGGAGGCAAAACTGGAAGGCGACAAATTGAGGGCGAGGACAAGAAGCAATGATGGAATGAATAAGAGGCGGGTGGGTGTGAATCGGGGGAAGGATCTCATCGCGATGGTAGTTTACACAGCCGGAGGCTCCATACCAAAAGGCGCACCCGGAACTCTGACCTGAGCGCGTCCGCTACGTGCATTTCTTGCCTTGTTTCCGATACATTAGTTGTTCCTCATGCTTGATCTGAATTTCGTCCGAGACAATCTGCCGCTGGTAGAGGAGAAACTGCGCCAGCGTGGCATGGATCCTGCTACGGTGCTGAAGGATTTTCGCGAGGTGGACACGCAGCGCCGGCAGGCTATCACCGAGGCCGAAACCATGAAAGCCCGCCGCAACCGGGCCTCGGAAGATATTGGCAAGCTGAAAAAGAGCGGCCAGGATGCGAGCGCGCTCATGGCCGAAACCAAAGACCTGCGCGAGCAAATCCAGACACGGGAGAAAACTGCTGCCGACCTCGACGCCCGCCTGGGAGAAATTCTCTCCGGAATTCCCAACATTCCGCACGCCAGCGTACCCGTTGGAAACAGCGCGGAGCAGAACGTGGAAGTTCGCCGCTGGGGCCGGACGCCGCAGTTCAACTTCAATCCGCAGCCGCACTGGGAACTAGGCGAGCAATTACGCGTGCTCGATCTGGAGCGCGCGGTCAAGCTTACGGGCGCACGATTCGCGGTTTACTGGGATCTTGGGGCAAAGCTGGAGCGTGCTCTGGCGAACTTCATGCTTGATCTCCACACGCGCGAGCATGGGTATACAGAAGTGTTGCCGCCGTACTTGGTGAACTCCGACTCTATGTATGGTACGGGGAACCTTCCCAAGTTCGCTGCAGACCTGTTTCGAGTCCCGCACGGAGACAAAGATCTGTGGCTCATTCCAACGGCGGAAGTCCCGGTCACGAACTTGTACCGCGACGAGATCCTTGACGCGGCGCGGCTTCCGATTTCGCTCACGGCTTACACTCCCTGCTTTCGCAGCGAAGCGGGGTCTTATGGCAAGGACGTGCGCGGCATCATTCGTCAGCATCAATTTCAAAAAGTCGAATTGGTGAAGTTTGCGCGGCCCGAAAATTCCTACGACGAGCATGAAAGGCTCACGCTCGATGCTGAAGAAGTTCTGCAGAAACTCGGCCTGCATTACCGGGTAGTGACACTGTGCACAGGCGACATGGGACCGTCGGCGGCGAAGACCTATGACATTGAAGTATGGCTGCCCGGACAAAAGTTGTTCCGCGAGATTTCTTCGTGCTCGAACTTTGAAGCGTATCAGGCAAGGCGGGCCAACATTCGCTACCGGCCAGATGGAAAGAACAAACCGGAGTTCGTCCATACACTGAACGGCAGCGGCCTGGCAGTGGGCCGTACATGGGTCGCGATCGTCGAGAACTATCAGCAGGCGGATGGCAGCGTGGTTATCCCGGAAGTCCTGCGGCCTTACATCGGCGCGGATCGGATCACGCCGAAGAAGTTCGAAGACTCGAGTTTTGGCCCTGAGCGGCCGAGGAAAAGCGCAGACCACAAGAGCTGATAGCGAAAAGCTGCGCACCATTGCCAAGGAAAGGAGCAGTCACTAGACTTGCAGAGAGCAGAAATCAGCAGCGCTGCCAATCCCGCGCCGTCCCTGCCGATGAAGGCCATTTGGCGCACAATTCGCGGATACATCCTGTGGTCGTACGAGCGTGGCACACTTCATTACGACATCATGGTCACGCTGATTCTCATCTTTGTCTTCTTCTCACCCTACTGGATTAATTTCAAGGACAAACCTGTGCAGCGTAACCCGCATCCTAACGGGGTAATCGTCACATCCGACGGACACGGAGGGCTGCTTTACCAAATCGAGGCAGCGGCGATTAGGCCGGGAGACGATCTGTCCGTTCGCGATCAGTTGCTGCATATTATCGAGCCCATTTCAGGCGATGTCTCTCTCGTGAGATACGAGACCGTGCCCGACAAGAAAGGGCGTGTCGAGGTCTATAGAGTTTGGGTACACCGGGAATAAAATCTCGCCGGGGGCGAGAATCGGGACATTTGTACTTTCGACATCCTTATTAATATCGCGGCAAAATCTTAGGAAGAGACCAATGAGACCCACGAAACATGGCCTCGGAGTTTTCGTGATCCTGCTGGGCTTGGCATCAGTGAGTGCGGTTGCGACTCCTCAGTCACAGGAGTCCAAGGCGTCCGCCAGCCTGGAAAGCGTTTTGAAAAAGATGGATGCGGCCGCCTCCAACTTCCGTACCACGCAGGCCGATTTCGTCTGGGAGCAATACCAAAAAGTCGTCAACGATAGAGATACGCAAAAAGGTACTGTGTACTACCGCCGTGCGGGTAAAGATATCCAGATGATGGCCGAGGTCAAAGAACCCGAGCGGAAATATGTCCTGTTCAAAGACGGCAAGCTTCAGGTCTATCAGCCAAAGATTGAGCAGGTGATGATCTATACCACGGGCAAGAACCGCGAGGAAATTGAAAGCTACCTGGTCCTCGGCTTTGGCGGCAGCGGACAAGATTTGTTGAAGGCCTTCGAGGTTTCTTATCAGGGGCCGGAATCTATCGACAACGTGTCCACCGCCAAGTTGCAGTTGATCCCGAAGTCGGAAAAGCTGCGCAACACATTTAAAGAGATTTTTCTCTGGATTGACCTGGAGCGGGGCATTTCGGTGCAGCAGCAGTTCTTCGAACCGCAGGGAGATTATCGTTTGGCTAAGTATTCTTCGATCCGGCTAAACGAGAAGATCCCCGCCGAAGTGTTTCAATTGAAGACCACGGGCAAGACACAGTTCGTATCGCCGCGTGGTTAAGTTGTTGAATCTAATACAGAAGAAGGTGTGCTGGAATTTGCACTTCGGGCGCTATACTTGCCGGGCACCTGGGAAGATAGGATTTTCTTCATGGCCAAAGTCTTCACCATTCCCGTTCCTCCAAAATTTGGGAGCAAACGCAGAGAACGAACTGCCGATCCCCGATACGTTGACGGACAACGCCTGCTGGTCGAGGCCATGAAGTATCTGGCCCAGTCGGATCCCGTCTCCAACCGATCCGCCATCGAGCTGATCTCTGAACACGTGCGCACGCGCTTCCGCATGAGCGACTCGCCGCTGGGGTAGAGTCTTTCGACGGAAGGCTTGCCCTGAATTTCCCAGTCATCCGCGTCGTTGACGCCGCGAAGCTAGCCCCGTCCGCCTTGTTCATCTGCCGCAAAAAAAGGGGCGGAAATATCCGCCCCTAAAGGAACTAATCTAAAGCGCGATCAGAAAGTAAACCGAAGCGCAAACTCCATCAGCCGCGGCTTGTTCAGCGTATTCAGAAATACACCGAAGGCACCCGCTGTTGCCAGGCTGTTATTGCCCTGGAACTGCATCTGGCCCACGTCAAAGCGCGCGGTGTTGGTCACGTTGAACGCCTCCCACCGGAACGTGAGTTCCTTGCTTTCGCGGATCTTCCAGCTCTTCGCCAGACTCGCATCAATATCGAAGGTTCCCGGGCCGCGCAGACTATTACGCTGCCCAGATTCTCCAGCAAGGCCAAGGCGGAAGCTCTGGCTGGCTAATGACGGATTTTGAAAGACATCTGGCTCTGGAGTCTGCCCTGGTGTAGGCGCTACCACAAACTGCCCCGTTTTTGGCTTCGGACCGGTCAAGATCGCGGATGAAGACAGCTGCCAATCCGTGGACCAGAATCCTAAGCCCGGCCCAATCGAAAAGGGGAAGCCGGTGGACCATCGCCACAAACCGGCGACCTGCCAACCCCCGAACACTGCATTCGCGACATTCCCCATACCGCCGCCGAAATGCTTGCCTCGTCCTATCGGCAGGTCATACACCCAGTTCGCGTTGATCTGGTGGGTGTTGTCAAAGTCAGAGACCGACCGCAGCTGGTTGGGTGACCAGGCGTTGATGATCTGGCTCGCAAAGCCTCCGCCTTCGAATTCGTTGATGCGCTCAGCGTTGGATCCAACATCGATCGATTTTGAATAAGTGTAGTTGACGTCGAAGGTCAAACCACTCTGAACTTGCTTGCGAAGGCTGACCTGCAAACCGTTGTAAGCGCTATTGCCGACGCTGCGCCATGCGTAGAGTGACGACCATTGACTGTCAAAAAAGTTAAGCGGCTGCCCGCCAGCTGGCTGTCCCGCTAGTTGTGCGCATGCGGGCAGGCACAATAGGTCAGCAAAAAACAACCCCGTTGTTTCATTACCCACGAAACAGGAGTACATGTCGTACATTGCCTGCGTGGCAGTGTAATTCGTGGCGTTCGCATTGTCCCCGGGAGCGCAACCCAAATTCCCGCTAGAGCCCGGAGGCCCAAAACCTAGATTCCCCGCCGCAGCAGGGAAGAGGTTTTCCCAATACGGAATCTTTGCCAGGCTCGTGATCGGCGCGCCAGCGATCGCTGCCCTGCCCAACATTTGAGCGGCAGCAAAGTAATCCATGCCTGAGTTGGGATCACGAATGTCCAATGGCATGGCGAGATCTTCCTCTTGCAGCAGACGGTGGGCGAAACGGCCCACATAGGCAGCTTCTAACACAAACCCGTGAGGCATTTCGCGCGTAATGCTGAGGTTGTACACCTCGGAGTAAGGTGTCTTGAGCTTATCGTCCAACCCCCATGTGATCGAGAAACCGCCGTTTTGATCGGCGGTTGGCGGGATCGCTGGGAAACCTCCGGTCGGCGGAGGGGGAAGGGTACTGCAGGGCGGGGCACCGCTGCAGGCCCCTGACTGAGTTGGGATCGTAAATATAGTTGGGGTTGTGAACCGTGGGGTATTATCCACGTCTTGGGTGGCCGCGGGATTGTCAATTAGGGTCGTCAATCCGAACGAACCCTGCCGGTCGAACGTATTCACGATACCTTCCCCAAAGTGGTCATAATAGATACCGGCACCGGCGCGAATGGAAGTCTTGCCTGGTCCGCCGGTCAGCTTTTTTATCCAACCACTATCTGCGCCTGGACTCCACGCCACCGCAAATCGGGGAGCTAAATTCTTATAGTCCCAGGCCCAATAGGGAGCCTTGCCGTTCGCTTGGCCCGAGATGTTGAGTCCAATCGTCGGATCATAGGTTTGACCTGCCAACATCGCCTGCTGGCGCAGCTTAAAGAACTGATTCAAGCTCACATCTGGGGCAATCTGGTTGCCGTGGCTCTCGTAAGGCGGCTGCAGCAGGGTATACCGCAGACCCGCGGTCAAAGTCAGGTTTGGTTTCACCCTCCAACTATCTTGTAGGTACCACTCCCCTTCATGAGCACGGAAGTTTCTGGATATAAAACTGCCTGGCGGGATTAGCGTCCCAGTCTTGTCCCGGTTGTAGTCCCCTTGAGCGAAAGGGACCAGTCCGGTGATCGCCGCAGTAGGCAAATCGTACGATTGGCCGAAGCTGGATGCTACAGCTGGAAAGCCAAAGGCCCCCGGATCTAAGCTACTTCCGGTATTCGCAATGGCAGCGTTATCAAGCCAGGAAACATTGGTCTGCCCGAAGTTGAACGAAGCCCCGTTGCCGACACGGCCGTCATTGATCACGCGCAGATTTGCGCCAAATTGCAAAGTGTGCTTCCCCTTCGTCCAGGCCACATCGTCCACGAAATTGTGCACAGGAATAATGGAGCGCACGGTCGACGTTTGACCGGTTAGATCGTCCATGCCACGGAAATTTACGAATGCCTGTGTCTCTAAGCCCACATTGTCGAGGCCCTGGCGGATATAACCGTAGCGGAAATTATTGATCAGGTTGCTGCGCAGAAGCGCGGTATATCCAACGGCAATCCCCTTGTTATTACTGAATATCGTTGCATCCGGCGCGTCTCCAGGAAACTGTGGTCCGTTGGTGGTGAGCCCGTCAAGGTTATCGCTTTGCAGGTTTCCACGCACGAAGATGCGATGGTTTGCGTCTCGCGTCAGGTTATAGTCGAGCTTGAGAATGGAGGTATTCCGTTTTCCCGGTGCAGGGGCGGCGAATTGGAACCCCCGGAAGTTAAAGCCATCGCCAACAACGTCGGTGTTGGGGTGTGGATAGTTTTGGAATATCTGCATCACTGCCGGGTTGGCTCCTGGGCCTAATGGACAGGTGCCTCCCGCACCAAAGCCGGGAGTGGTGCCGCAGTTCGGATCCATGCTGGCCAGGTCAGTTGGTGACAGCCTGACGACGCTACCGTCGTCGGCTATGTAACTCACAAAACCATTCCGGAGATCGTCGCTCGGGACGATGCGCGTAACGACCGTATCCTCTCGGACGCGCTCGCCCTCATAACTGGCAAAAAAGAAAAAGCGATCCTTGATGATAGGTCCACCAAAAGAGGCGCCAAAAGTGTGGCGCAGCACGCGGACCGGGCTGTTAGGTTGACCAGCCGCCAGTTGCGAAGCTTTAATGAACGGGTCATTGGCGGTCGTGAATGTGGGACGCTCGTAATCGAACAGAGAGCCGTGGAACTTGTTGGTGCCGCTCTTAGTGACCAGCACGACCTGCGCACCGGAAGCGCGCCCTTCCTCGGCTGTGCCGCCTGCCGTCGTTACGCGGAATTCCTGCAGAGAGTCAAGGGTTGCACGAAACACACCCACGAAAGAATTCCCCGAAATCGGATCATTGTCATCGACGCCGTCAATGGTGATATTTGCTTGATCGCTGCGCCCACCGGCAACCGATCCGCTCCGACTATCGATCGTGGAATCCAGCGTCGGTGAATTGCCGGTATATGCGACCCCCGGTTGAAGGCTTAGGATCCCGGCCGGGTCGCGGCCCTCAAACGGCAGACTTAAAACCTGCTCTGTATTGAACGCATGGCCCATGCTGGCATCTTGAGTATTGACCAGGGGCGCTGCGCCAGTCACTTCGACAATCTCGGTCGTCCCCCTTACCTGCATCGAGACGTCCAGCATTGTCGGCTGGTTCACCAGAAGGGTAACCTTGTCGTGTTTCAAGGTGGCGAACCCGGAGCCAGTGACCGTCATGGTGTACGTCGCCGGGGGAATCTCTACAAACTGGTACACACCATCGTTACCCGATTTTGTGGTTCGCGAATACCCGGTCTCGGGGTTATTGAGCGTGACGCTGGCGCCCTGCAACACCGCGCCTTGGGGATCTGTAATCGTGCCGCGCAGGGACGTCGTTGCCGTTTGAGCTGAGACGAGGGCGCTGATTGCGAGGAAAAAACCGACCAGCAGAGTAACTACACGTGAGCCAGAACGCATGGAGGAGCTCCTTTTACCACGAAGACGTGTTACATTTTGGAAAGTTTATCCCAGGAACTAAGAATGCACAGGGGGCCCTAGGATCCGATGGGGCGCTATTGTGCAACTTCGCCACCAAAACATTCAAGCAGAATTTTCAATCTTCTAGAGAGGCCTGAATCGATTGAATACGGCTTTTCAGATATGGCCTCCCAGATTTGGAAGTTTATGCAGGCCGATGAAACAGCGCCGAGGCCAGCCATATGACCGCGGGATAACATTCCAATGTATAGCGTGTTTCGGGATTCTCGAGTGTGCCAAGAAACAGGGAGCGGACGAGCAGAAATAACAGGAGCAATCCGATGCCGGGAACCGTTCTGGCGTACCAGGTTCCAGCCACTGCCATCCCCACATAAAGCAGGTTCACCATTCCGAAGCCGATGGCGACGGCCACCGGTAGCGGGTCATCGTTGAGCTCCCACCAGCGTGGGTCGGGCGGGAGCAGCTCCGTCCGCGGACGCAGCCACATGTCGGCGATGCGCACCGCCGGTAGCCAGACGTAATAACGTAGCGGCGAGGCATGGATGCGTTCGGCGGCCAGAGCCGCGAAGCGGGCATCGAGCTCTGGAGTCATCTCATGATCCTGGTTATAGTCTGCGAAAAGCGCTGCCGTTTCCTCTCGCTGTTTCTCGGAATCAAATGCGCGGCGAGGTAGTTTGGTCACGTCGATCGCTTCTCCCGGTGCGCTCCAGTAGATTTCCTGCACTGAAACATAGTCAGCCATCCAGGTCTTGACCCAGAGGTTGAAACCCGGCATTACCGGTTCGTCCGAATCATTGGCGTAGCGGGGCGCTAAAGGCTCGAAGCGATGCAGCGTGTGCAGATTTCTCAGCGTCCAGGGGACTAGCAGGGCGGTAGCGCCTACTGCCACGATGATGCCTGCTCGCAGAATCGGAAGCCAGGCCGACAAAACTTCGGTCTTGAGTCTCACCCATGCGCGCCTGATCAGAAGGAGCAGCAAATATCCTTCCACAACAGCGAGTACGATTCCGCCATCCGGACGCAGCAGAATGGCGGCACCGATGGAGAGTCCGCAGCCCAGCCAGACGAAAGTGGCGGAGCCCGCGACTGAACCTGCTTTCAGCTCCAAAGTATTAGGCTGTGCAGCTGTGGCGTCGGCGGACAAATTCCAAATCTGTATGCCTTTGACGGCCAGGTTTAAGGCCAGAGCGGTGAAGAAAATCTCCAGGGTTTCGGTGAGAGCGGCGGCAGAATAATTGGCCAGGAAGGGACAAAGAGCCGCTAACCCAAAAGCTGCCTGGGCGGCGCGGTCCGACAACAGACGCCTCGCAAGGTGGGCAACCAGAAAGCATGTGCCTATGTCGAAGAGCACCTGGATCAGCAGAACTGCTCGGAAGTTATCTACTCCGAAGATCGCGAACACAGCGGCGAGAAACGCCGGGTAGCCAGGCAACCGCGAGAGTGTGGGAACCACCTGACTGGAGTCAGTAACCCCATAAATTCCGTGGTGAAGCCAATTCTTGGCGATGTTGGCGTAGAGTCGGGAATCGTCGACCACGGCTGGAAAGCGGAACACAAAGAACAGCCGCAGCCCGAGGGCCGCAAGGCTCGTCCAGAAAAAGAACCGTGCATTCCTACGCAGCAGTTCGCGCACGCTGCGAATATAGCGCGTTTGCGGCAATCTCCCAGCCAAGAAATTGCATCTTAAGACTCAGAGCTGCCACCTCCGCCCTGTCTCGCCCAGAATGTCTCGCCCAGAATTGACCGCCTGACGCCCGCAGCATAGGATGGCGAGTTAGTCCCCCATGGTTGAACCTGTCTTTTACGATCCGAGGCGCGCGCGCTGGAAGCGTCTGCGGCGCTTGTTTGACACTCTCGCCGTGGTTTGTTCCGCTCTGATCGTCTTCTTTGTCTACAGCGCGCTGCGAGATGAGCGGCTGCCCGAGCTCCTGCTGTCCCCGCAAAAGCGGGTCTTCAAAGCCCTAAGAGAGAACGAGAGGGATAAGGCGCGCGATCGTCAACGGCAATTGGCCAAGCGCTCCCATCGCAAGTCCAAGCTAGCCCCGTCTCAAGTCGTACTCAACCAGGAAGAAGGCATTCGAGCAGCGTTTTATGTCCCTTGGGACGCTGCCAGCTTTTCGTCTCTACAAGATTTCGCCCGGCAGATTGATCTGCTTTATCCCGACTGGCTGCACGTACTTACACCGAACGGCCGATTGCAGGCCGTGGACGACCAAACCAACAAGTTCTTCGACGTGATTCACACCGACAGCGCCGGATCGACAGTGCGCTCAGTGGACGATCGCGTCATGCCGCTTATCAAATCGGAAGACACGCCCATTGAAGTTTTCCCTATGGTCAACAACTTCAACGGCAGCGATTGGGTGGGCGAAATCAGCGGCTTCCTGAACAATCCCGAAGCTCGAGCTCTTTTTCGCCGGCAAGTAGCGATGTTTCTTGCCTCTGACCGCTACCGGGGACTCATGGTGGATTTCGAGGCTTTCCCTAAGTCGGGCCAACCGGGTTATCTCGCTTTGCTCCGAGAGTTGTCGTCTGATCTGCATGCTCGGGGCATGAAGCTCTACGTCAGCGTGCCTGCCCACAATGAAGACTTCGACTATCCCGCGGTTGCCGCCCCGGCTGACGGGGTCGTGGTCATGAACTACGACGAACATTATCCCGGCGGTAAGCCCGGCCCGGTGGCTTCGCAGGACTGGTTCGTGAAGAATCTGACTTTCGCCCAGACCGTAATCCCCAAAGAGAAACTGATCTGCGCCATCGCCAATTATGGCTATGACTGGGTGCTTAAACCGATAAAAGGCAAGCTGCCGGCAGAGGCGCGCGATACAAACGTCTCGGTACAGGAGGCGTGGCTGGCCGCACGAGATTCGGACGAAGACTTCTCCTTTGATGACGACGCTCTGAATCCGCACTTCAGCTATCTCGACGAACGCAGCCTGCGCCATGATATCTGGTTCCTCGACGCGGTTACGGCCTTGAACCACATGCGCGCCGCCGCTGCGCTTGGCATTCGAACATTCGCTTTATGGCGATTGGGTGCGGAAGATCGCTCCCTGTGGCGCGTTTGGGATCTTCCCCTTGAGCCCGGCGCTGCTGACCGGCTGCACGATGTTCCGCCCGGTCAGGACGTAGATATGGAGGGTCAGGGCGAGATCCTGCGTATTGAAGACAAGCCGGCGCATGGCACCAGGGAGCTCACCATTGACCCCGATACGAAACAGATTACGGACGAGAATTTCCAGTCCTTGCCCGAGCCCTACCGCGTGGCTCGGTATGGATACAGTACGACTCAAGTCGCTCTCACCTTTGACGACGGACCCGACCCCGAATGGACTCCCAAAATCCTCGACATCCTGAAGCGAGAGAACGCATCCGCAACCTTTTTCTTGATTGGCATTCAGAGTGACAAGTTCTCAGGATTGGCAAAACGCATCTACCAGGAGGGTCACACCGTCGGGAATCATACTTTTACGCATCCCGACGTCAGCAACATTTCTCCGAGCTATTTTCGGCTGGAGCTGAATCTGACCGAGCGCCTCTTCGCCAGCCTGCTGGGAATCCGTACCACCCTGCTGCGCCCGCCCTACGCGATTGATGAAGAGCCCGATACCGCCGACCAGGTGCGCCCGCTGGAGTTTGCACAAGAGATGGGCTACACCACGGTGGGCAACAAAATCGATCCTAATGACTGGCGCGACAACCCCCGCCGGTCGGCCGAGCAAATTACCTCCTACGTTCTTTCCCACTTGCCGCCTTGTGGAGCAAACGATTTGCGCTGCGGCAACATCGTGCTATTGCATGACGGCGGCGGTAACCGGCAGGAAACCGTGCGCGCCCTGCCTATGATCATTGATGGCATTCGGGCTCGCGGTTTTCAAATTGTGCCGGTCTATCAATTGTTAGGCAAAACCAGGGCGGAAGTTATGGCGCCGCTGCCCGCTGGGGAGCGCTGGGTCGCCCGTCTCGACCGGCTTGGATTCTGGCTGTTTAATGCCGCCGTAACCATGATTACCTGGATCTTCTTCCTCGGCGACCTGCTCATGACCGGACGTCTGCTCTTTATCGGGGCTGCCGCCGTCTATGATCGCGTGCATGAGCGCATCTTGGGCAGTCCCGCCGAGATCGCATTGTACAAACCACGCGTGGCCGTGCTCATCCCCGCCTATAACGAAGAGAAAGTCATCGAGCGCACGGTGAAGGGAGCGCTTAACTCCGACTATCCTAACCTGCGCGTGATTGTGATTGATGACGGCTCCAAAGACCGCACGTTGGAAGTGGCGCACCGCGCCTTTCAAAAGGAGGAAGCTGCGGGAAGGGTTTTTATTCTGGCGAAAGCCAACTCCGGCAAGGCGGAAGCGCTCAATTATGGCATTGAGCATCTGCGCGATGCCGAGATCTTCGTGGGCATCGACGCCGACACCGTCATCGCCCACGACGCCATCGCCCGCCTGGTGCCACACTTTATCAAGCCCAAAGTCGCCGCTGTGGCGGGCAATGCCAAGGTAGGCAATCGGGTGAATTTGTGGACCCGCTGGCAGGCGCTTGAATACATCACCAGCCAGAACTTCGAGCGGCGGGCTTTGAATACATTGGGCGCCGTAAGCGTGGTTCCGGGCGCCATCGGGGCTTGGCGCGTTTCCGCGGTGCGTGAAGCGGGCGGCTATCACATTGACACCGTCGCGGAAGACGCCGATCTGACCATGGCTCTTTTGCGCCGCGGCTACCGTGTGGAATATGAAGACATGGCATTGGCTTACACCGAGGCTCCCACCAACGCCAACGGACTGATGCGGCAGCGCTTCCGCTGGTCGTTCGGAATCCTACAAGCGGTGTGGAAGCACAGTGCAGTCTTCGCCCGCAAGGGAGTGCTGGGCGTAGTGGCGCTGCCCAATATCCTTATCTTCCAGATTTTGCTGCCTCTGGTTTCGCCGCTCATCGACATTATGTTTGCCGTGGGCGCGCTCTGGTATTTGGTTCAGAAGCACTTCCATCCTGACTCCACCGATCCCGCCAGCTTTCACAAGCTGGTGGCTTTTTTCTTCGTGTTTCTGGTTATTGATTTCTTCACATCGACCATCGCGTTTATGCTTGAGCGCCGGCGTCCTGACGACAGGGAAGGTTTCTGGCTGCTCAGTCAAGTATGGCTGCAGCGCTTGGCTTACAGGCAGTTGTTCTCGGTTGTGCTGTTCAAGACGCTGAAACGCGCTCTTGAAGGCCGCAGGTTCGCCTGGGACAAACTGGAGCGCACCGCGGCGGTGAAATATGTGCCGTCGGAGAATAAAGAGTCGGTGAAGGTCCTCTGACAACCTTTAAGGACGGGAACCGCCGGAACCCAGTCCGCGTGAGGTTCGGTCTGTAGGTGGCCTACTGGTCGTCCGCTTTATCTTCTTCTTTTTCTTCTTTTCTTTTGTCCGGGGAACTTTTATCCAACGCAGGCTCGAATAAATTGAGCTTCTCTAACTCTTCCTTATGATCGCGAACGAACTTTATGTTGGTCGGATTGACATATGCCGGAGGCTGCTTCTTCGCATCTTCTGCCGCAATTCCAATCGCGGCCGTAAACGCTGTCAACGGCGTGAAGACAAAGTCGCGAGCCGCGATGTCATTGCTCTTCAGCGCGGCGGCCACCCGCGGCGATTTTTCCATCATGGCTGCTTTGTCCAGGTTGTAGACGTCGGCGTCTTCGATCTTCTTCATTTCCGCGGCGATGACGGGGTCGGACTTGGCCGCCGCTTCCAGTCTCTTGGCCACGTCGGCATACTTTTTGATCTTGTCCATGGTAAGGACGTAATCGTGAATGGCGGGCTCGTCGGGATTTGGCCCTTTATCGGGATGACCGGCGCCCTGGGCGAGGGTCAATGACGACAGTGTCACGAGAACTGCGGTCAGGCAGCTCCACCGTTGCATTCGCCGACGCATAGTGGTTTCCCCTTGCGGAAATTCGGGATTGAAACTGTCTGCTATGTTAACTCTTGCCCGCCACTCGAAGCCGTACTTCCGCGCGATGCAGCGCATCCAAGGCGCGTTCCACGTCGGCTTCAGTCTGGGCGCCTGCCAACCATTGCTCGGCGCGTTCTTTGGCCTTGCGGACGCGCTCCACGTTGATTTCTTCAGGACGTTCCGCAGTTTCCGCGAGAACGGTAACCTTGTCCGGCAGCACCTCGGCAAAGCCGGAGGCGACCGCTAAGCGCTGCTCCCCCGAGTCCGATCGAAACGTGATTTCACCCACCGCGAGCTCAGTGATCAGGGGCGCGTGTCCCGGGAGGACGCCCAGATACCCGTTTTTGCCGGGAATCTGAGCCTCTGTCGCCGCCGTGTCGACCACTCTCTTCTCTGGCGTGACAATCTCGAATTGGAACACTTCTGCCATATACCGGATCTGATCTGCTATCAGCTCACTCCAACGGCAGCCAGGTTACGAACAGGCTGACGATTGACGGCTGAAACTGATCGCTGCTGTTACGCTGCCGCCTTCATCTTCTCCGCCGCTTCCAGCACTTCCTCGATCGTACCGCGCATGTAGAAGGCTTGTTCGGGGATCTCGTCGTACTTGCCCTCGACTATCGACTTGAAGCCCTTCACCGTATCGGCCACCTTTACGTATTTCCCGGGCGTCCCGGTGAACTGCTCGGCCACGTGAAATGGCTGGGAGAGGAAGCGCTGAATTTTGCGAGCCCGTGCAACCGTGATCTTCTGGTCCTCGCTCAGTTCGTCAATGCCGAGAATCGCGATGATGTCCTGCAGGTCTTTGTAGGTCTGCAGCGTTCTCTTTACAGACTGGGCCACGTCATAGTGCTCCTGGCCCACAATGCGCGCATCAAGAATGCGCGAGGTCGAGCCCAGGGGATCGACCGCGGGATAAATTCCAATCTCCGTCAACGCACGCGATAGCACCGTCGTGGCGTCGAGGTGGGCAAACGTCGTAGCCGGCGCTGGGTCGGTCAAATCGTCAGCCGGTACGTAAATGGCCTGCACCGAAGTCACCGAGCCTTTCTTGGTGGAAGTAATGCGCTCTTGCAATTCACCCATTTCCGTCGCTAAGTTGGGCTGGTAACCCACGGCGCTGGGCATGCGGCCCAACAGCGCGGACACTTCTGAGCCCGCTTGGGTAAAACGAAAAATGTTGTCGATGAAGAGCAGGGTATCCGCGCCTTCTGCGTCGCGGAAATATTCCGCCACCGTCAGCCCGGTCAGTGCCACCCGAAGACGCGCACCCGGAGGCTCGGTCATCTGACCGTAAATGAGCGCGGCCTTGGAATGCTCCGGATCTCCCGGCTTGATCACGCCCGATTCCGACATCTCCAGCCACAAGTCGTTGCCTTCGCGCGTGCGCTCGCCTACGCCCGCAAACACAGAGAATCCTCCGTGTTGCTTGGCGACGTTGTTGATCAGTTCCATAATGACGACGGTTTTGCCCACGCCTGCGCCACCAAACAGTCCGATCTTCCCGCCCTTTAGGAAGGGCTGTATGAGGTCGATGACCTTCACACCTGTCTCGAACATCTCCGCCGTCGTGGCCTGCTCATCGAATAGCGGCGCCGGGCGATGGATGGGCATGCGTTGCTTGTGCTCGATCGGTCCCAGCTGGTCAACGGGTTCACCGATCACATTCATCACCCGTCCCAGCGTGCCGCGGCCCACCGGGACAGAGATGGGTCCGCCCTGGTCAATCGCTTTCATGCCGCGCACCATGCCATCAGTCGCCGACATGGCGATGCATCGCACGCGGCCTTCGCCCAGGTGCTGCTGCACTTCCAGAATGACGTTGATCGGGGACGGTACGGTGAAACCGTCACTGACGACCTTCACGGCCTCGTAAATCGGCGGCAGAGTTCCCTCAGCAAACTGCACGTCCACCGCGGGACCGGAGACTTGAATAACATGTCCAATGTTTTCTGGCATAAATTCAGCGTCTAGCTGCTAGCTCCTAGCTCCTAGCTTTTCAAAGCGGCTCAGCATTCAGCCATCAGCCCTTAGGTTTCGTTCCAGCGCGGGAAATACCACGACCGGCTAAATGCTGCGTGCTCTACTCGTTACCCGCAACTCGATACTTCCTTACATCGCTGCCGCGCCGCTGACGATCTCGATGATCTCTTTCGTGATCTTCGCCTGCCGCGCCCGGTTCATCGCCAGCGTCAGCGAGTCAATCATGTCCGTGGCGTTGTTGGTGGCGGCGTCCATGGCGGTCATGCGGGCTGCATGCTCTGCCGCAACCGACTCCATCAGCGCGCGGAATATCTGGATGCCCACATATTTCGGCAGTAGCACCCGGAACAACTCTTCGGGCGGCTGCTCGTAGATGTAATCCACCTGCGATGTGCCGAATTGCCCACCCTCGTCCGCCAAAATCTCCGCTTTCCGCATGCCCACCCCAGCACTGACAGCGGCGGCTTTAGCCTTTTTCTTTTCTTCCTCCGACAGCTCTTCGGCCTGGCGCACCGCGGCTTCGCCAATCTGCTCAATGGGCAGAATCTGTTCCACCACCAGCCGCTGAGCGATTACCGACTTGAATTCGTTGAAGGCCACATAGACGGAGTCGATCTCTTGGCGTTCGTAACGCGCAATCACAGCTTCAGCCAGGCGGCGCGCCTGAGAAAACTCCACTTTCCCTAGAATGCCCACATGCTCGCCAGCGATCTGGATCGCTCCTGCCCGTTCTTCCCCTTGCCCTTCCGGCTCCAGCATCTCGTCTTCTTCGGCCAAGCTACGTGTCTGCACCGGTGCGACCGGATAGCGCCTTCGCAAGAAGTCGCGTCCTTTGCGACCCACGGCTTCAATGTCGATATTCTTGCCCGCCTTCGACTCCAGAAAGCGGCTCGCGGCTTTAATGATGTTGGCGTTGAACGCGCCTGCCAGACCCTTGTCACCAGTGACGACGATCAGCAAAATGTTGCTTTCCTCACGCTGCGCCAGCAGAGGATGCTTGGGTTCACCCGTCTTCGGGTCGTAAATTTCCACCCGAGACACCAGCGACTTCAACACATTCGTCAACATCTGCGCATAAGGGCGCGCCGCCAGCGCCCGATCCTGCGTCCGGCGCAGCTTCGCTGCCGAGACCATTTTCATGGCTTTGGTGATCTGCCGCGTGTTGACCACGCTGCGGATGCGACGCCGAATGTCGAGAATGTTTGCCATGGGAACCAGCTTTTGGCCATTCGCTGTTAGCCCTCAGCCTTTCGCGCCCCACCCTCCCATCGGTCAAAGCCGAAGCACCGATGATCTTTCTTGTGGTGGTCTCTGCACTGGCTTTTGCTATCTCTCGTCGAAGATCGTTGCCAGTGTGTCGTATGGCACCCGACCCTCTTCCGGTTCAAGCAAGAGCTAAAGGCTAAGAGCCTATTTCGCAACCGCTTGCCGCTCTGCTACGAACTGCTGCTTCGCTTCCTTGATCACGCTGGTGAGCTGCGCCTTCAGTTGATCGTCAAGAATCTTCTTCTCCATCACCGCCCGAAGAACTCCGGGATTCGTCGCATCCACGTACTCGTAAAGTTCCTTTTCGAAATCGCGCACCTGCTCGACCGGGAGGTCATCAAGGAATCCGCCCGTGCCGGCAAAAATGATCAGGATCTGTTTGGAAAACGGCAGCGGAGAGAACTGGGCCTGTTTCAAGAGTTCTACCAGGCGTTTTCCCCGATTGAGTTGCGCTTGCGTGGCCTTGTCAAGATCGCTGCCAAACTGCGCGAATGCCGCCAATTCGCGATATTGCGCCAGTTCGAGCTTGAGCGTACCCGCCACCTGCCGCATGGCTTTGATCTGCGCGCTGCCGCCCACGCGGCTCACCGACAGACCCACGTTCACGGCCGGCCGCACACCCTGGTTAAACAGGTCAGTTTCCAGATAGATCTGACCGTCGGTAATCGAAATGACGTTGGTCGGAATATAAGCGGAGACGTCGCCGGCTTGCGTTTCAATAATGGGCAATGCGGTCAACGAGCCGCCCCCGTTTTTGTCGCTCAGCTTCGCCGAACGTTCCAGCAGGCGGGAGTGCAAGTAGAAAACATCTCCCGGATAAGCCTCGCGTCCCGGCGGGCGACGCAACAGCAACGAGATTTCACGGTACGACGCGGCGTGCTTCGAGAGATCGTCGTAGATCACCAGCGCATGCCGCTTGGTGTCACGAAAATACTCTCCCATGGCGCACGCCGCATAGGGCGAAATGTATTGCATGGGTGCCGGTTCCGATGCCGATGCCGCCACCACGATGGTGTACTCCATCGCTCCAGCGTCTTCCAGAATCTTCACCACCTGCGCAATAGACGATCGCTTCTGACCGATCGCGTTGTAAATACAAATTAGATCATTGCCCTGGCTGTTGATGATGGTATCGAGCGCCACCGCAGTCTTGCCGGTTTGCCGGTCGCCAATGATCAACTCGCGCTGTCCGCGGCCAATCGGAATCATGCTGTCGATGGCCTTGAGCCCCGTCGCCATCGGCTCACGCACCGGCTGCCGGTCAATCACTCCTGGAGCTAGACGCTCCAGCGCAATGGACTGATCGCTCGCGATGGGCCCTTTGTCATCGATGGGCTGGCCCAAGGAATTCACCACGCGGCCCACTAAAGCCTCGCCGACGGGCACGGCCATGATGTTGCCCGTGCGCTTTACCTCATCGCCTTCTTTGATCTCGGTGTATTCGCCAAGGATCACCACGCCCACCTGGTCTTCTTCGAGGTTCATGGCGATGCCGGCCACACCGTGTGGGAAAGAAAGCAATTCTCCGGCCATGACTTTGTCCAGGCCATACACGCGAGCGATACCGTCGCCCAGTGTGATGACCGTGCCAGTCTCGTCCACAGAGATCTTCGACTCGTAGTTCTCGATCTGCTCGCGGATCAGTCGGGTAATTTCGTCTGCCTTGATTTGTGCCATAGAATCAGCTCTTAGCCTTTAGCGGTTACTTCTCTCCGCGGCCTTTGCGGCCATTCTCTGCGATAAGGACTTTGCCTTTTGCCCTTCACCCACGAACCCGACCGGTGTGTGGCATTCAAGCTAGAAGCTAAGCGCGAATGGCTTCCCTGATCTTCTCCAATTGCCCCTTCACCGATCCGTCGTAAATCGTGCTACCCACCCGCACTACAACACCGCCCAAAAGCGACGTATCCTGCTCGTATCGGGCGCGCACTTTCTTGCCGGTTAACGTCCCCACTCTCGACTCCAGAGCACGTTTTTCGGATTCGCCCAACTCGCGGGCACTGGTTACATCTGCTTCCGCGAATCCCAGCCGGGCGTCAAGCTCCTTCTGCACTTGCCGGATGATGGGATCGAAAAACTTCACGCGTTGATGGTCGATCAACACCGCCACAAGATTCCGCACCGGGCTCGAGATCCGGTCGCGCTCCGCGATCGCGTCGAGCAGTCCGCGTTTTTGCTCCACCGGAATCGCCGGATTCTCCCACACCCGCCGCAATTCCCCACTCTGGGCAAGCAACGCCTGCACGGTACGAAGTTCCGTCAGCGCCTGGCCAGCGTCCAGTTTTACGTCCAAAATCACGTCGGCGAAAGCCCGAGCGTAAACGCTGGCTACTGAAGCCATGATCTTAGCGCCTGCCCTTCCGGCCGGGCGGTCCATCCGGCGACGCCGCCAATTGTCCGGCAAACTCGCGCACCAGCGCCTGATCGGTCGCGGCATCCACCCGAATCTGTTTCTGCGCCAGCCCCACAGCAAGGTCGGCTGCATAAGCCGTCAATTGGCGGCGCGCCGCTTTCGCCGCGGCGGCGATTTCCTGCCCCGCGGACTCCACAATCTTTCGCGCATCTTCTTCAGCAGCGGCGTGAATACGCGCCTCCTCGTTTGCCGCCTCCCGCTCTGCGGCGTTGCGCATCATGCCAATTTCCCCATCCAGTCTCATCAGGCGAAACTCAATCTCCGCCAACCTGCGCCGCGCTTCATCGCTGGCTTTTTGTGCTTCCTGCATCGCCTTCTGGATGGCAGATGTGCGCTCGCGGAACAGCCCCGGCAAGTACTTGCGCGATGCCCAGAAAAGTACCCCGCCCATAACGGCGAAATTCAGCAGCACACATAACCGGTACGCATGCTGCAGACTCAGCCCAGTCTTGCGTGCGATCCACTGTACCGCCGCCGACTGCTTGAATTCCGCGGTCTCGTTCTTCTCTTCTTCTCCCGCGGCTTCACGGGATTCTCGCGCCAGTTGCCGGCCGAAGCCCTCCCGCTGCGGCTCTGACTTAACCTGCTTCTTTTGTTGTGGAAGCTGCTCCTGCGCGCGAAGTGGAACGAAAACTCCGGAGAGGGCCACCAGGAGCAGGGCCAGCCCGCAAACTCGTGGGATTCCCCGGAAGACACTCTGAAAGAAGTTCACCGCGCATCCCCCGCCGGTTGCAGCACGCGGCGCACGATTTCCGCTGCCAGCGTCGATACTTGCGCTTGCAACCCCGACTTCGCCTTTTCCTTGTCCAATTCGATATCCTGCTTTGCCGCCTGAACCTGCGCCTGAGCTTTTTTGCGCGCTTCCGCTACCGCTGTTGCCCGCGCATGCAGAGCTGCCTGCCGCCGCGCCTCCTGGCTGCGGAACACCGTCGCTCGAGCCTCGCGTAGGCGTTGCTCATACTCCGTGGTGCGCGCCCCGGCAGCGGCAATATCGGCCTGCGCTTTTTCCACCGCCCCTTCGGTCTTGCTGCGGCGCTCCGCCAAGACCTGTTGCAGCGGCTTATGCACGATTGCGCTATATAAGGCAAAGAGCAACGTCAGCAGAATCACGGTCGGTACTGACCCGAGCAGTAATTCGCCTAGCTGTCGCAGCGTCTCGTCCATGGGTTGCTGATATAAGCCGGAGAAATGAGGGCTACAAAACCTATAAAACTAACATCCGAGGGACTTTATGTCAATTCGACGGCATTGATTTTCTTGCCGTTTCATCGATTCACAGGGCCGGATTTTAGCGCAAGATTGTCCACGGCGCGGTCAAAGATTGCTGCAAAAAACTGCAACTAGTCCTTGACTTCTCTGTCAAGAAGGTTAGCATAGAAGAATCACCTCCGATCCAATTCAGGATCGAGTGGGCCGGCAGCCAAGGAATGTCACCGCTTCTTGGTCGTCGGCCTATTTAATTTTGGGGTCTTAAGTGTTGCTGGGCGTTCCCCCGAACAAAACCGGTCGCTCCAGCCCTTCATTCCCTGACCTTCACTGCGTGGCTGTGCAGGATTGCGTACGCACCGCCGGCAGAATCCGGTTGACCAGCTCGCGATCTCCAGCCGGATCCTTGAGGATTTCCCATCCCGTAAATACCACAATCATATCTTCCTCCGGAAACACCATCAAACGCTGTCCGCCAAAGCCTCGAGCCATCCAGACGTACCCCTGCCGATCCGTGCGCGGCAGCAGCCACCACTTGAATCCATACTTGAAACCTTCCTCGGCATCGATGAAAGGAGCCAGCGACTGTTTAACCCAGTCTTTCGACACAATCTGTTGTCCGTCCCACATTCCATCGTGCAAATAGAGGTAGCCCATCTTCGCCAGATCTGTGGTGCGCAGAAACAGACCTCCCTCGGTATCGACCACAGCCATTGGTGAGCGCTTCCAGTAGTGATCCATGCCCAGCGGCGTGAATAAATACTTCTCTCCATACTTTTCAATGTCCTGCCCGGTCTCTTTCTGGAAAATAAAGGCCAGTAATTCCGACACACCGCTGCTGTAATTAAAAACCTTCCCCGGTTCGTGTGCCATGGGCCGATCGATCACATACTGCACCCAATCGTCAGTAGCCTCCATCAAGTCGGCATCGTTTCTGGGATCGTCGTATGCCACCTCTTCATTCCAGTCGAGACCGGTCGACATCGTCAGAACGTGACGCAGCGTAATGCGTCGCTTTCGCTCGTCGACATTCTTCACCCTTGCCCCGTCGAAATACTTGAGCAGCGGCGTGTCCAGGCTAGCTTTGAAATCGCCGCGGGTAACTGCGATGCCGACAATAATCGAGGAAACGGTCTTGCTCACAGACTGCATGCTGTGCAGATCAGTTCCGTGATAGTAGGGGTGCCAGGCGGGATCGAAGTAGTTGTACGGGCCTGTCAGGCGCGCGTTCAGCGGACCACGCGTCTTCGCCTCTTTCGCGTAGATCGTCCCATAGTCGTGAGAATATGTCCGCTCGAAGACCTCGTTCCCGCAGCGAAACACGGCAAAGCTGTCCACCATCGGATATTTCCCGGTCGCCAGATCAGCATCTAACCCGGCGAGGACTTTCTCCTCAAGTCTAACGCTGGTCGGCGCACTCTTAGCCCAACCGTGGGTCGGCCACGTTGTGCCGCGCGGTCCGGAACCCTGGGACTCTCGCGCTCGCAGCGGCGCGTTCTGCACGAAGAAGACACAGCTTACGAATACCAGGACTGACGCAGCCTTTTTCATTCGGGGATTAATTTCCTTCCGTGAATACTACTCTTCCGCCGACCATGGTGATCACCACTCTGGCCTTCGCAATTTCTTCAGGCTTGGCCGAGAAGATATCTTGCGAAAGCACCGCGAGGTCAGCTTCCTTTCCCGCTTCCAGCGTTCCCGTCCGGTCGTCAGCGAATCTGGCGTAGGCCGATCCCTGCGTGTACGCATTCACGGCTTGTTCCACGGTGAGCCGCTCCTCGGGAACGTACGAGTCCTTCGTCGGGACGGTTCCTCCCTGGCCTGCCCCGTCAAAGACTCCTCCGGGAAAATCGTTCCCACCCTTGGCCGGCCGCCAAATCGTGCGAGTAACAGCCTCCTGGATCGCGACCAACGGGTTCGGCGGCCAGGTACACGGCCAGTCGCTGCCGAAGGCCAACTTCACTCCGCTTTTTTCCATACTTTGCCATCGATCAGTTGTGGTCCGGTCGCGCGGATCATAGTTCGAGCCATTCTCGTCGCAGCAGAACGTAGGCTGCATGCTGGCGATCAGAGAGAGCTTTGCCATCCGTGGAATGTCTTGCGCCGGAACAAAGTCCGCGTGCTCCAGGCGGAGGCGTCGGTCTCGCGGCCCGTTGATCTTCCTAACTTCTTCGTAGGTGTCCACTACCAAGCGCGAGGAGTCGGGGCGATAGGTATGCGTCATAATCTGGTAGCCGCGCTTGTCCAGTTCGAGAACCAGCTTCTTGTATTCCGCAGGTTCATAGGTTAGCGGCGGGATCAAACCGGTGCCTCCGTCGACGAAGAATTTCACCAGATTCGCCGAAACCCAGTCGTCGTGGTAAAGCGTGCGCGCCTGTTCCAGATCGGCGAGGAACTCAGGGGTCAAGTGGTGGTTCACGGCCACCGCTCCGAAGGAAGTCCGAGTGCGGACTGTGAGCTGGCCACGGTCCCGCAACGCAGCATAAAGCTGGATCTCCGCCAGCTTCCCGGTCGCGTTCACCACGCTGGTGACTCCGTAGCGGCTGAGATGCTGCGATGCGTCCCGCAGCAGGGCGAGCTTTTCTTCCTGCGAAAACTGCTTCGCCAGAGCCCGCTCCATGGCCGCCATCGCAGCCTCGAGCAGAACTCCGCTGGGATGTCCGCTGGCATCGCGGATGATATTTCTTTCCTCCGCCGGATCGGCCACTGGCTGATCCGTAATTCCGGCGAGCGCCAGAGCGTTGGCGTTCACCCAGAGCGCATGTTCAGCCGTGTTATGGACCACCACGGGACGGTCGGCAACGGCACGGTCCAGCAACTCATGCGTCGGCGTCGATGGCGGAGTGGTGCTGTAGTCCGCCCGAACGAACAGAACCTTATCGGTGGGATGGCTCGCGGCGTAAGCCTTGAGCCTGCTGACTAGAATCTCAGGATCGTCTTCCGGTGTGATGCTCGACTCGGGAGTTGAGAGATTGAGCCCGTGAAGTGCCAGCGCCCCGAACCACATATGGGTGTGAGAATCAGAAAATCCCGGAACCACGGTTCTCCCTTGCAGATCGATAACTTCCGTTTTGGCCGACCGCTGGCTCAAAATCTCCCCGTCCGTCCCCACGGCGTCAATGCGACTGCCGCTAATTGCCAGCGCCTGTACCCAAGGAGCTTTTGGATTGCCGGTGTAGATGTGTCCGTGAATCAGAACCGTGTCAGTTCCAAACAGCGCAACTCCCGAGAAGAAGATGGCAACCGCAACGCAAAAGCTGAGAAAGCGGCGACGTGCATTCATCATGCGCTCCCGATCTGAGGCCCGCCCAAACAGCGAGTTGACTTTCCCAATTCAAGCGCCAAGTCTACCCTATGACAAAATCCCGCACCTTCCGCACCACCGACTCCGGCGCTTCCGCCTCCAGTTCCACTGCCCCGTCTTTGTACTTCCGCGAATAGATTCGCGCCCGCGCCGCCAGCATCGCAAGCATCTTCCCTTCCTTCTGCGGAACGCGCAGGTGTACGCGGCTTACCCGATCTTCATCAATCTTCGCGTCGATGCGTTCGAGCAGCGTGCTAAGCCCAGTACCTTCCACGGCCGAAACATACAGCGTCGTTGCATCATCGCGCAGAGCGCCAGCCTGCAAAGCTTGGGCGACCTCCACATCCAGCAAATCAACTTTGTTCATCACCAACAGCCGCGGCTTCTTTTCCACTTCCAATTCTTTCAAAACCAACTCCACTTGTGCGTCCTGCTCGGCCGAGAGCCGGCTGCTCGCATCAGAGACTTGAAGGATTAACGACGCCCGCTGCACTTCTTCCAAGGTCGCTCGAAAAGCCGACACCAGCGTGTGGGGCAGGTTGCGGATGAAGCCCACCGTGTCCGACAGCAGAACTTTCCGCTTTGAAGGCAGCGCCACAGCCCGAATCGTCGGATCAAGCGTCGCAAACATCTTGGACGACGCCAGCACACCAGCACGTGTCAGGGCATTGAACAGCGTCGACTTCCCAGCGTTCGTGTATCCTACCAGCGCCACGGTCGCAACCGGCGCCGACTCCCGCCGCTGCCGCTGTTGTGCCCGGATACGCCGCACGTTTTCCAGTTGCTGCTCCACGTGCCGGATACGCCGGTAAATCTTCCGACGGTCCGTTTCCAGCTGCGTTTCACCAGGACCGCGTGTACCGATGCCGCCGCCGAGCTGGGACATCTCAATCCCCCGCCCCGCCAGCCGCGGCAGCATGTACTGCAGTTGTGCCAGCTCCACCTGTAACTGGCCTTCTCGCGTGCGCGCGTGGCGGGCAAAAATGTCAAGGATCAGCTGCGTGCGGTCGATTACGCGCCGCTTTGCGATTTTTTCAATATTGCGCTGCTGGGAAGGACTCAGATCGTGATCGAACAACAGAAGGTCGGCGTCCATGGAAGCCGCTGCGCCAGCGATCTCTTCGAGCTTTCCCGCGCCGATCAGCGTGGCTGGATCAGGCCGGTCGCGCCGCTGCAGGATCTCGCCGATAACTTCCGCGCCCGCACTTCCCGCCAGAGCTCGCAGCTCGGCCAGCGATTCTTCCGCGTCGAATTCCGGAATGGCGGGTGCTTTAGACGTAGCCTTGGCGCCAGAGGCGACACTCGCCGAGGTTAGCGCACTATCGCGAGCCGCCTGCGCGCCCGCCGTGAGGGCAGCTTTCGCGCCAGAGCGTCGGCGTGAGCGACACCACAGCCCAACCAGGAACGCTCGTTCGCGTGGCCCAGCGGTCTCGTGGTCTGCGCCATGGCGCGCAGCTCTACCCACACGCGTTACGTCGCGGGCATCCTTGAGATCGGACCTGCGCAAGCGAAGCTTTACCCTTCAGTGCCCGACGCACTGGCCGCCGAAACCGCTGGCGAAGCTGTAGAGGTCGCCGCCGGTTTCGTATCGGTATGGGCCAGGTGCGTGCCATGAGCCGCCGTCCGGCCCATCACCACCGTAGAAATGGCGTGTTTGAAAATCAGCTGCTCCTGCCCGTTCGCCTCCAACACCACCGCATACTTGTCGAAGGAGCGGATACGGCCCGTCAGCTTTACTCCGCTCAACAGATAAATGGTGATGTTCGTCCTCTCCTTACGGGCGGTATTGAGGAAAGAGTCCTGAATGTTCTGCGCCGGCTTGTTGCTTTCCATAGCCGATCTCCTTGCCCATTATTGGCCTTTCAACAAACTAGTGCACATGCAACAGCATGTTCCGTGCGGCTTCCGCCTGCCGCGAGAACAAGGGGGGACATCCTGCCGTCCCGGTGCCGCCAAGTTTCCGCGAGGCAGCACCTCCGGCAGATGGCTGCGAGTACCATACGGCGTCCCGCCGCGCTTTTCAACTCACCTTTTCATCAGGTTCCGGTCAGTAGGTTCTGCGCAGGTCAAAATCACCGAACCTTGACATAACTTGGTCAAAATGCAAGTATTCCCCCGCCCCAGGAAACACCAGCGGACGAAAACTAGCGTGGCAGACGCTTGCGCTGCCGCAGTTGGCTTTCAGATCTTCGCAACGCGCGCCCTTCTCTGGAGCCGGGGAATCTGTCACTTCAAGGTTAGCGGAGGAACTAATGCATGATCTGGCTGGGTTCGCATTTGTCATGCCCAATCACACCGGCACGGAAGCTCTGGGCTTAATTCTGCGCTGGTTTCACTTTCTGGCCGGCATCACATGGATCGGACTGCTGTATTTCTTTAATCTGGTCAACGTCCCCTTCATGAAACAGGTGGACGCCACCATGAAGCCCAAGATATTTCAATACCTCACACTGCCTGCTCTGAATTTATTCCGTTGGAGCGCGTTGATCACGGTCTTCGTGGGCTTCTGGTATTGGGCGCAGATATTCGTCGGTCCCGACGCGCAGCGCATAGGCGTAGGCGCGGGCAGCACCATCGGACTATTCTTGCTGGTCTGGATTGTGAGTTGGGGAATCCTATTCGCCGTGATCAAGAAGCTGCCTAGCGGATACGTTCTCGGGGCCGTTACAGCCGTCGTGGTCATTGCAGCCGCATGGCTGTTTGTCAACTATACTCCCGTCGGCCAGGACGATAACCACGTCCTCTCCATCGGAGTCGGCGGCGGATTTGGCTTCATCATGTTGTTCAACGTCTGGGGCATCATCTGGCCCAACAATAAGAAAATAATCAAAGGCACCCTAGCCGGTACTCCACCCGCCGACGCCGCCACTCTAGCCCGCCAGGCCTTTCTGGCGTCACGAACAAATCTCTATCTCTCTGTACCGCTGTTGTTCTTCATGGCTACCAGTTCGCACTACACGATTTTGGGAAAGTAGCATTGAAGGAGTGGTCAAAGACGTGAAAAGTCCGCTTCCGAGATTTGACTTGGAACCTGCCGGCGGGATCAATTTGCCCTTTTCCTGCAGAATCCTGGAAATGCAATTTTCCATAGGCGTGGCCCACATTTTCTGTAGACTCAATCCCGGCGGATGTTTTGGCGAATCGGCAGCGTGACGCGCGACCTGCCGAAAATATCCTGCAAGGGCGCAGGCGGCCGGGGACAGATGGAGAAAGCTTTACAATCCTTGCCTCTTCCCCGGCTGGACGACGCGAGTACATGGAACAGGCGCTCTACTTACACGCTCTGGACCTCTTCAACCGCGCGGCATTCTTCGACGCACACGAGGTCTGGGAAGACGTTTGGCGCGCGGCGCCGCCGGAAGAAAAGAAGTTCTTGCAGGGACTGATTCAGGTCGCGGTTGCCTTCCATCATCACTCGACTGGGAATCTCGTCGGCGCACGCTCCTTGCTCGAGCGCGGCACGCGGAATTTGCAAGGCTATCCCGAAGAACATGGCGATCTGAGACTCGCCGTCTTTTTGCACTCTCTTGCCGCGTGGAAGCGGGCGCTGGCAGACGGCCGGCCTCTCCCCCCGCTGCCTCACCTCGAGAGGTGCGAAGGCTCGGGTACCCGCCTGTTACAATCCGACTTTCCCGTGACCGCACCTTCAAAGCCGCATACGCTGGGGGCGAAGCCGCTGGCGGCCGTACCTTTGCTCGACTTGCAGAGGCAGTATGAACAAATCCGCGCCGAGGTTCTGGCGGCGGTGGGGCGGGTGTGTGCCTCGCAACAATACATTCTGGGAAGTGAGGTGGAGTCCTTCGAGCACGACCTCGCCGACTTTTGTGGAGCGAAAGAAGCCGTCGGCTGCGCGTCGGGAACGGACGCGCTTTGGCTCGCCCTGGTCGCCGCCGGCGTGCAGCCCGGAGACCAAGTTCTTACTACTCCCTTCAGTTTCTTCGCTTCCGCTAGCGCAATTGCGCGAGCCGGGGCACGTCCGGTGTTTGCCGACATCAATGCCGCTACCTTCAATCTCGATCCAACGCAGGTTGAAGCCCGTCTGCGGCACAGCGGTTACCGGAAGTTGCGAGCGCTGCTTCCCGTCCATCTGTATGGCCAGTGCGCCGATATGGATCGCTTTCAGGTACTGGCCAACGAGTTTCATCTGGCGATGGTTGAAGACGCCGCCCAGGCCATCGGCGCCGCCTGGCGCGACCGTCGCGCCGGATCCGCGGGCGTGGCCGCTGCGTTCAGCTTCTATCCCACCAAGAATCTCAGCGCCTATGGGGAGGCCGGCTTGGTGACTACGAATGACCCCGAGCTGGCAGCGCACATGAGGCGCCTGCGCAACCACGGCAGCTCTCGCCGATACGTGCATGAAGAACTCGGATGGAACAGCCGCCTCGACGCTATGCAGGCTGCCATCCTGCACGTGAAGTTGAAATATCTCGAAGGATGGAACCAGGCTCGCCGCCAGCGCGCTGTCGTATATGACAAATTGTTTGCGGAGGCCGGCCTCACCGCCGGTCGGCGATCCCAGTCGCATGCAGCCCGGCCAAGATCGGAATCCGCCTCGGTCTCTCATTCAACAATCAACCATCCACCATCCACCATCTCAGCGAGTTCGCCAGTTCAATTGCCGAAGACCTCCTCGAATGCCCTTCACATATTCCATCAGTATGTCATCCGCGCTGACCGCCGCGACGAACTCCGGGAATTCCTGAGCGCGCGTCAGATCGGCAGCGAGATCTACTATCCCATCCCGCTGCACTTGCAGCCTTGTTTCGCGTATCTGGGATATCGCGAAGGAGATTTTCCCGAGGCCGAGCGCGCTGCCAAAGAAGTCTTGGCCTTACCGATGTTTCCCGAACTCACGGACGACGAGCAGCGCTGTGTGGTTGCCAGTATTGCGGAGTTCTACGGCTAAGCTCGAGTAGAAACGGGGCTTGCAACATCTGGCGCCTTGGTCTTACGGCTGACCTGTAACAAAGAGAGTCCTGAAGACGTAACCGGGAGAAGGAACGAGCAACGTCTCTACGAAAATGTGAGGTATGCTACGGCGGAAGGGTTCCCTCCTAGCGCCGCCGCCGCTTCGTCACGCTGCGCGCCGGCTCTTCTCCAGGTGCCAGCACTCGCCGCACGATCGGCGTATTCAATTTGTATTTACGCTCGCTGACGTTTCCGCTGTCGTCTTTCACGCGCAACACGAAAACCGGCAGCGCCCCTTCTTTATCGAAATTCTCAGTCGTCACTGTGACCGGGAGCACTCCGTTGAGCTTGTGCTCGCGGTACGCGGTCTCGTAGCGGTGCCTTTTAACGTTCCAGGTAAAGACTCGCACCTGATCGAAGTCATAGGGCAACCCGTCATGAGGTTCGGTGAGCACGGCGAGACATTGCGAAACTTTTTTATCGCCATCTTGCACCTCATTCAATACGAAGAAAGCCACGAAGCGCTGCCCTTCGGCGTACTGCGCGATTTCGATGGGCACATCAACGTCCACCATTCGCGCCAGCACCCAACCCACACGCCCCGCGCTATCGCGACCCAGCCACCAGTCTTCGAGCCCTGGTGCCGCTGGCTGGCTGGAACCCTTCTTTGCGTTAGGCCTTCCTCCGGGCGTGGTCGTGGCGCGAGTCGAGATCACCACCGTGGGCTGCTTCTCCGCGGTGTCGCGTTTCAGGATCGCGACCTTCGCTCCCTGCGTGAGTTGATATAGGTGTTCGGTCTCGCGCCCGGGACTGATGTGCAGGTTGGTGTCGTTGCGCAACACGCCGGTGGCCTGCACCGGGTCGTTCTGATTGTCTTGCGTGAGCTTCTGCACGCCGTCGTAGGTCTTCTGATCTGCCAGATAGCGCTGTTCAATCCAACCTTCGATCCCGCTCGCGGTGCGCACCCGGGCGAAACGCTTTTCATGCTCAAGAACCTCCACGCGCTCCCCGTTCTTGACCGTGCCATTCTTGTTGTAGACCGCCGCGACCTGGTCGCGAAGCGTGGCTTGCGGTGCCGACACATAAGCCACCTCCAGCACGCGATGGCCGCTTCTGCAGGCTATAAACACCGATGCGGCAATAAGCACGCTGGCTAGGACAAAGCGAGGAGCGGATTGGCGAAAGCATCGCACAGCAGCACATGTCTCCGAAGAACCGATTCCCCAAATATAGCGCGTGTCAGTAGCGGTTTTTCGTTACGAGGTTTACCCCGCATACACCTGTTCCCCGGGGGAACGGCAATTTGCCGAGATCACGGAGCCCTGCCGCCGAGATCGCGCGCTCTGCGATTGGTCTTGGATTCCTACAACCCGCGGAGGCCTGACATTGCTGCGCCCCTTCGGTTACCATGGATACAATGCGGGCCGCGCAGCAGGCGACCGAACCGCGGATCGACGCGACTAACAGTGAGCGGTTTGCTTCGTGGCAGATCTCCGGTATGGAGAGCGAGTTTGGAGCGTATCCGACCCTATGGCACGAATCATGACAAAAAGTTGGACTCAGTTTTTTTCCCTTCTGGCTGTCCTTGCACTGAACGCCGGCTGGCTTGCATCCGCGCAGAGCGCGGTGAACCCGGCTTTGCGTCCGCCTAAGGGCGCGACCGTAGCCATCGTGCTGTTTGAGGACTTGCAATGTCCCGACTGCCGCCGCGCCGCGCCCTTGGTGGAAGAAGCATCCAAGACTTACAAGATTCCTGTGGTGCGCCATGATTTCCCCCTGCCCTTTCACACATGGTCGTTCGATGCGGCCGTTCTAGCACGTTACTTCGACACTCATTCAAAAAGCCTGGGCAACGAATTTCGCGACTACATCTTCAGCAATCAGCTCGAGATCACTCCGCAGAACCTGCGCGGCTTTGCGGAGAAGTTCGCCGCCGAGCACAAGGTCGACCTGCCTTTTGTGGTTGATCCCGAGGGCAAACTCGCGGCCCTGGTCAATGCTGATAAGGAATTGGGCAAAACAGTCCCGATCAACCACACCCCGACCCTCTACGTGGTCAGCAACAAGCGCGCCGGCAAGCCATTTGTGGAAGTCGTGGACCGCAGCCAGCTTTATGCGCTGATTGACAGTATGCTGAAAGAGTAGGGCGAAGCCATTGCCGATTGCCGAGTGACAATGGTTGATGGTTTCGCCATTCCACAATCACCTTCCTCAGTCTCCAAATCCAATTCCAATCGCCCGCGCAGTCCGCACCATCTCACCTTGCGGATCGACGGACTTGAGATGGCCGATGACGTGAGCCACATCCACGGAGACGATGGATTCGCCACGCAACGCAACCATCATGCCGAAGCCGCCGGCGGCTATCAGGTCGACAGCGGCCACGCCGAAGCGCGTAGCCAAAATGCGATCGAAGGGCGAGGGTGATCCTCCGCGCTGAATGTGCCCGAGCACGCTGATCCTCACTTCTTTGTTCGCACCAGTGGCGATGGCATTGCCGAGCAGATTTCCCACCGGACTGGCGCGGCGGTTCTCTTTTAATTCCGGCGGCAGCTTGACCCCTTCCGCCACCACTACGATGGTGAAGCGCCGGCCCACGTTTTCGCGTCCCCCAATCTGCTCGCAGACGCGCTTGAGGGTAAACGAAATTTCCGGCATGAGGATGATGTGAGCTCCTCCGGCAATGCCGGCTTCGAGTGCGATCCAACCGCAGTCTCGACCCATGACCGCAACCACCATCACGCGATGGTGCGATGCAGCCGTGGTATGGATTTTGTCGATGGCGTCGGTGACGGTGTGCAGAGCAGTGTCGAATCCGAAGGTCACGTCCGTCGCGGAGAGATCGTTGTCGATGGTCTTGGGAACGCCAACGATCTTCATCCCCTTCAGGAAAAGTTCGTGGCCGATTTTCTGCGAGCCGTCGCCGCCGATGCTGATGATGGCGTCAATGCCGAGCTTGCCCGCGTTGGCAATCACCTGATCGGAAATATCGCGGACTTCTCCACGATTTTCGCCCGTCTTGTATTGGAAAGGATTGCCGCGGCTGGTGGTTCCGAGGATGGTGCCACCGCGGGGCAGGATTCCAGAAACTTCCTTGAGCGTAAGCTCAAACGACTTCTCCGGCCAGATAAGGCCGTCAAAGCCATCGGGGATGCCAATGACCTTCCATTTGTACTTTAGAATGGCCGCCCTGGTAGCGGCGCGAATGACGGCGTTGAGACCGGGAGCGTCCCCGCCTCCGGTGGCAATACCGATGCAGCGAATGTTGGACATGGTCGGCCAGATTACTAGATCGGCAGCGCTCTACCTCCTTGCGCCTCCCAACGGTTCCTGCGTGTGATCATATCGTTCCGTGCTCAAGGATTGCCATATTACGAGTGGGCATGGAATGAGAGCACGGGCCATTAAGCCCGGCGCCTACATCTCGGCCGGTTACCCCAGAAAACTCCGGCGTTATAGCTACTGTGTAACGGTCACCTTCGCCGTGGCCGTAAACTGAGTAGTACCGCTTGTGTAGGTCGCCGTAATATTGTCGATTTCCCCGCTGGTCGCGGTCGCGGTTGTAGTAACCGTTTCGGGTGTTACACCCTGCGACAGTGTGTAGTTCGCCGGAGTACCGATGCTCCAACTGGCCTGCGCGCTCACATCAACCGGTGTGCTAGATCCAGAAATTGTGGCGAAAGCCTGGAAGGTAGTCGTGCCGCCATTCATGCGTACACTCTGGCTGGTTGGACTGATGGTGAGCCCGGTCACGTTGGTAAGCGATACGGTGATGCTCGCGGTGCCGGTAATTGTTCCGGATTGGGCCGTAATCGTCGCTGTTCCTGCCGCCACTCCAGTAACTTGGCCCGAACTGCTTACCGTGGCCACATTTCCGTCCGAACTGGTCCAGACCACGCCGGAAGTAAGGGTCTTTGTGCTGCCGTCATTGAACGTACCGGTGGCGCTCATTTGCTGCGTTGATCCGACGGGAAGGGTAAAGCCGGTGGGTCCCACGGTGACTGTCGTGAGCGTGGGATTTACGAAGAAGCCGCGGCACCCGAGGGTAAAGGCAAAGGTTGCGAGCGCGGTGAAGGCGCCGGCCAGGCGGAGTTTTTGCTTGGTAGGTGACATGGTCGTTGTGACTCCTTGGGTCACTTCATAATCGATCCGCCAGCCGCGCTCCAGCCCGACGCCTGCTAAAAAATTGTAGCAGAGAAAATTCCGCTGTCACGCACACTTGTACCAGTCTGCGGGAGCCGAACCAGCGCCGCTACCGTTGCTCGGGAGGTAGAACGGTAGGTCCAGACGGGCTTGCACAGATTCTGCGCCTCTCCGTGCCTTGCAGCCAGTCTTCCTCTGCGATTTCGTACTCGTCTGGGAGCCACGCCTCTCTGACTAGGAAACTGGCCAGCAGCTCAAAACCAGCCGCTGGCCTCTGCATACTATCCACTGATTCTCACCGTCCCTTGCCCGGTTCCTTAGGAACTTCCTTCCTTTGCGGCGGTGCACTTTCGCGGCGCGGCGGAGGGGCACTCTCGCGCTGTGGAGGTGCACTTTCGCGCCGTGGAGGTGGCGCGCTTTCGTGGCGCGCGGGTGGCGCGCTTTCGTGGCGCGTGGGTGGTGCGCTTTCGTGGCGCGTGGGTGGTGCGCTTTCGTGGCGCGTGGGTGGTGCGCTCTCTTGGCGCCGTGGCGTTGGCGCAGCCTCCCGTTGTGGCGGACGATTCTCCCGCGAAGGGGGCGCGCTTGCCGGACGAGATGAACTCGGCGCACGAGACTCCCGCGCTGGCGGACGATCGTTAGTCCGGCTCGGGGACTTCTCGGTGCGCGGAGTCGCCGAACGCGAAGAAGCTGGTGGATGGAAATCGTTCCGCGCCTTGTTCTCGTTCGGACGGTTCTCGCTCGGACGATTCGCATTCGGACGCGCCGTTGAAGTGCTGCGCGACGACTCAGGACGAGCGTTGTTTCCACGGGGAGCCGCGTTGCTCCGATTGGGCGGGGTAGATGCGCGGTTGTTAGCGCCGGAGGAGCGGTTGCCGCCAGCACCGCCACGGACGACCGCCTCTCTGGGCGCGATCTTCGGCGGATGATAGGGCGCACCCGCAGCTTTTGCCCGTACTACTCCGCGGCTGAATTCCGCTGGTCTGGCAGTGGCAGCAATCGCCGGCCGGCCGTGGTTTGCCGAAGCAAACAGCTGACGATTGCCTCGTGCTGCCTGCTCGTGCTTCGCTTGTTCGCCGATCGGAGGTAAGTGCCGTTCATGCGCTGCAGCTTCCTGCTGAGGAGTGGGCCGCGCGCGGACGCCGCCGTTGCCGCCGTTGAAGCTGACACGGGCATTGTTGTTCACGATGACCGTCTTGTTATAGATATTGGTCACGTTGGTGACGTTCACGTTGGTGACGCTACGGTTGTAGAAAAATGTGTCCCCTCGCCACTCCCCACCGAAAAAGCCGACGCCGGTGTAGCCAAAGCCGTAGTTGATGCCACCGTAAAAGCCGATGTGCGGACCCCAGTAGCCGCCGTTCCAAGCGTAGAGTCCATCATTCCAACCCCAGTAGCCAGGAGTCCAGAGCATCCCAACGGGGGCGAGTACCCAGGTTCCGGGCACCCAGTAATAGCCATCGTCGTCATCCCAAGCCCAGTACCCGGGCGTCCAGAAATAGCCGGGGCCGGGGCAAAGGGGCTGCGCGTAAACCGGCAACGCTGGCGGGCCGATCCTAACCGAAATTCCCACCGCAACCTGCGCGGACGAAGCTGGCGAAAAAGACAGCATCAGTAACACGGTTACGAGCAACACCAAAAAACTTGACCGATAGAGGTTCATTGTAGTTCCTTTGGCCGCACCGCCCTCGTGTGGGGAGATGAGGCGAAGTTCTCCAAGCGAACGCCGGACGTTCAACCTTGCCCGACTGAGCACGCCAGTCCAGACGCAAGGTTCTCTTTACCAGTCATACCAAGTATCCAAAAAATGCTCTCGTCGAAGTGCTTTTACTATAAACCCCTCGAGTATGAGGATGTTGCTCATCTGAAAGTTGTTTGGAATCTGATTGTTCCGCCCGGTGCCCTAGACTGCCGGACCCCGAAGGCCAAGACAGCAAGCCCGCAATTCACTGCTACTAAGGCACTTGCGCTAGGGAAACCACTTGATAGACTCATTATTTTCATGTCGTAAAATAATTGGAACCAGGCGAGGACCAATTCCAAGCATGTCCGGAGTACAGGGCACCGCTGTCAGGGATCTGTGCCGGCAGATCGCCCAAGAAACAGACCCCGAGAAGGTCCATCAGCTGCTCGTCTCTCTGCACACCGCACTCAACGAAGAACAGTAAGAAGCGTGCTCAGAATGAGTCAGATAGCCACGCATTATCTCCGCCACATCTCAGAGCCAGAGCAGGATTCGGCAAGAACAGAACCCCTCGTTTTCGAGGATTGCGCGGCCTGCTGGAGTCGGGACTAGGAGTTTCGTTTGGTAGGAACTCCAACCGCTCGGAGGCCTGTAGGCCTCATCTCATATCTCTAACGCAGCAGCCAGGCGTTAGTTTGTTCTCTTTCCCTTGGCGATGCGCTCGTCGATGGGCTTGCGGCCTGCAAAACCTTCTTCCACCCCGTGCCATTGCGTGATGCTTTTCTCGCCCAGCTTCCAGCAAAGCAGAACCGTGCGGCCTTCGACCGTGCAGGGGAAGTCCAACAGGCCGATATCGATGTCTTTGACCTGCACCCCGATGGAATCAATTTCTGCCAGCGCATCGCGCACACGCTGCTCAGCCTTGACGCGCTCCGCCTTGCGACGAGCCAGTGGAACAATATCCACAGAAGTTCCGCCGTTGAGAAAGATGCGATGGTTTACGGCCTGCATCTCGGCTTCAACGTCCTCGATCAGTTCCTTACCGGCGATGGCGGCGCGCAGAAGCGACTCAAGTACGGGCAGTAATGATTGAGCTTCATCCAGAGTGAAGGTGCGGTCGGACATGGAGGATGTCATTATTCTACCGCATCTGCGGCTGGCCATAAAGTGCACGCCGCAAAAGACAATGTAGTTAGGGAAGGACGAGATAGTTCTCCAGACTGCAAACGGCAGTAACGGTGCCCATGTTGTGACTCGCCTTCAGCTCCAAATAAGCCGCAACAAACTGCTTTCGTCAGCTTCATCTTGGAACGGGGATGTTGAAAGCTCACAGCGGCTGCAGCAGACCCACTGCGCGTTATCGTTTAGCCGACCCTTGATTGAGATCCGCAATTCGACGTCAGCGCCCAGCCTGCGGGGATGTTGAAGCTGCTGGTGTTTCCTTTCACAGCTAGTCTCCCCAAGATACCTTTTCGAAGGCATCCAAAGGACAGTTGCCCGGCTCCGCGAGTATTGTGCACCGTCGGCGCACCAACGGGCAAGAGCCGGACCGCTCTCGACCCGTCCCCATTCGATCAGTGAGTCCTGCCCCGAGGAAAGGATCGGGGGAGGTGGCAGGGTTCAAGCCTTTCAGATTCGCGTCGCCGGGGTAATGGTTGCGCTCGAAACCTAGGCAGGTACCGGTTTGAGCCTGCGCCCCCTGGCTGGCGCTAAGAAAAATGCAAATCGCAAGGATAGCAACCATGAATCCGGATTTTGACGGATTGATGTTGCATTTCAGGAAGGAGACATTCGTTCACGGCGCACTCTGTCGGGGGGAAACGCTACTGACAGCTGAGAACTGGCAGCTATCCCCCAATGTGTACCATCGTCCTTGACGCCGGCACAAAATCCGGCTCGCCGATGTGATGGCGTTCCTCTTTTTTCGCCACCACTCCGCAAATAAATTCTGCCAACTCTTCGTCGCTAGCACCGCGGCGCATCTGGGCATGCAGATCGTGGTCCCACACCGAGAACAGGCAGGTGCGGATCTTTCCGTCGCTGGTGATGCGTATTCGGCTACACTGTCCGCAGAAAGGATGCGTGACGGGCGCGATGATGCCGATCTCGCCGACGCCGTCGTCGAAGCGGTAGCGGCGGGCGGTTTCCGAGCGCGCGTGCGGGATCTCGACCAGCCGCCGATAGTCGGCCATGCGCGCCAGGATTTCGTCGAGCGCAACCACGGTGTCGGGCGACCACACGCGGTCCTCTTCAAGCGGCATGAATTCGATGAAGCGTACGGTGACGCCTTCTTCACGCGCAAACTTTCCAAAGGGGACGACTTGATCTTCGTTGAATCCGCGGAGCAGCACGCAATTCACTTTCACCGGCCAGAGTCCGGCACGGCGTGCAGCGCCGATGCCGGCAAGCACGTGATCGTATCCGTTGGGCACGCGGGTGATGCGGGCGAAGCGATCGGCATCGACCGCGTCCATCGAGACCGTCACGCGAGTGAGGCCCGCATCCTTGAGCGGCTGAGCAAGATCGGCTAGCAGGTGGCCGTTCGTGGTCAGAGCGATGTGGAGCGGCTCGCCGCCGCTTCCGCCGTCCGGCGCACGGAGTTGTGCCAACTCACGCACAAAGTCCACCACACCCTTGCGCAGCAGCGGCTCCCCGCCAGTCAACCGAATCTTCGTAATCCCCATCCCCACCAGCACCCGCGCCATCCGCAGATAGTCTTCGAAGGGCAGATCTCCGTAGAGCGCACCTCCGGTCCCCGTGCGGCAGTAAACACACTTGTAGTTGCAGCGGTCGGTAATCGATATCCGCAGGTCGGTGATGGCGCGCCCGAATTTGTCGGTGAGAACCAGGCTCTTGGCTCCTGTGCTTTTAGCTCTTAGGTTTCTCGCGCCCGTAGTCGGGAACGGATCGAGCTAAGAGCCAAAAGCTAATGGCGAAAAGCTTGTTCTGGAAAAAGGAAACAAACAGGCAGGGAGGAGAAATCCCGGCGGCTGTTTCCTTTCCAATGGTCCTTCGAAGGACCGGGAGGCGCCGGCGTTTCCACCAGCGCCCTCGGGAAATATAAGGGACGGACACTCGTTGTCCGTCAAACCCTTTCCCTCGCCGCCGCGGCCTGGGTATCCCCTAAGGCCAGGGCAGTCGGAAACTCATTGTCATTATAGATTGCCGGGGCCGACGCGAGGTTACATTGATTTCGGCGAAGCCCAAATGGGCAGTTTTGGGAAGGTCCATAAGCGCCTTCTCGATCGCTGCCTCCGCCAGGGGAGCCATGATCTTGTATCCCGCAGCGTTGGGATTTAACCCGTCGTCGGCCAGCTCTTTCTTCATGTATCCCTTATCGTCAACCATGGCGCTGAAGTAGTCGAGATAGACGCAGCTGGTTCGCGGGACAACAGATGAAGACGCACAATAGTTCTTCAGCCAGCGATTGAGCGCCACGATCTTCTCAGGAGGGCGCTGGGTGAACATGTCTCCGGCTTCGGGCGTGTATTCGTGCACGGGGAGCACCGATGCGTAGATCACCTTGATCTCATGCGCACGTGCCAGTTCCGCCATGGACGCGTAGTTCCCCTCGATCTGTTCCAAACTCTCGGGCCCGGTGTTGCCGGCAATGTCATTGGTCCCGGCGAGAATGACAACCACTTTCGGGTGAAGGTCGATCACCTCCGGCCGGAATCGAATCAGCAGTTGCGGCGTAGTCTGCCCGCTGATCCCGCGGTTGATGTACGGTTTGCCGGGGAATGACACGTCGAGCTTCCACATGTCGGTGATGGAGTCGCCAAAGAACACGACGCGGTTCTCACTGGGCGCAGGAGGCTGGAGAGCAGCATTGGCCTCTCGGTAGCGCGCCAGCTCGCCGAAGTCGTCCATGAGCATGGGCATCTGTGATAATCGCCATTGCTGCAGCCGCTCGGCCCCGGTCACCGGCTTGGGCGTGGCATTTGGCTGCACCGGCTGGGCGGCTTGCTGCGCGAGAGCGGACAGTGAAAGCAGTACGGCAAAGAACGCTTGCTTAGATAGAGGAAGAATTCCGCAGCCGAGCTTCATTCGCGAGGTCCCCTTCGGCGAATCAGTTTACGCAGTGAATTTCACCCGGGCGCGGGCGCCCGTGTCAACGGCATGAATATCACATGCCGTCGTAGTTCGGACCACCACCCCCTTCCGGCGGAACCCAAGTGATGATCTGATACGGATCGGCGATGTCGCACGTCTTGCAGTGGACGCAGTTCGATGGGTTCAAGCTGATGCGCTTGCCGTTGGGGGTGGACGCGTCGTCGAGCATCTCATAGACGTTGGCTGGGCAGAAATTCTGGCACGGGCTGCCGTACTCTTTCACGCAGCGCTGCTCGCAAATATTGGTGTCGTGAATGACCAGGTGCGCGGGTTGGTCCTCTTCGTGCTTCGTGCCGGAGTGGTAGAGGTCAGTCAGCTTGTCGAAGGTAAGCTTGCCGTCACCTTTGGCGGGGCCGAGCAGATGAGCCTCTTCTGACCCTCCATGGGGAGGAAGCACTGCGAGCTTGCGCATATGCTCATGTCCAGCCTTTCCGGGATACCGGTTGTGCAAACCGTGTCCTCCCGTAACAAATTGCAGCGCAGCGTGGAACATGCCAGCGTAGAGTCCGTGCTCGAATCCCTGGTGCATGTTGCGGACTTTCCAGAGTTCGTCCTTGATCCAGCTGCGCTCGACTTTTTTCTGGTACTCGCTCAAAGTCGCGGCGGAGGTATCGCCCTTGCTCAAAGCTTCGAACGCGGCCTCTGCGGCAAGCATGCCACTCTTGATCGCAAGATGAATTCCCTTCAGCCGCGCCGAATTGACGAAGCCGGCCGAGTCGCCCACAAGCATCCATCCACTGCCGGCGACGGGCGGAACTGCCCACCATCCGCCGTAAGGCATCGCCTTCGCTCCGTAGCGGATCATCTTGCCGCCTTCGAGAAGCTTCCCGACAAACGGATGCTTTTTGAATTCCTGCAGGACATGCTGCGGGTCGAGGCGCGGATCGGGGTAGTCAAGTCCGATGACGAAACCGAGCGAGACGATATTGTCCTTTGATCCGTAAATCCAGGCGCCGCCATATTCTTTGCTGGTCAGCGGCCAGCCCAGGGTATACATCACTTCGCCCGCAGCGATGCGGCCGGAAGGGACTTCCCAAAGTTCTTTCACGCCAACGCCATAGGTTTGCGGATTGGCGTCTTTGGCAAGATCGAATTTATTGATGAGCTGCTTGGCTAAAGACCCGCGCGGCCCCTCGGCGAGAATGACGACTTTGGCGTGCAGGTCGTAGCCGGGCTCGAAATTGGACTTCGGGCGCCCTTGTTTATCCACGCCCTTGTCGTCGGTGCGGACGCCGGTGACGCGGTCGCCGTCAAAAAGAAGCTCAGACCCGGCGAAGCCCGTGAAGATAGTGATGCCCGTCTGTTCGACCTTGCCGCCCAGCCACTTCACAAAGCGGTTAAGTGAGATCACGTAATTGCCGTGGTCGCGCAGAGGCGGCGGAGTGATCGGCAGCTTGAGCTTGCCCTTCTTGGTGAGAAAGTAGACAGCTTCTTTGCCGACTTCGGCGTCGAGCGGAGCTTCTTGCTCGAATCCGGGAAGCAGTTCGCGCATGGAGCGCGGATCGAGCAGCGCACCTGAAAGACAGTGCTGTCCGATCTCGCGCGCTTTTTCTAGAACGTAGATGTTTTCTTTGCTGAGCTGCGAATCGGAGTTCTTGACGTTGTGCGCGTCAATGAGCTGCGACAAACGTAAGGCACACGCCATGCCCGCCGGTCCGCCGCCGACGATGACTGCATCGGCCGGCATCTGCGGCCGCTCAATGCCTTCGATGGGTTTGCGGAAAATCAGCATACGTTTCGAGTTTCAGGTTTCGAGTTTCAAGTTTGGTGTGGCGCAAGCGCGACCGCGCGTCCACGAACTACTCTGTTCCAGTTTCATGCACTGGGATCGATTCGCTTAGGCCGTTCAGTCATCTTCGGACTTCGCAGGATTCTTTCTTCCAGCTCTTTAAACTCGGCCTGAGCAAGAAAGCGCAAATCAACGGCAATTGCCGGCTGAGTTTCCAATTCAAGCAGCGAGCCCCCTGCCTGGCCGAGGAAGTGACAAAACTCGCCTCTGGTTAGCCGGCCTTGGCCTTCGGCAATGTTCGAAGCTACTGAGACGACGCAGTTGCGAAGTCAAGCCATGGATCTCAATCTTAGGAAAACCTTCGGTCACGCGAGAATCAAACGATGAGATCTTGATATTTGTGGCTCAATCCGAACCCCTTCCTTCCCCCTCGGAATACACCTGAAACTCGAAACTACCCCCCCGCCTTCGCCTTCTTAACTTCCTCAATCAGCGGCGGGACGATGTCGAACAAGTTGCCAACGATGGCATAGTCTGCAATCTCGAAGATAGGTGCTTCGGGATCTTTGTTCACCGCGATGATCGTGCGTGAGCCTTTCATTCCAACGATGTGCTGAATGGCGCCGCTGATGCCGAGAGCGAGATAAAGCTTGGGCGCCACGGTCTGACCGGATGAGCCGATCTGGCGGTCCATGGGCAGCCAGCCGGAATCGCAAATGGGACGGGACGCCGCGAGGTCTCCGCCCAGCGCGTCCGCGAGTTGCTTGGCCAGCTCGATGTTTTTTTGCTCTTTGATGCCGCGGCCAACGGAGACAATAATTTCCGCCTGCGTGAGGTCGACGGCCTGCTTCGCCTCCTTGAAAACTTCTTGCGGCTTATTGCGAACTAGGTTGTCGGCAATCTCCACGCTCACGGGTTCGACCGGAGCCGCACTAGCACCGGCTTCAGCCTTGTCTCCGCGGAAAGCGCCATTCTGAAAGGTGGCAAACCACGGAGCCTCGGATGCGAAGCTCACGTCAGCAGAGAATTTTCCCTGGAACATCTGGCGGGTGAAGACGAGCTTTCCGCTCTCGTGCTTGAAGCCGATGCAGTCGCTGATTACGGTGCGACCCATCGCCGTCGCCAGCTTGGGGACGAAGTCGCGCACTTGATAGGTGTGGGGCATGAGTACAAGCTTGGGCTGCTTTGCGGTGATGAATTGCTTGAGCGCTGCCACGAAGGCGTCAGGAGTGTAAGGTTCCAGCTTGGGCGATTCGACGGCGTACGCCTTCGCGACTTTCTTGGCCGCCACTTCGCTGGCGAGCTCCGCGACTTTGGCACCAACCACTGCGGCTTCGAGAGTCCAGCGCGTAGCAGCGGCGATGGCCTGGCCGGCGCTAATGGTTTCCCAGGAGACGCGATTCAGTGTGCCTTCGCGTTGTTCGATGACTACGAGAATTGTATCGGGCATAAGAAATCAGCTTCTAGTCCGAAGCTCCTTGCCTCTGGCATGGTACTGCCGAGCTTTGCTCGGCCGGACAGCCGAGGAGCGGCTGTCCCCACATGAATCTTGCCGACAGAAAGAACTCTCACAGCACGCGCAGTTCGTTGCGCAGTTTGTCGACCAGTTTCTTTGCGATTTCGGCTGGCAGACCTTCGATGTGCTCGGTCTTCTTCGTCTTCTGTGGAATGTAGAGGCGTTCGATCTTCTGTAGATTTTCGCCAATGGCGGACTTCACTTCGGCTATCGCCACCTTGCGCAGCGGCTTGTTCTTCGCATTCTTGATGCCGATCAGCGTGGCATAGCGCAGCTTGTTGATGCCCGATTGAATCGTGAGCACCGCGGGCAGCGGCATGTCCACGAACTGGAAGTAACCGGCTTCGAGTTCCCTCTTCACCCGAATGCCGGACTCCTTTTTTTCAATCTGCATGATGATTGTCGCGTGAGGCCATCCCAGAAGCTCCGCCAGTACGACGCCGGTTTGCGCATAGCCGTAGTCGTCGGATTGCAAGCCGGTGAAGATGAGATCGAATTTCTCGTCTTTAATGGCGGCGGCAAAGGCCTTGGCGGTGTTGAAAGCGTCCAGTCCGACGAAAGCGTTGTCCTCAAGGTGAATCGCTCGGTCGGCACCCTTAGCCAGGGCTTCTCGGAGCACCTGCTGGGCCCGAGCCGGACCGCTAGTGATGACGACAACTTCTCCGCTGTGCTGTTCCTTCTGGCGAAGTGCTTCCTCAAGCGCATAGGCATCGGGTTCGTTGACCTCATACGAAACATCTTCGCGGATCCAGGCGCCGGTTTCGTTGAGCTTGAGGGGCGCGTCTTTCTGCGGCACCTGTTTCATGCAGACCAGGATTTTCAAACGATGACTCCTTTACTCTCGTGCAGCTTCTTGAAGCCAAGGAAAACTTGTCAGTATAAACGAGCAATTTGCAATTGGCACTTGCCAATTAGCCATGGCAATAGCCAGCACAGGTCGTACCTGACAAAGACGAAAACATCACGGGACAGGACAAGAGATCTTCCGACACTCGAGGGGCGAAATGCTAATGACCAAGTGCTAACAGCTTACTCCGTAAACACAACCGACTGCACGCCGGAGATGTCGAAACGCTTGCGGCAGCGCATGTTCTTGCAGGCCATCAGATCATCTTTGCGAAGCATGTAAGAGCGGGCTTTGGCGAAGCGGGCACGGTCACGCTCGTCGGCTCGGCCGGAGAGTTGCCGCTTTTTGGTGCGAACCACCCATGTAACTTCGTACTCGGCAGACTGCTGGCAGTGGGGACAATTCAGCGTGGCCACCTTCTTCTCTTGCCGTTCGTCGAAAAAGTCCCGTTCTTCCATAGGGCGGTCGTTACCTGCCGTTCGTTAGTCGTTACCAGTCGAATTCAGCTCCTGAAGATGATTATTACAGTTTTGCGGCTGCCAAGCTATGGCAACATGGATGCGACGAGACGGAATAGGATGGACGCAATCGAATGGCCCGCAAAAAAAAGGCGAAGCGGTTTCGGGCCGTGACTGCGGTCAAGGAGTTGGCGCGGGAACAGGTGGGTGCTCCTCCGGCCGGGAAGATTGTTTTGGAGAAAAAGAAGAAGCCGGAGAAGCACAAACCCACGCTGGGGAAGTTGCTGACTGAAACGGAGTAACGATCAGGTAGTCCGCTGTGCAGGTTACTTCGTAATCGACCGCTGTTCAATTGAAGCTTGCCATCACTGCCGTGTCGCTTTGCAATGAGAAAGTGCAGACGGAGGTGCTGTTTGTGCACCCTCCACTCCACCCCCCGACTGAGGAGGCGCCAACCGGGCGACCCGCCGCCGGAGCCGGTGCTCGTAAAACACACTACGTTCGCGGTCATGGATCCAGTCGCGATGGCCCCGGATGAAGACAGTCCCCGAGCGCTGCTATTTGTGGTCACCGTGGGCCGAGACTAGAGAGCCTCCACGCGAAGCCCGTAGCGGTCAGCAGTCCCGTAGAGCTTACTGAAAACATTCGCGTATCATTCGACGCCCACGTAACTTTGTTCGTAATGTCCTTAGTCACCGGTGGATGGATATAGGAACCCAGGGCCCTGAGCTGCACGCCCGCCCCGGCGTTGTCAATCACACCGGAATGTTCGAGGCCCCGAAAGTCTCACTGGTAGGCTGGACCGTGATCGACACCAATTCTTGTCCGTGTCCGCAACTGCTGAAGACGAGGAGTAAGGCCACGGCGACCACGAGGGCAAACAGCGCTGAACCACTTCCTGTTCATGAAGGACTCCTGGATTCTTCGACCCGGATGAATGCACTCAGTGGAGAAAGGGCAATTTAGTGAAAGGCAGGACAAAAAGCAAAACCAGATGAGGCGAGGTAAGCTTAACCTTTCACGGCTTCCCCGACGATTTTTGCGAACTCCCTCACGTCTTCTTCCGTCGTGTCGAACGAGCACATCCAGCGCACAACCGATTCCTCTTCCATCCACGTGTAAAAGAAGTATTGCTGCCTGATCTTCTCGATGGCATGACGCGGAATCTGCGCGAAGACGCCATTGGCTTCGACCTCCCAAACTACTTTTACCTCCGGAATGCGAGCGAGTTCTTTCTCCAGCAGCCGAGCCATGCGGTTGGCATGTTCGGCGCTTCGTCGCCAAAGCTCGTTCGTCAATAAAACTTCGAATTGCGCGGCAATGAAGCGCATTTTCGAGGCGAGCTGCATGCTCTGCTTGCGCAGGTACAGGAAATCCTCGCTGAACTTGCGATTGAAGAATACGACGGCCTCGCCTCCAATGATGCCATTTTTCGTTCCGCCGAAAGAAAGAACGTCCACGCCCAGATCGCGCGTTGCATGGCGCAAATTCTGGCCGAGCGAAGCCGCGGCGTTCGCGATGCGGGCGCCGTCCATATGCAGGAACATGTCCCGCTCATGCGCGAACTCCCCCAAGGCCCGAACTTCTTGCGGACGGTAAACAGTGCCCATCTCAGTGGATTGCGTGATGGAGACCACCCGGACCTGCACGTGGTGCTGATCGCCAATACCGTGATAGGCGTGGCGCACGTCATGCAGTGTGATTTTGCCGTCGTGATGCGGCAGCGGGATCAGCTTGCAACCCGTATGCTTTTCAGGCGCGCCGCATTCGTCGGTATAAATGTGCGCATACTCGCTGCAGAGCACGGCGTGGTAAGGACGAGTCAAAGATTGAAGTCCGAGAACATTGGCGCCGGTTCCGTTGAATGTGAAGAAAACATCAATGTCTGAACCGAAATGTTCGTGAAACTTCTCGATCGCCGAACGCGTATAAGGGTCGTCGCCATAAGCCACGACGTGGCCTTGGTTTACCCGGGCAAGGGCCTCGAGGACTTCCGGATGCACTCCGGCATTATTGTCGCTGGCAAAGCTGCGCCCGGGCTTGATGGGGACAGATTTCATCCGAAACAATGTAGCAGAGTGGCAAAGGCGACGGGCGCGGAGGCAACTCTCGCTATGCAAGTCCTTTCCTCCTTTCATTCCTCCGGCGGGGAAATTAGGAATTCACACTTAATCTTGCGTCTCAGGAGCCCGGCGGATAACCTGTTAGGCGGGGTGAAACATTTGACTCGACTCTTCGTCCAACGAACTGGGTGATTTTTACCTAAGCCGAACTTCGGGTTAGAGTATTAACGGCAGCTCGCACTCCACGGTGAGTATTCGCAATCCATGGCAACGAGTTTTCGAAATCCCGTCGGCAAAACCTTGTTGCTGGCAGGTCTTGGGGGGGCCATAGGCGCGACACTAGCTTGCTCGGGCGGCGGTTCTCAGAATCCTAAAGCCGACTCATCGGCCGGTATGCCAGTGAAAGTGCAAGAGGCACGGGCTGTGCCGGTGAATGACACCACGGAGTACGTCGCTACGCTGAAATCGCGCGACTCGGCGGTTCTCATGCCGCAGGTAGAAGGACAAGTGACGCGAATCTATGTCCACTCGGGCGACCGAGTTGCGGCCGGCGCGCCTGTGATGGAGATTGACCCCCTCAAACAACAGGCGACGGTGAAGAGTCAGGAGAGCACCAAGGCTGCGCAATTGGCAAACCTGAACTGGACCCAACAGCAATATGAGCGCGCGCAAGGACTTTTTTCCGCGGGCGTTGTGAGCAAACAAGATCTGGACCAGGCCAAGACCGCCCGTGATGCTGCTCAAGCGCAGGTCGACTCGCTGGATGCCCAAGTGCGCGAGCAGCAGGTGCAGTTGCACTATTACAAGGTGGTAGCGCCCTGGAGTGGAATCGTCGGAGATGTTCCAGTGCATGTGGGCGATCGGGTTACGACAACCACCCTGCTCACCACCGTCGACAAGCCTGGCAGCCTGGAAGTCTATGTTTACGCTCCGATCGAGCGCGCTTCTCAACTCAAGATGAATCTACCGGTTCAGGTACTGGATGGTGAAGGGAAAGTGATGGCCGAAAGCCGCGTCAGCTTTATCTCGCCCCAAGTGGACAACACCACGCAGACGATACTGGTCAAGGCGCGCGTTGCCAACAACCATGACGCACTAAGGCAATCGCAGTTCATTCGCGCGCGTGTCGTGTGGGGAACTCATAAGAATCCGGTTGTACCTGTTCTTGCGGTCTCCCGTCTGGCGGGCCAATACTTCGCCTTTGTGGCCGAGCCGCAGAACGGTGGATCCTACGCCGCGCGGCAGAAGCCGCTAAAGATCGGGCAGACCGTGGGCAACGATTATGAAGTACAGGATGGCATCAAGCCGGGCGACAAAGTAATCATCTCGGGGACGCAATTTCTGCTAGACGGGGCACCGGTGATTCCGCAAAGTTAGTTTACCGTTTCGAGTTTCGAGTTTCCAGCTTCTTGTTGTCTTGAGAAGTCGCCTGGCAAGCGACACGGGCAGAGTATTTTTGCGTCCGTATAGGCCGGTTTCATGTTCGTAGATTTCTTTATCCATCGTCCGGTGTTTGCCACGGTTTGCGCCCTGCTGATCATTCTGGCGGGCGCAGCGGTAATTCCCACGCTTCCCATCGCTCAATTCCCCGACCTGGCTCCGCCGCAAGTTGGGGTCTCCAGTTTTTATATCGGGGCCAGCGCGCAGACCGTCGAAAGCGCAGTTACCATCCCCTTGGAACAGCAGATCAACGGCGCCGAGGGAATGAAATACATCACCTCGACGAGCGGCAATGATGGATCCAGCAACATTACTGCGACTTTCGACCTGACCCGCGATCCGGATCTCGCGACGGTCGACATTCAGAACCGGGTTAACACCGCCCAAGGGCGGCTGCCCAGCGCCGTCAAGGCGGTCGGTATTACAACCGTGAAGACGTCGCAGAACTTCGTCTTCGGCGCGGCCGTTATCTCTGACAACAACAAATACTCAACGCTGTTCATGAGCAATTACCTCGACGTTTACGTGAGGGATTCGCTCAAGCGCATTCCCGGAGTCGCCAATGTCATCATTTTCGGCGAGCGGAAGTACTCCATGCGGTTGTGGCTGGACCCCGTGCGTATGGCGGGGCGCGCACTCACTGCCCCCGACGTGGTCAATGCCCTGGCTGAGCAGAACGTTGAAGTAGCAGCCGGCCAGGTAGGCCAGCAGCCTGCCCGTCAGGGACAGCAATATCAGATCAGCGTCCGCGCAGTTGGCCGCCTGAGCGAGCCCACTCAGTTTGACAACATCATTCTGAAGACCAATGCCGACGGCACACTGGTTCGCCTGAAGGACGTGGGACGTGCAGAACTGGGCGCCGAAGATTACAGTTCCGACCTGCAATTCAACGGACAGGACGCCATCGGCCTGGGCGTCACGCAGCTCTCCACGGCGAATGCACTCGACGTTGACCGCCGCGCAATCGCTGAACTGGAGCGGCTCTCCAAGAGCTTCCCTCCAGGAATGCACTACAAGCTGGCGTTTGATACTACCGACGCGGTCGGTGAATCCATCCGCGACGTCGTCTTCACGATAGGTTCGGCGATCCTGCTGGTTATCCTAGTGATCTTCATCTTTCTAGGTGACTGGCGAACGACCATGATTCACTTCATCGCCACTCCGGTTTCGCTGATCGGCACCTTCGTCTTTGTGAAGTTACTCGGTTTCTCCATCAATACGCTGACGTTGTTCGGGATCACACTCGCCACCGGACTGGTCGTCGACGACGCTATCGTCGTCATTGAAAACATTGAGCGCCATATCGCTGAGGGTGAACACGACTCCCGCAAAGCAGCGGCAGCAGCCACCGCCGAGATTACTAGCGCCGTCATCGCCACTTCGCTGGTTCTCGTGGCCGTGTTTGTTCCTGTGGCGTTCTTTCCCGGGACGACCGGCATTCTGTTTCGCCAGTTTGCTCTGACCATCGCATTTTCCATTGCCATTTCCGCCTTCAACGCGCTCACCCTGGCTCCGGTGCTGGCGGCAATTTTCCTGCGCGACTCCCACCGGCAAAAGTGGTGGTGGCTGCGAAAGTTTGACGACGCCGTCGTTGTCCTTACGCGCGGGTACCGTGGCTTGCTGCATTACGTGCTGGAATACAAGTTGGCGATGGTGGTGCTGTTTTTCGCCGGTCTGGGGCTAACTTATTTTGTGTTCACGCGCGTGCCGAGGGCTTTCGTCCCTGACGAAGACCAGGGATATTTCATTATCGTGGTGCAAGCACCGTCAGGAGCATCGCTGGAATATACGAAAGCGATTGGCAAACAGGTTTCCGACCTGCTTGCCGATGTGCCGGAATCCGAGGGAACTTTCTCAGTAGCCGGCTTCAGTTTTTCGGGAAGCGCATCGAACCAGGGACTAATCTTCGTTCCGCTGAAGCCCTACTCCCAGCGCAAAGGCGACGCTCACACAGCAACAGCCATTTTGAACCGTGTTCGTCCCCGATTGTTCGGTATCACGGGAGCCATCGTCTTTGCCACCTTGCCGCCTGCGATCAACGGACTGGGAGCGTTCGGCGGTTTTCAGTTCATCGTTCAAGACCAGGCCGCTCACAAACTGGAGGAACTGGCGGCCGCCGCGCAGACGATTCTCGCTCAATCTCGCCAACGCCAGGATCTGGTCGGACTTTACACGCCGTTCACGGCGAACGACCCGCAGTACCTGGTAACGATCGACCGCGAGAAGGCGAAGAGCTTGCACGTTCCGCTGTCGCAGATCACCGATACGCTGGGCGTCTTTATGGGTTCAGCCTACGTTAACGACTTTGATTTCAGTAACCGCTCGTATCGAGTTTACGTGCAGGCAGACAAGCAGTTCCGTTCGGAAGCGAGAAACATGAAGGAGTTCTACGTGCGGTCCGATAGCGGCGGGATGGTGCCACTGGAAAATCTGATCAGTTTCACGCAGACCACAACGCCGCAAGTGATCAGCCATTACAACTTATTCCGCTCTGCCGAGATCGATGGTTCCGCTGCGCCCGGCTATAGTTCCGGCCAGGCCATCCAAGCCATGGATGACCTCGCCAAGAAGATGCCTCAGGGCTTCGCTTACAGTTGGACGGGCCTTTCACTGGAAGAACTGCAGGCTGGCGGAACATCCCTGATTCTGTTTGGGTTGGGTACGTTGGTCGTCTACCTGACGCTCTCGGCGCAGTATGAAAGTTTCGTGCTGCCGTTCATCGTGTTGCTGGCGGTGCCCATGGCGCTATTGGGAGCGTTGGCCGCTCAATGGCTGCGCGGCCTACAGAACGACGTCTTCTGCCAAGTCGGGCTGGTCATGCTGGTCGGCCTCTCCAGCAAGAACGCGATTTTGATCGTCGAATTTGCAGAGCAGTTGCGACATCGCGGATTGCCGTTGGTGGAAGCCGCGGTGCAGTCGGCCACCATCCGCCTGCGGCCGATCCTGATGACCTCGCTGGCGTTCATCCTGGGCGTAGTGCCTCTAGTGCTAGCCACCGGCGCCGGCGAGAACGGACGGCACTCTGTAGGCACGACTGTGTTTGGCGGCATGATCATGTCCACCATTCTCAACTTATTTTTCATTCCGGTGCTGTACCTGATCATCGAGGGCTGGCGCGAACACGGGAAGACGGCTCAAGCTTAAAGAACCGGCGTTTGGTGTCGACCCGCGACCGTCGCTATCTGCCTGCTGGCGGCGTTTTTCGGTTGAATCCCAGCGAGAGAAACGGCAAAATTCTCCGCGCCGCCCGGTTTAGTCGGGCGGTCACCGTCGCATCGTCCGCTCCCCTCACTGCAGAATTCGACGGTCGAGGGCCCCATCCTTTCTGGCGTTGGACATTCGCGAACTCGGACTCTTCTGAACCTGCAGAAGCCAGACAAGAAGGTGTACGGGCTGGCAAGCCATTCGCACTTCTTCAGGCTGGACATCTTCAATACCAAGCACTGGCGAGACGATGGAGGCATATTGCCCGGCTGGATCGTTGGGACTGCCGGCGCCGAGCGCTATCCGCTGCCTCCGTTGGCCGATCTGGCAAAGTCGAAGACCTACGTTTACGGATACATGCTCGGTCGGGTCTATCCTGATGGCAGCATCGACTTCGAATTTACCGAGCTGAAGACAAGCGACATTCCTGCCGAAGTCCGCAATCGCTACTCGGGAAGCTGGGTGAAACAGGCCTGCTTCAACGAAAACCGGATAACCACGCCAGCTCCGCAACCCGACTACGGTCAAGAAACGCTTGCAAAAGCCCAGTAGGTCTGACCACAGATCAGCCGAAATTGGCTTTAACCCTCGGCGCGAGCTGGATGACGCCTCCGCCCTTCTCTATGTTTGGTTTTTCTAGCGTGCTTGCGCTGCACTGGCGTTCTTGCTCCGGCTTGCTTTTCGATGAGCTTGGCTCTCTCGTGCAGGCGCAATTTCTCCATCCATTCCGCGGAATACATGGTGCCGCGGCAGTTGGTGGCGCCGCAGTGGCAAGGGGCGGGATCGTCGTCATCGTAGAGGCTGTAATCCCAAACCAACTCCTCCCCGGCCGCGATGTCGCGCATGGCAAAAATCCAGACGCGGCCTTTGATCTCGTCCACTTCGCAGTTGGGCTCGCACGAATGATTCAGATAGGCGCCGAGGCCTTCTCCGTCAATGATTGTCTTGCCGTCATTAAGACCGTACAGATAGGTGCGTTCGCACCCCTCATAGCGACGATCCGCCTCCTCCTGCGTGATGCGGGGACCCACGTATTCAACAATGCGCGCGCCTTTACCAATGGGAGTGGAGGTGTAGACGCCAACGGAGTGAATGCGGGAGGGACGGATAACCAGGGCCATGAAACTAATTTCGCATGATGCGATGTTTTATGGAAGGGTCGGTGCTGAACAAATGGAACCAGCAAGCTAGGCTATATCTTACGTGCACACATGTAGATAAACCCCGTCGGGGGCTACGGATCGTAAACCGAGTTACCATAGCCTTGCTTGCGGGCGGATTCCTGCATGTCCTCCAGGCGTTTGTTTTGTTCTTCCAATTGTGCCTGCGCGCGTTCGACTTCCTGCTGCTTTTGGGCCTGGCGCTTGTTGTACTGCGGTCCGTTCACGTAGAGGTTGGCTTCGACAAAGTGGATGGAGGAATTAAGCTTGTCGATCTGTTTTTGCAGAGAGCTGACCACGTTCTTTTGCGCTTGAATCAGCGCCTTCCACCGCTCGGCCGACAATTTGCCGGGCTCTGAAGACGTGTGATGAGATGCCAATTCATGGCTTTGATCGGCGCCGGAACCATCCGCAGTTGACGCCGCCTGTTCAGCAATCTCGTCGTTAGTAACGACTTTACGCGCCTGCAGGTCTTTCCCCGGCGTATTGTTGACTTGTGTTTTTTTCTGACGCGCCTGGCGAGCCACATCCCCCAAAGATTGCGAATCCTGGCCGTAGCTCACCGCGGCCAATAAAAAAATCACGGTCACAGACTGAGGACGAAATCTGCATGTTTGAGACATGGGACGCTCCCGCTGGAAGCCGCCAGGGGGACGACGGGCTGGCTCCAAAGATGCTATCTCCGATGCCCCATGTGACCGAGATTACGTTGGTTCACCGCTGGAATCGCACTAGCGGTATTAAAAACTGGGGGTGGGAATGGCAACCGAGCGCGGTGAGCGACCCAGTGAAGGACTACTGACCCAGCGTTGCCGCACTCCCGCCATAAACTTCTCCTTGTCCTCGCGCATTTGTTCGACGAGCGCTTGATTGCCGGTATCTTCGTGCGCGGCTGCCCACAGAACCATTTCCGTAAGGACCGGCGCCAAATCGATTCCTTTCGCAGTCAGCCGGTAGGTCAGCTTGCGCCCGTCCGACGGGTCTGGCTCCGTCGTGATGATCCGGTAAGCGATCAGCTTCCGCAGGCGATCTGCCAAGATATTCGTCGCGATGCCTTCGTAGCACTGCAAGAATTCCTTGTAGGTCCGCGCCCCCCGCAGCATCATGTCGCGAATGATCAATAGCGACCAGCGGTCGCCCAGCATCTCCACCGAAGCATTCAGCGGACACTCCGACCGGCGCTCGGCTTTGCGTCGTTTTCGCACATCCCCACAGTATCATTTTACTTGCATTTCGCAAGTGATATATTTATAGTCCTCTGGGTCTTTTGATTCTCGATTGAATCCCGGAGAAGCCGCCCATGAAGAAAACGGCCTTGAATTTCTGCACGCTCCTACTTTTGTGCGGCGTCGCGTTCGGCCAGACACTCACCCAAGGGGACAAGGAAAAGGCCGCGACGTATCTCGACGAGACCCGCGACGGGGTAGTCGCGGCAACTGGGGAACTTTCGGAAGCTGAGATGAAATTCAAGCCGGCGCCAGACCGCTGGTCGGTAGCGGAGAAGCTGAAGCACATCGTTCTGGTCGAAGATTTTCTCCTGCAAAACATCACCGACAAGGTCATGAAGTCGCCTCCCAGAGCAGCCGACCGTGACACCGCGAAAATCGACGCCATGGTTTTAGCGATGATTCCCGACCGGAGCCACAAGGCGCAGGCGCCACCGCCGGTCACGCCTACCGGCCGCTGGACTCCGGCCGACACCCTCGACCGTTTTCTTAAAACCCGCACCAAGACGATCGCGTTTCTGGAATCTACGCCAGGGTTGCGCGCGCATGCTTCCGACAGTCCGCTCGGCCAGCAATTGGACGCATACGAATGGGTGCTGTTTATGGCAGCGCACAGCCAGCGTCACACGAAACAAATCCTCGAAGTGACCGCTGATCCAAACTTCCCGAAGAGTTGAGAGCCCAATTGGCTGTGATTCGAGTCTTAGAGGTATGCGCCGGTTTTTGATCTTATTCACATTCGCCATGCTGTATCTGGGTGGCTGCACGGAGTCACGGAAGCCGACTAACGTGGATGTTTCGCCGGACATGGAACACGTCGTTACGGCGCTGGGTGGAGCGTACGCAGCGTTCAATCGCGGCGATATGACCGCAGCCGTAGAGCCGCTCGATGCGCAGATCGAATGGACCGAGCCGGCCGAGTTCCCTCGCGGCGGCAGGTATCATGGGCGAGATGGCGTGAAACAGTATCTGACGCAGTCCCGTGCCGCTTGGGCCGAGGTAAACAGCCAACCGGAGCGGTTTATCATTGCGGGCAACCGGATCGTCGTATTTGTTCACGCCCGGGTTCGCCCCAAGGGTAGCCACCATTGGCAGGATGTAAGCCTTGCGGATGTCTACACAGTCCGTAATGGCAGGGTGGTCGAGATGCAAGCGTTCGCCGACCGGCGGGAAGCCCTGCGCTGGGTTGAGCTGAAGCAGAGCGAGATCGGTGAGCGATAGGATGCCGGATGTGAAATCAGAGCCAGGAGGAAAAATGAGCAAGGTACGAGTATCGGTTGGCACACGCAAGGGCGCATTCATTCTAACGTCAGACGGCAAGCGTGAAAAATGGGATGTCAGCGGCCCGCATTTTGCCGGCTGGGAGATGTATCACCTCAAGGGATCGCCCGCTGATCCAAATCGAATCTACGCCTCGCAGACGAGCGGCTGGTTCGGACAGATCATTCAGCGCTCGGATGACGGCGGCAAGACCTGGCACCAGCCGGGAACGCCCCCCGGAGAACCGCCGGCCCCAGGTCCTCCAAAAGTGGCCAGCAACCAATTCGCTTACGATGCCTCCGCCGAAACCGGCAAGCCGCTCACCACGCATCAGTGGTATGACGGAACTCAGCGTCCGTGGGAATTCAAGCGCGTGTGGCATCTGGAGCCGTCGCTCAAGGATCCCGATACGGTCTACGCCGGCGTGGAAGACGCCGCCATCTTCCGCTCGACCGACGGCGGCGAGAATTGGAAAGAACTTCCCGGCCTGCGCGGCCACGGCACCGGCCCCAAATGGCAGCCGGGGGCAGGCGGCATGTGCCTGCATACCATTATTCTTGACCCCAGCAATCCGCAGCGGATGTGGATCGCCATCTCCGCAGCGGGCGCCTTCCGCAGTGACGACGCTGGCAAAAGCTGGAAGCCGATTAACCGCGGACTGAGGTCCCAATATATTCCCGACCAGGACGCCGAAGTCGGCCACTGCGTTCACCACATCGCCATGAGTCCCTTGCGCCCGGGCGTACTCTTCATGCAGAAACACTGGGACGTGATGCGCTCCGACGACGCCGGCGACAACTGGAAAGAAATCAGCGGCAACCTGCCGACTGATTTTGGTTTCGCCATCGACGTGCACGCACACGAGCCGGAGACGATTTACGTTGTCCCCATCAAGAGCGACTCGGAGCACTACGTGCACGAAGGCAAGCTGCGCGTCTTCCGCAGCCGCAGCGGCGGCAACGAGTGGGAGGCTCTCACCAAAGGCCTTCCGCAAAAAGACTGCTACGTGAACGTGCTGCGCGATGCCATGGCCGTGGATACGCTCGACAAATGCGGCATCTATTTCGGCACCAGCGGCGGACAGGTGTACGCCTCCGCCGATGCGGGCGATAGCTGGAATCCGATTGTGCGGGATCTGCCAGCCGTACTTTCGGTGGAGGTGCAGACCCTAGCGTGAGTGAGCCACTCTCAAATTCCGCATCGGGCGGTTCCTTCCGGACCTCGATCGCGCCTTGGCTATCGGTTCGCAATAGTGCGCGAGCCGTCGACTTCTACAAGGCCGCATTCGGAGCGACTGAACTGTTTCGCCTCGAAGACCCCAGCGGAAGCGTGGTGGCAAGGCTTTCCGTCGATGGCGCGGAGTTTTGGCTGAGCGACGAGTCTCCTGCGCATGGCAACTTCAGTCCCGAATCCCTCGGTGGCGGCTCGGTTCGAATGATATTGACTGTAGCCGATCCGGATGCTGTCTTCATCCAAGCGCGGGCGGCTGGCGCAGCCGAGGTCTTCCCGGTAGGGGAGGAGCACGGATGGTGACTGGGGCGGGTGGTTGATCCTTTCGGGCATCACTGGGAGATTGGTCGGCCGCTCGACGCCTAGGCTGGCCGGAGAAAGGCCTTGCTGCATCCAGGAGCTCAATATGATTCGAGTCACCATCCCGCAACACCTTCGAACTCTGGCGCACGTCGGCTACGAAGTGGAGCTCGACGTCGAAGGCCCGGTTACGCAGCGCTCGGTGCTTGATGCTCTCGAGGCCCGCTATCCGATGCTGCGCGGCACAATCCGCGACCAGGTCACGCAACAGCGCCGGCCGTTTTTGCGCTTCTTCGCCTGCGAAGAGGATCTCTCCCACGAACCGTCTGACGCCCCGCTCCCCGACGCCGTGGCATCCGGGAAGGAGCCGTTCATCGTCATCGGGGCCATCGCCGGTGGGTAAAGCTCCCACAAACCCACGATGGAAATGGCGGAAGCGAGTAGGCATCTGTGCTCAAGGACCCGGTGAAGCCCGTTTTTCAATCGGTTCCCAGCGCCTTTCCGCTGCCTCGTGCCCGGCGTCACAGTTCATTGAAAACATTGGACTTATACGTTGTTGAACCTCTTGAAGTAAAATTCTGCACGGGTGCTTTGAATTCAGCGAAGCTCGCGCTGAGAATCTTCTCGCCGAGGCACAGGGTCGAAGGATGGCTATCAAGGTAGCTAGCGCACCGATCAACTGGGGAATTATGGAGCACGTCGAGCTCCCCGCTGAGTATCCCTACAGCCGGGTTCTGAACGAAATTAAAACTGCAGGTTATTCCGGTACCGAACTCGGCCCGTACGGATTTCTTCCCACCGACTCTGCGGTGCTTCGCAAAGAACTGGCGAAGCGCTTCCTCACCCTGTGTTCCGCGTTTGTGGACATTGAGCTAGGAAACAAAGCTGCGCAAGCCGGCCTCACGTTCGTCAGCCGCTCGGCCAAACTGATCAGTGAAGCCGGCGCCCGACTGCTGGTCCTTTCCGACAAGATCACTCCCGTGAGAAACGCCACGTCCGGGCGCCGTGCCGATGCCAACCGGGTGTCGTGGAGCGAGGCCGAATGGAAGGCGGCGGCGGCAGCCATTCGTGAGGTAATTGCGCTCTGCAAGGCAGTCGGACTAAGGGTAGCCTTTCACCACCACGTTGGGAGCCACGTGGAAACTCCCGAGGAAATTGACCATCTTTTTTCGTTGTTTTCTGCCGATGAACTGGGTCTCTGTTTGGACACAGGGCACTATGTATATGGCGGCGGCGACACGATTGCATTCCTCGAGAAGCAAGTCTCGCGCGTCTGGTGCGTCCACTTGAAGGATGTGTATGACAAGCAGTCGGCCGAGGCGCGTGCACAGCAAATGAATTTTCACGCGGCGGTCCGGCACGGAGTATTTGCCCCCTTGGGCCAGGGAAGCATTGATTTTGCGCAGGTGCTCTCCCTGCTGAAGCGCGGTGAGTTCGACGGCTGGGTCGTCGTTGAAGCGGATGTGCTGCCCGGCGGCGTTGGGGCTGATGCGCCGTTGGCCAATGCTATCGCGGGGAGAGATTACCTGCACAAGCTTGGGGTCTGAGCGTCCTGCGCCCCCGCGGAGGGCAACTGCCGCCACTGTACGCACGAGAAGAGTCGCCCGGAACCATGCGCGCGTCGTCATGAGTTATCCCCCAAACCCTATGAGTTGCGAACCCCCAGAACAGCGACAAAGTCTAATGCTAATCTGATAAGCGGTTATCTATGGCGTGCTGCACCGCCGACTGTCAAGCTCTTTTGACAGCAAACATGGCCTGATCGCGTGCGACATGGCGCACTGATGGCGGTCGTAGATGGCTTCAATCGTTGCCATGTCACGCGCGCCTTCCATTCCATCGGGCTCCGGGTCGCGTCCCCGGTGAATCGATTCCGTGAAGGCGTCGAGTTCGAGAGCGAACTCGTCAATCACCTTAAACGTCTGCTGGAACCATCGGTATCTTGCCGAACAGACGACGCTCCTCCTCGAAAGCGAACGCAGGATTCAGTGCTGCCCAACCCTGGTCACCTTGGACCTGCAAACAAGAGGCGGCCATGGAGCTATAACTCGAAGTCCCCTGGCAGACAAGGCCGTCGGGATGGGTCAAGCGAAATGCGGTGCTATCCTCCACCTCGCTAAAGCGCTCGGGGACGTCGGTCCATCGATAAGCTGTGGCGTCGAGCGGCGCGCTGCCTGCCACCCAACGCATGGTGTTGACACAATAGATGCCTATGTCCATCAGCGAGCCCCCCTCCCGCCAGCCTCTGGTTCAGTTGCCAGGTCTTGGCTTTGCCGGGATCAACGATCTCGGTGTAGCTCGAAAAAATGTGCTGAGGCGGCCCAGCTTACCGCGTGTGACCAGCTCTTTCAGCGCCACACTGCCCGGCTCAAAGTACTTGCGGTACGCAATCATCAGGCGAACGCCGTTGGCTTGGCAGGCCGCCACCATCCGGCCGCAATCCTCTACTAACGTCGCCATCGGTTTTTCGCAGAGTACATGTTTGCCTGACTGCCGCAGCACGAATGGTCTGTTCGGCATGGGCGCTGTTCACCGAGGCGATAAAACTGCATCAACACCGGGTTGTCTAAGGCAGTCGGCGGTCAATACCTATCGGATACGCAGTCGTAGGCCTGGGTAGCATCGTAGAGACCGCTGTTCTTCCCGCCTTCCGGAGTGCAAAGAAGTCCAAACTGGTGCCCTTGGTAAGCCATGATGAGTCGAGGGCCCAACAACTCGGCGCAAGGTTTGGCGTGAAGCACTGCTACTCATACGGAAACTAAGACGGCCACGAGTTCAGTCCACTCACGAAAAATTTCGCTTGGCTCTCGAGTCGTCTTTATCTGCAATCATTACAGACTGCTTTCGACGTTCTCCCATCTCTCGCTCTCCCAGGTGCGCTCGATCGTTCCCAGAACCTTCGCCACCCGCAAAGCTTCGGCAAAACCGGGTTCTCCCTGACGCTTTTCTGCGACCGACTTCAAGAACTGGTGGGCTTCAATGGTTTTCAGGTCCTCGTAGCTCAATCCGACACCGGCGCCCGGATTAAATCGCGCGTGAAACGGGTGCTGAGGACCACTCACAATGCGGACCGTTCCGTCATGGACACCGTCTTCATCCGGAGCGAATACCTTCAGTTCGTTCATGCGTTCGAAGTCCCAGCTGAGTGCGCCCTTGGTACCCTCAACCTCAAAGGCAAACTGACACTTGTGCCCCTGAATCACCCGGCAAACCTCCAGGCAGCCCTGCACGCCGTTAGCAAATTGCGCCAGCGCTCCGGCATAGTCTTCGTTGCTTACATCGCCCATCGGACCTCCCTGTCCTACACTGAAGTGGGTGCCGACTCCGGGTGCCGCCAAAGGCCGCTTTCGTAAGAACGTCTCCCGATTGCCCACCACCCGCTTGATCGGGCCGGCGAGCGTCACGCCCAGGTCCACGACGTGAGACATCAGGTCGCCCAGGACACCCAACCCGGAGAATTCCTGCTGGAATCGCCACGAGAGCACGCCTTGCGGGTTGGAAGCGTAGCCGGCAAAAAACCGGCTTCGGAAGTGGGTGAGCCTCCCCAGTTTCCCGTCGCAGATAAGTTGCCGCGCGTACTGCACCATGGGAGACCATCGGTAGTTGTACCCGACAAAGGTGAGAACACCGGCCTCGCGCGACAAGCGTTCGATCTCAGCGGTCTCGCGCGGATCCTTGCCCACGGGCTTTTCGCAAAAGATATGCTTTCCGGCTGCGGCTGCGGCTCTCACAATCTCGAGGTGCATGTAATTCGGCGTTGCGATATTGACAACTTGAACTTGAGGGTCGGTAATCACATCCTGCCAGCGAGTTGTGTAACCTTCGAAACCAAACCGCTCCTGGGCTTCCCTGGCCCTCTCCTCAACGTCATCCGCACAGACCACAAGCTTTGCCTGGAAGCCACTATCGTGGAAGCGATCGGCAGCCGCAAGATAAGACCGGCTGTGTACGGTTCCCATCCAACCCATCCCAATCACACCCACGCCAATGATTTGCTTCAATTCTTAAACTCCTCAATGGTCACGATGAGCCTGGCTGACGCTGTGTCGCCCGTCAATGGCCCATAAATTGAGTTCGAGGCAGATTCGTCTTACCCGGCAGTTGAAAGCTTCCGGGCCGTTGGTTACTTCAATCACGCAACGTCCGGGTTCGGAACCATAAAGTCGCGCACAAGAGCATCCAGATCATGACACGCGGCGATGAACTGGCGGAGCGTCCGGCGACTGGGACCGAATGCATCGAACTCTTCGACCGAGAGGCCCTTCTCGTTGTAAGCCCGCCGGAAATCAGTGAATTTCTTGGACAACTCCTCAACGATTCTCTGATCGACCGGGTTATCAATGCGGGGGGAGACCTCTATGTCGCTGGCATTGAAGCGGACCTGCCACGAGTAAGGCGGTGAAATGACAATGACGCCGCCGATCAACTCGCTCCAGTGCATGTGATTGCGAAAGGCCGCGGAAAGCAGACGAACACGATAGCCTCGCTCGCGGAAAATCTGATACGCCTTTTTGAACACCGCAACCCCAGCCCATTCCAGGTGCCCGGGGTCAATCGCAATGTTCTCTTTCTCCACCACCACTTTCAGCCAGTCATCCAACCGCCCCACCATGATCGTGCAGACCGGCCCCATTGCGGTGATGTCCTTGCCTTCTTGCTCGCGCCGCTTGAGCCCGCGTTCTACTGCTTCGGCGACCGCGATGCACTGCGGCAACGTGAAAGAAACCGTCGCGTTGATGCTGATGCCGCGATAAGTCGCTTCCTCAATCGCTGGAATCCCAGCGCGGGTGACCGGGATTTTGACGATCATATTGGGAGCGAGCCGGTTGAATTCCTCAGCCTGCTCCACGATGGCGTTCGAATCTCGAAACAATCTTGGGTCCGTCTGTATGGAAAGCCGGCCATTCTTGCCCCGATGAGCTTCGAAGACCGGCCGCAGCAAGCTCGCGGCCTTGACTGAGATCTCACGAACCAGTTGCCAGCTGATCTGATCCTCGGTGGCGGTAGAACGTTCGTCGATCAAGCTGCGAATGCGATCCTTCCAGAGACTCATTTCCTTCTTGAGCACTCCGAGCACAATCACCGGATTGCACGTGGCCCCTACTGCGCCGTGTTCGATCGAATAAGTAAGCTCCTGGATCGAGGCCGAGTCGTTCCACAGACAGGTCGGAGTCGTTTGCGTCATCTCATGCAGTGGACTCTTGTAGGTTGCAGGGGCGATGGTTTGGGTCATGAAATCCTCCGGCCAGTTGCTTTCATACTGTTACTTGGTTCACGCCGCATGGCTTGCCTTCTCGAAAAGAAGTTTCGGCCGCCACCGCAATTTCGAGCGCGCGCAGGCCATCTTCGCCGGTGATTTGTGGCGGGCGGTCGTTCAAAATGTTATGAGCAAAATCTCTGACCTCAGCCACGTACGCTTCCGCAAACCGTGTCAGGTAATGGTCGGCAAGCATTTGCGTGCCGCCATGCTTGGTCAGGAAAGTCGCGGGCGTCTGTCGGAAGCTTCCCACCAAAATTGATCCGGCGGATCCGACAATCTCAGTCCGAACGTCATAGCCGTAGGTGGATTGCACAAATGATTCGATATTGCCAATGGCACCACGGCGGTATTTCAGGTTAACGACAGCCGCCACCACGTCGCCGTACTGTGCAACCTCGGGACGAATCGCGACGGTGGCATAGGTGTGGGCCTCAATGACTTCATCCCGCATGAGCCAACGGGCGAGATCGAAATCGTGAATCGTGTTGTTGTAGAGCAACATGCCGTTGAGCTTTGACTGATAGGCGGAGATCGGCGGAGCATTTTTGTCGCGCCCAATCGACTTGAACAGGACGGGCTCTCCAATCTCGCCGGCTTCAATCCGTTTCATCGCCGCAGAATAGGCGGGATCGTAACGGCGCATGAACCCCACCTGCAAGTGGACGCCTGCTTTGGCGACGGCATCCACAGCGGCGTGGGCGTCCGCGAGGTTCGTTGCCAGCGGTTTTTCAGAAAGAATATGTTTTCGAGCTGCCGCCGCGGTGCGAATCGCCTGGGCGTGGAACTTGTCGGGTGCGGCGATCACGACGCAGTTGACGTCCTTGTGCGCGAGCATGTCCTCAAAGCAGCCGAATGAATGCTCGATTTCAAGTTCATCCGCCACCTGCCTGGCCCGGGTGGCGGCGATGTCGGCCACGGCTACCAGGCGAGCCTCGGGTATCAGGCGACGGAGATTCTCCGCGTGGCGCCGGCCCATTTCCCCCACTCCAAGTACACCGACTCCCAACTTATGCATGCCGGTTTCTCTCCGAAAGTCTTCGCGCTTGCACTGCGCGGTCAGCAACACCCATGCTCCGCATCCTCGTCAAACCGCAACTGTAGAACTACCCTCATAACGACTCGAGATCCAGCTTCACCGCTGAGGCGGCCAGAAATATCTCTCCCGCTTCCTGCCCTCGACATGAGCCTTGCGGGCTTTCTGAACGGACTCCGATTCAGAGACCTCAGCGATCGGCACGTCCCACCACGATTCATAGCCCGGGACAGAATCGTAATAGTCGGTCTCCACGACCACGACCGAGGTGCGAGTCTGTTTTTTCAATCCAGCCAAAGCCTCCGTCAGCTCCTCGTGAGTTCGCGCTCGCACGGCATGCGCGCCCAGACTGGCCGCATTCGCCACGAAATCGACAGGAATTACGGCGCTGACTTTTCCTTGATTACGATATTGATATCTCGTGCCGAATCCTCCACTGCCGCAAGCGCGGCTCAGGCCGCCGATGCTGGAGAATCCCGAATTGTCGAATAGAATGATGTTGAGCGTGATGTTCTCCTGCAGCGACGTGACAATCTCCTGCGCCATCATCAGATACGAACCGTCGCCCACCAGTACGTAGACCTCGCGGCTGGGGTCAGCCATTTTCACCCCCAGGCCGCCGGCGATTTCGTACCCCATGCAAGAGTAACCGTACTCGAGGTGATAGCCTTTGGGATCGCGAGTGCGCCAGAGCTTGTGCAGATCACCGGGAAGGCTGCCTGCAGCACACACGATCACGTCGCGCGGACCAAGAGCGGCATTCAGCACTCCGATCACCTCTCCCTGGCTGAACGGCGGACCGTGCCGCCGGCTGTAGATCCTGTCTACTTCGGGTGCCCACTCGCTTCGGAGACGAGATATCTCCGAGCGGTAGTCTTCAGAGACGCGATACGAAGCGAGCGCGCCGGAGAGCTCCTCCAAAGTGGTGCGGGCATCGCTGACCAGCGGCAAAGCGGCGTGCTTGAAAGCGTCGAACTCGGCAACGTTCACATTGATGAACCGCAAATCTGGATTCTGAAAAGCGGTCTTCGAGGCAGTCGTGAAATCGCTGTAGCGTGTGCCGAATGACAGAATCAAGTCTGCGTTGCGGGCCAATCGGTTAGCCACGGAAGTTCCTGTAACACCAATCGCACCCACCGACTGAGCGTGATCGAAGTTGAGCGTACCTTTGCCAGCTTGCGTCTCCGCCACCGGAATTCCAGTGCGCGCGGCAAAGCCCGCCAGTGCCTCCGTGGCATTCGAATAGATCACGCCACCGCCAGCGATGATCAGTGGCCGTTGGGCAGCGCGAATCCACCCGACAGCCTGATTCAGCAGAGCAGCATCAGCACGGGGCCGGGAAACTGTCCAGCTGCGGCGCTGGAAGAATTCCTCCGGATAATCAAAAGCCTCGGCCTGGACATCCTGGGGAAGCGCTAAGGTCACCGCGCCAGTCTCCGCGGGCGAAGTAAGCACTCGCATCGCTTCCGGAAGAGAAGTCAGGATTTGTTCGGGACGCTCGATACGGTCCCAATAGCGCGAAACGGGTTTGAAACAATCGTTGACAGAGACATCCTGGGTAGAAGCCAACTCCAGCTGCTGCAGGACCGGAGCGACGTTCCGGCGTGCAAAAATGTCGCCGGGAAGCAGTAACACCGGAATGCGGTTAATGGTCGCGCCCGCTGCGCCGGTCACCATGTTGGTAGCCCCGGGGCCAATGGAAGTGGTGCACACCAGCGCCCGCAGGCGGTTGCTCATCTTTGCGAAGCCAGCGGCCGTATGCACCATCGCCTGCTCATTGCGGCACAGATAGTAGGGGAAGTCCGAGCTTTGCTGTAGCGCCTGCCCGATACCCGCCACATTGCCATGCCCGAAGATGCCGAAGCAGCCCGCGAAGAACGGGCTTTCGCTTCCGTCGCGCGATACATGTTGGACTTTCAGGAACCGGATGACAGCCTGCGCCATCGTCAGTCTTCGCGTCATGGTTTCCGCACTCCGGTTGCGACCATCCTCGGCTGTAGGCGCTCGCGGTCCGTCCCCTCCGCTGCTGCAAACGGAACTCGCCGTTCCTGCGCCGCCAGGAACGCTGTGCCGAGCAAAGGATACTGCAACTCGAGGCAAAGCGCCAACAGCTTGTTGCCAAGAACTCCAAATCGCTTAGATAAGGGATGATCCCTGATAAAATCATCGCTTACAAGGTGTGCTGGGAACGATCACAAAGCAGAATAGACCTGCAGTTTGAGTTGACGATGGTTCCCATAAGGGGTTAGTTCCTCTTGGAAAATGCTGCACCGCGACCATGAAAGTCGCTGCGCCTCAGCTTCCTGCCAGCACAACTCAACGGCCGGCGGCATCGCCATCGTGATATATGTTGCCGGTGTGGCAGAGCATATTAATGTATGCAGGTTTGGGGAAGCCTTTGATTGTGTTGTACAGTCGTAGCCTCTTATGCCTAAGAACGTAAAGCGAACGCGAACCGCGAACCGAGGTTCCAAAGTGCCCAGCATCTACGACGTGGCCCGTGAGGCTAAGGTTTCGGTATTCACCGTGTCGGCGGTGATCAACGACACCGGCCGGGTGAGCACGACCCTGGCTCGCCGTGTCGAAGCTGCTGTTCGCAAGCTGAATTACCGTCCCAACTTGCTGGCCCGCAGTCTGGCCAAACAGCAAACCCACACGCTGGGCATGGTCGTGACCGACATCGCCAATCCCTTCTTCCCTGCCATTGTGCGTGGTGCCGAGGATGCCGCCCAGAAGGCCGGCTATAGCATGTTGCTCTGCAACAGCGACGATAAGGAGGATAAGGAAGCGGTTTACCTGGAGCTCCTGGTTTCCAAGCGGGTCGACGGGATCATTCTGAATAAAACTCCCTCGACGCTCACGGTTGCGCAACGCCGGATGTTGGAGGAGGCCAAAGTTCCGATCGTCTTGTTGATGAGAACCTGTCCCGGTCTGAAAACCGATATTGTGCAGACCAATGACAGACTAGGCGCGATCGAGGCCATCTCTCACCTTGCGCGCATCGGCCATAAGAAAATCGCATTCGTCAGCGGACCTCTGGATGTCAGCAATGCACGGGCCCGCCGACAGGGGTACTGCGCTGCCCTGGAACAATGGGGACTTGAGTATCTTCCGGAGCTAACGTTTGAAGGCGACTATCGTATCGAATCCGGCCATCGTGCCGGGCATGCGTTGTTGCCGCATCGTCCGGATGCGGTTCTGGTGACCAATTACCTGATGACCATTGGATTCATGAGCGCCGCGGACGAAATCGGTCTCCGGTGCCCCGAAGATTTTGGCCTGGTCAGTTTTGACGATTACCCCTGGCTGGGTTGCTTTCGACCCCGCCTGACGACCATCGAATTGCCGAAGTATGAACTCGGTGATGCAGCGGTACGACTCATTCTGGAGCGCATTCAAGGCAAGCGCACCCAACCCATAACCGTGAACATGTTGCCGCAGCTACGCGTGCGTGAATCCTGCGGCTTCATGCTATACCCAAAGAGAGAGGCCGCTGCGGCCCTGCACGCGCACGACAAGCCGTGACGAACGACCTACTGGGGAATTCCCACGAAGATCTGGCCGTCCTTGATTTTGGTGGGGTAAGTTGACAAGTCCAGGCAAACGGGGTTGTCCGTTGCGCCAATCTAAAGGAACCGTTGCAACCCTGCACGGACTGATCATCCTGTCACCATCGGCAAGCGGGGGTCCGTTTCTTTCCACGTGGAACGTATCCACACATGTCGGGGGTCCTCGGTGACCGCCAGCGTGCGAGACGATCCGGCAAGAAAATTCAGGTAATACACGTCATATCCCGGTCCGGCGACTACGGGATGGTAACCGCTGCGCACGAGGACGGCATCCCCGTCTTTGGTTTTCAACGTTCGCTCGACTGAATTCTGCCTCGAATAAAGGTGCTGGAACGCGAAGGCCTCCGGTTGGTTCATGCGGTAGTAATAGATCTCATCGAGGTCGACTTCGCGGGGCGGATCGTGCACGTCATGCTTATGGGGCGGATAACTCGACCAGTTTCCGCCGGGTGTGTAGACCTCGATCACCATGAGTTTGTCCGCAGGAAAGGCAGGCGTGATGACGTCGACGATCTGGCGTGAAACGTTGCCGCCTCCCCGCAGGCCGCTGACTACATCCTGAGGAGTGACCAGTCTGGGCTCAAGTTTGGCTTTTGAGGGGACCCGGCATTCGGCGATTTCGCAGGCAGATTCCGCGGCAAAACTTACGTTCTTTCCACTGGGCAGGTACACTGCAAAAGGAAAACCATCGAAGACATTTTTCCTTTTTCCGATGCGCTGTGTCCCCTCTCCCCAATCGGCTAAACAGACTCCCCCGAGAAGGACGAACGCCGCTTCCTCGCCGTCCGTATTGGTCGGGTAGACTTCACCGGGAAGTAGCCGCCGAACGAAGAAGCTCATCCATTCCCATCCGGCCTTCTGGCGCGGCAAATGAAGCAGTTCGCCCCCCTGTTCCGGAGGCAAACTCCGGGAGTGGAGAGATTCAGGTTTGTTCATGTCGGTCTCCGCGCGAGTCTAAGCACCCTCGAGCGCAAGCAAGGGATGCTCAGGGCAATCTTGCTAACCGCTTCGACAATATGGCAAAGGAAAGTTGCCTTGTCAATTGCAATGAGCTATGTGGCTCCCAAAGTTGGTCAAATCATCGCATGGGGCGACCGCAGACGGCTCATTCGGGTTTATCTCGGTCGTGATCGTGAAAAGAACAAATGCAGATACCACAATCGAACCATCCACGGGCTCGTGCGGGAAGCGCCAGCCTACCTGACTTAGAGGTTGCGCGAACGTGATTTGCGGCGTGATTTGGAAGGAGCACAGATCACCCTCAACGAGTATCTTGATCGATGGCGTGAGACGGCCGTGAAACCCAGAGTACGGGAGAAGACCTACCCGGACTATGAAAGCCATGCTGCGCCGATACATCCGGCCGAACCTGTGGGAAAGGCTACTGGGCATCTCTCAATCATGCCCTTCGGCCACGACCAAGTCGTCCGCGATCGGCCCGACCGCCTGCAGCAGTTCCAGGACGTAGGTTCGCTGTGGTTCCGGAATCATGCCGTCCCCCAACGCGGCCGAATAATGTTTGCCAGCAGATACTCGGCTTGCTTGAAGTCACGTCCTCCACGAGCGTACAGATCGAGATACACCTGGATGGGAGAAGATAGCGGAGCTTGACTTACACGCCCGGAGTACTGAAGACGCCGTCGTCATAGGGATAGGTGAAGCGCAATTTCGGTCCGGCATTCGGTTCGCTTTTCAATTCTCGGAGCTGTCGGTCGCCCGCGCCGGCAAGTAAGAAGAAGATCTCCACCTGATCGATGTCGACAAACGGACATCGGAAGCAGCCATGGCTCCGCTGAAGACGTACGGCGTTGCGATCATCGACTTCAATCCTGGATTGATGTCTTCCAATGTGCGACCGAAAGGATTATTGGTTTGAAATGAACTTCTCAGCCGCCAGCGGTAGCGTTTGCGATATTTTTCCGCCCATTGCTCTAGGAGGCGCCGTGGCTCCGGCACTACCAACGGACATCCCGCGACGACGAATCCTGAGCTGTGCGACAAACAGGGACTCCAGCCCACGGTCTTCTACCGCTGGCAGAAGGAGTTCTTCGAGGACGGCGCGGCTGCCTTTCAGCCGAAAGCGCGGCCCAACCATTCCGCAGAGCAGGAGCGGATCGCCCAAGCGGAGAAGAAGATCCAAACCAAAGATGAGGCGAAACTGATGGCGGAGCACGTCGCACTAAAAAAACGCTTGGGGGAACTCTGACCGGGGTCTGGGTTCCGCACGATACGCGGGATCAGATCGTGGATTTCGTCCGGCGCTGGTCGGAGAAGACCGAAATCGCCGCCGGGCGGTTCCGGGTGTACTTTTGACCTCTCACTTTCTCAGCTCACTCATACCGCAGCGCTTCCACCGGGTCCAGCTTCGAGGCCCGCAATGCTGGAACCATCCCGCTAAGGACGCCGACCATCAAGAGCACAATGCTCGACAACATCACGGTCAGCATCGAAATCCGCAGGTGAATGTCGGCCTGCCCCGAATCGTCCTCAAACAGAGGTCCCATCAACGGCAGCGTGCCTACAGCAGCTGCAATCGCATACGAAAGTGCCACGCCGATGGCCCCGCCCGCCATCATGATCAACAGGGTCTCGGCCAGAAACTGCAGCTTGATGTGTCGTTTCCTCGCGCCCAGTGCACGGCGCAGTCCGATCTCGCGAATCCTCTCGTCCACCGACACCAGCATGATATTCATCACGCCCACGCCGCCGATCCCTAGAGTCAGGGTCCCAATAAAGGTCAGCAGGACCTGCAACCCGATCGTCAACGCATCAATCACCGGACGAAACTCATCCCGCCCAAACATCTGGAAGGCTTTCGGATCGGTCGGCGAAAATTGCTGTCTGGTTGCCACCGCCGCCAAAACCTGCGCCATGGCTTTCTTCTCGAACTGGGGTGCGATTGGCTCAAACACCATCACTGCGGCGTATCGCGTGTTCCACAAATCACCCGCCGCCGAGTAAGGAATCCATGACGACTCGTCATCGCTGCTGAAGTAATTGCTGAGTTGGATCTTGCGCGCCATCACTCCGACCACAGTGAAGCGCACCCCGCTCACAAGCACCGTTTCTCCCACTGCTGGACGCCCGCTGAAGAGTTGTTCCTTGAGACGGCCACCCAGAAAGATCACGCGCCGCCGCTCCAGTTCGTCCTCAGAATTAATCCAGCGTCCTTCCGAAGGCACTTCGTTCCGCATCTCACCGTACTCAGGGCAAACTCCGCGCACCGGTGCCGTTCCCACCATGCGGTCACCATAGACAATCCCGGGCCGCCTGACGGTTTCCAAACACGCATGCTTCACCAGCGGAGCTGTCTGCTTCACCATCTCCAGGTCAGCTTGCTCGAGAAGAACTTTCTTGCCCGCGCGCTGCCCACCCGGCTGCTCGCTGGTCTGCTGCGGCCAGCAGATCACCACACTTTTGCCAAAGGCATCAAACCCGTGCACCAGAACGCTGCGGAAGCTGCTTCCGTAGGCGATCAGCAGGGTGACGGTGGCAATCCCCCAAACAATCCCCAGCATGGTCAGCAGACTGCGCGTAAGGTTCCGCTTCAGCGCGATCCAAGCCTCGAGAATGATCTCAATTAACATTCGTTGAAAATCTATGAACCACCAAAGACACGAAGTTTCACTAAGTGACAGAGTCAGGTTTTCTTGGTGATCGTTCGTGCCCTTCGTGGTAAACATTCCTATCCCCCGGCCTCATACCTCAACGCCTCAATAGGATCGACGGAAGCCGCCATCCGCGCCGGGTACAGCGCCGCGCCCACGGCAACCGTCCCCAACAAGCCGGTCGCCACCAACCCTGAAGTCCAACTGGGCAGCAGACCAGCAAAGAAGTCGGGCATCGGCAACAGATTCACCAGTGCGCAAAAGCCGAATGCCACTCCCAGCCCAATCACTCCGCTGAGAGAAGCGATAATCAAGGCCTCGAGAAAGAATTGCCGCAAAATGGTTCCCGACGGAGCCCCGATCGCTTTGCGCACGCCAATCTCCCGCGTCCGTTCGCGTACCGCCACCATCATTACATTCATCACGCCAATGCCACCCAGCAGCAGCGTCACAATCCCCACCGCTCCCAGGAAATACTTCATTCCGTCCGTCATCGTCTTGAACGCCTGCGCCTCCTGCACCGTATCCCAGATGGGGCAAGCTTCCTTGTCCGCAGGCTCGTAGCGATGCATTCGCGCCAGCGCTACGCGCACTTCGTGCTTGCAAGCTTCATGCTGCTCGACAGATTTCGGCGTTACCAGCAATTGATCAAAAGTGCTCGATGTTCCGGGCGGTTTGTCGGGAAAATCACGCCGCATGGCGGAGAACGGAACAAAAACCTTGTTCACGTCCCAACCGTCGTAGCTCGAATCCTGTTTCTTCTTAGCCATCACGCCAATCACGGTGTAGGGAAAGGCGTTCAAGTAAACCGTATCGCCCACGGGACTGCGCCCTTGAAATAATTGTTTGGCCGCGTCCGATCCCAAAAACGCCACACGCCTTTCCTCGCGCATATCATCCCAGTCGTAGAAGCGTCCCTGGCCCACGTCGAGACTCCGGATGTATCCGAACTGTGGATACGACCCGGTCACGGTGAACGCTGCATTGTTGAAATTGCTGTGCGTGCGCACAGTATCCTGCTCTAACTCCGGAATCGCGTATTCGCAGTCTGGAGACTCAGACTGCACGACCGGGACATCCTCAGCCTCCCAGTGCACCACTCGTCCCGCATGCGTCCCACCGGCCTGCAGGCTGGTGCGGCCGTGGAAAACGATCATCACGTCCTTGCCCAGATTCCTGGCCTGATCCTCCTGGCCCTTGCGTAGCCCCTCTCCCGCCGCCACCATCAGCACAATCGACACGATTCCCCAGGCAATGCCAAACATGGTCAGAAATGCCCTCAGCTTGTGTGCCCACAATGTCCGCAGGACGTCGAAAATGAGATCGCTCAAAGACACAGCGCTACCAGCAGTTGGACGCGGTCCAGCCGGGAAGGTAAGCCTCTCCGCGGATTCCGTGCCAATCAATATTGGATACGGATTCCAGAGATATTTTGTTGCAGAAATGAAGCTAGAGGATCGCCGGCCAGCGCGAACCATCCAAGGGATGCCGCCTTGGCTGTTCAGCGACGGAAGCGAGGCTCGGTTATCGCGAGAGGGGATTCACCATCGTGAACAGCAGCGTGCCAAAGAGATCGAAGGCCCATCGTTAGTCCGCTCGAAACCAAATCTTTCATACAGGCGGATCGCCAAATTGAGAAATAGAGTAGTGCTAATGCCGACCTCATCATGTACCTGAGAAGGGTTTTTGTCAGAACGTATTCCTGCCCCGGTTCGCACGCATACGCAGCCTCAACACATCAGCGGCGGTGGTCTCCTTCGGTGGCTCCGGCGGTAGCTCTTCTAGGCGCGCGCGTATGGTTCGCTCCGACACTCTCCGCTTGCGGGCGATCTGAGGTTGCGTTAGACCAGGTGAATGCCGCGTCAGACGGCGCTTTCGCGAAGATAGCAAGTTCGATGAGGATACCTGCCACAGAAACACAATCGCGGCGGTTTCAACCAAGGTCACTAAAGACCGAACTCCGGCAAGCTACTGCAGCTTCTCGTACTCCGCCTTGGCTTGCTTCAGGATGGGGATGTCGGGGTCGGCATCTTTCCAGAGGGTGAGGAAATCCTGACAGGCAACACTTTGGATAAGGCCACCACCTCCCTATCCATGTCAGAAGCCTGTCGCCGCTGCCACGGTCGTGGGGTGCAGTCCGACAATCTGATCTATGTGCGTCATCTTCAACGCTTGTTCCACATGTCCGTTGGCCCCTGCCAGTCGCAACTCTCCTCCCGCCTTCTTCACTTGGCCGGCAGACATCACGATGATCCGAATTCCAGTGCTATCGATGTGCGTCACGCCGGTTAGGTCAAAGATAACCTTTTTCCGCTCCCCACTCACGAGGCTGTCGACGGCCTCTTCCAGTTGCTTGCCTTCCCTGCCGATCTTGATTCTTCCCGTTATTTCCAGGACAACAACGTCAAGGCGCAGGTGCGTGGTCTGAATCTCCAGCATAAGCCAAGTTCCTTTCCGATCTTCGAGCTGCTCTTAATGGAATCCGCTGAACATAACCCAAGAAATTTCACTGCAGCTTCGCGTACTCCTCCCGGGCCCGCTTCAGGATGGGGATGTCGGGGTCGGCATCTTTCCAGACGTTGAAGAAATCCTGATAGGTGCTTCGAGCCTTAGCCGTGTCGCTAGACAATGTATAGGCCCGGCCAAGTTGCAGTTGGGCCAGCGTTCCCAGAGGCAGGTTGAGCACGATGCCGCGGTGATCGAGAATCTTCTGGAACTCACCGGCGGCCGCAGCGCCGTTGTGAGCCGTCAGGAACGCGAGGCCGCGCACGTAAACCGGGTATAAGCCGCTTATGGGCACTGGCCCACCCAGTTCGTACGGGGCGGGTGCTTCCAGATCAATCAGTGCCTGAGATGAGTTACCCCTGTTGAGTTCGATGGCTGCCTTGATCGTCGGCAGCCAGTAAATCTTCAGCATTGTGTTGGTAGCTTCGCTTTTTTCTAACAGCTCGACGATCGCCTTCGCTCGTGCCGTCTCGCCTGCTCGCGCTAGGGTCATGGCGGCCAGCACTTTTACGTCTCGTCCCGGAGCCCTAGCCAGGGCAGCACCCACCTGCTGTTTGGCGACGGCAGTATTGCCGAACTCAGCCTCCCGCAAGGCGGCGTTGGCTTGCCACAGCGCAGCCGTCTCCTTGGAATCGGCCCGTACCGCGGCGTCCACCGCACGGCGAGAGAAGTCGCGGGCTCGAGTCAATCTACCGTAATAGGCTTCAGTATCAGACTGGGTCGAGAGCATCGAGTCTTCTTCCCCGGGCCGGCCGGCTGCCCAGGCTGCTTGCCGCTCCATTTCAGCCGCATCACTGCGCAGAAATGCAAGGTCGTACCAGGTGACACGAATCACCAACCCATCGAGTTTGTTGGCTTGGGCCTGCTGCAGCACTGACCGCGCGTCGTCCAGACGGTTCAGGTTCATGTAAATGCCAGCAAGATTACCGAACCCCGTCAGACTGGGCTCAAGACGCTGCGACTGTTCAGTCTCGGCCGCTGCCTTGTCGTATTGTCCGAGAGTGCTATATATGTAACCCAAGTTGGTGTGCGGTACCAGATCCCGCGGGTAAGTTTTGGCCCAGAGTTCGTATGCTTCCGTGGCCTTTTCCACTTCACCGGTGACGTACTGATAGTAAAACGCGGAGATGCGGTACTTCTCGCGGTCACTCACGCGATCTCGGAGGTCATAGGCTCTCTTGGCATATCCGGCCGCCAGGCTTGCTTGCCCGAGGTTCGCGTACTCGACGCCCAGCCCGACATAGGCCATGGCGAAATTGGGGTCGAGTTCAATGGCGCGCTTCATGAACGGAATGGCCTCAGCATCGCCCTTCGTGCGCCCGGTGGTAATGCCCATGCTATAAGCTTTCAAAGCTTCCAGCGAAGGTGTGGTTGCCTCCACCGGGACATCGAACTTCTGGATGGTGGCCAGGGATTCACCAAGTTTTCCCCGCAGCGCAGAGGCCGCCGTGCTAAGCGCCTTCAACACGTCCTGCTTCGCGTCTGTTTGCTCCTGTTCAGTGGCCAGCGTATCTCCGCTGTTGCATCCGACGGTGTTCAGGCCAATCACGTACTGGCCTCCCAGGTTGGAAATCGACCCGAGGACGATCGCCTTGCTGCCCGTCCGAATACAAAGTTCCCGCGCCACATCGCGGGTGATCCGCTCTGTCGAGGGACGGCCCATCAAACGCAGCGTTTCTTCGACTCTGCGGTCGGAGAGAATATTGAGGAATGGTGATTGCCCGAGTTGTACCGACAACGCCTGCTTCAGTGCATCATCGAAGACGGCATCACCAGTCTTGTTGTCGAAATCCGCGAGCACCACGCTGTCTTTCTCGGTGAGCCGCTCTGTCTTCGTCGCCCCGGCTTCCGGCCGCGAGCGCAGGTAGAGGCCAGCGGCAACGAGTGCCGCGATGAAAACGATAGCCGTCGGAAGAAGCACTCTCCAAAGTTTGCTTCCCCCACTCGCCATGGCTGCCGGCGGCTGAGTGGCGTCCGACGAAGATGCCGCAACCATTGCTGGAGTCGAACCCGAAGACGGAATTGCCGGCGCCACTGCCGCCCGAGAACCACTATCCGACCCCACCGGCATCGCCGCGGAACTAGCCGCACCCGAACGTCCCGTGTCCGTTTCCCGTTTCAGCCGCTTCAAATCGGTCCGCATGTCGGCAGCGTGCTGGTAGCGCAGCTCTCGATCCTTCTCCAACGCTTTATTGATGATCTCTTCCAGCTTGGGCGGAAGGTCAGGATTCAGCCGTACCGGCGGAACCGGGTCACGATCCAGAATCTCGCGGAAGATGACCGCAGAACTCTCGCCGCGGAAAGGCAATGCGCCCGTCGCCATTTCGTACAGCACCGCACCGAAGGAGAACAAATCGCTGCGCGCATCCAGTTCTTTCGCCCGCGCCTGCTCCGGGGACATGTACGCCACCGTGCCGATGGCCGCGCCTGGGCTGGTCAGGTTCTCACCATCCAGCGTGCCCGAATTTGTGTTAAGGGCAGCCACCTGACCGGCCGAGCTTTTCGCCGCCGCAACCTTCGCCAACCCAAAGTCGAGAATCTTGGCGTGTCCGCGTTTAGTTACGAAAATATTCGCGGGCTTGATGTCGCGATGAACGATTCCTTCCGCGTGCGCCGCGTCCAGCGCGTCTGCGATCTCAATTCCGAGCAAAAGCAGCGTCTCCAGTTCAAGAGGGCGGTTGCCGATCAAGTGCTTCAGAGTCTGGCCATCCAAGAACTCCATGGCGATGAACGCCTGGCCGCTCTCCTCGCCGATGTCGTGAATCGTGCAGATGTTGGAATGGTTGAGAGCCGACGCGGCCTGCGCTTCACGTTGAAAACGGGAAAGAGCTTGGGTGTCTTTGGCGACTTCATCGGGCAGGAATTTCAGGGCGACAAATCGGTGCAACCGGGTGTCCTCGGCCTTGTAAACCACACCCATCCCTCCGCCGCCCAGTTTCTCGACGATGCGGTAGTGCGAAATGGTTTGGCCGATGAATTGGGATGGAGTGACCACTGAGCGGCAATAGTAGGTCGCGGCGGTTCACCAGTCAACGAGAACGTCCGAAGAGCAGGAAAGAGCGCGACATTAAAGCGACATACGGCGAAGATGTACCATTCACCGTCATGGAGGAGGGGCGTCAGCGAGTCATCGGAATCAAGGCCGCAATTCTGGCAAGCCTGCACATGCGGACGGCTGACGATTTGTTTGGAGGTCCGCGAGGAAGCCCACGGACAGACAAGCTCATAGGAAAGGCCTGTTTCCAGGGGATTTCTTGGCGGAAGCGAATGGGGGTCGAACCCACCGGTGACAGGATTGCCTGCCACCCACCGGTTTTGAAGATCACCTAGTGTGTTCTGACGGGTTAGGAAAATTCTCTACTCTACTTGATTCTTCAACCAGTTACCAGAAATGCGTTCTGATCCGTTTTGTTCAACTCTGACCCGTTCTGAACATGGAACTATCACGTTTTTATCACAGCAGTTCTTCGCCAAAACGACCACGACCAAGGTCAGTGAGGGATATAGCGATGTTGCAGTTATGATGCTTCCGCTGAGAAACGGGGAGCTATCAATGCGATCAATCGCCTCGATTCTTGCGTTCATTGCTATTCTTTCTGCGAAGCCAGCCCACACAAGTCGAGGTCCTTTTCGACAACGTGAGTCCCTGCGAAAACCGAAACCTGGGACCCACCACATCAAAGATACCGATCGAGGGCCACCATGGACTATAATGCGCTTTCCCCCGCCTAGTCTCCTAATCTGTGAGGACAAATGTTCATCAATACGGTTTGGGCAGTGGTTCTGTTAGTACTTCTAGCCGTTTCACCAGCGGTTGCACAAACAAAGTCAAACGCTCCACAAACCAAGTCGATCACCATTGGCAACTTTGAATATCTAGGCTCTGCCATAAGAGCTAATAGTGACGGCACAACAGGAGTCGTGAGTTCATACAAGCTGAATCTTGATGCGTCAGCTGTGACGGTAGATCCGATCTCCTTCGGAAATGTGATTTTTGTAGTCAAAGGAAGCAGTCTCAGTTCGCAGCAGGGAGGCTTCCCAATAATCACTACGGGTCCCGGGTGCGGGCAATCTGGCATACCTCTTCCGGCTCCTCCATGTAGTTTGCTTGCTCTGGGAGGAGAAGAGGGATTTGTTCTTCCAGCTTGCGCAACAATAGGAACTAACCAGACGTTGGTACAGAATTGCGTTTCCGTAGCATTGCAATTGGTTTCAACGACAGGAAAGAACTTCAGCTTCCAACTCCTTGATGGAGAAACGTTCTGCACGAATGGAATAACAAACATCTTCGTACTAGCGGGAAACAATCAGGCTGCACTTGATCCACAGTGCGATGTAAACAATTTTTGTAAGGGTGCATCCGTTCCTGTGGTTTTACGCGCTTTGCCAATACAGAATTGCAGCCTGAGGGCGGCATCCTAGCAGTCAAAACGGAGGAACGCTCCCGGCGCTGTTGTAACCGCATTATAAAAGGGCGCCCCTTTAGGAGTAGGTTGTGATGGTCTGCATCATGACCTACAGAAAGGAGCACCCTCGTGGACGATGAAAAGTATATTGGGCTGGACGTTCATCAAGCAACCATCGTGGTGGCGGTACTGGATTCCACGGGTAAGTTAGTCATGGAATCGATTCTGGAAACAGAAGCGGCGACGATTCTTCAGTTCTTCGCCGGCTTGCGCGGAACTTTGTCAGTGACCTTCGAGGAAGGAACCTGGTCGGTCTGGCTGTACGATTTGCTCAAGCCTCACGTTGACAAACTGGTGGTGTGCAATCCACGGAAGAACGCGTTGCTCAAAGACGGGAACAAGAGTGATCGGATCGATGCCCGCAAGCTGGCGGAGTTGTTACGCGGCAATCAGCTCAAACCGGTTTACCACGGCGAGACAGGCGTGCGCATGCTGCGGGAACTGGCGCGGAGTTACTTGACCATCGTTAAAGACCTGTCGCGGGTCATGAACCGACTGAAAGCGGTGTATCGCAGCTGGGCGATTCCTTGTGCGGGAAGAGATGTCTACTATCGTCGGCATCGAGCTCAGTGGCTGGCCAAGATTCGGGAAGCCGGCGTGCGGCGACGAGCGGAGCGACTCTATGAGCAGCTGGACATGTTGCAACACTTGCGTCAGCAAGCGCGGCGGGAACTGCTGGCCGAAAGTCGCAAGCATGCCATCACCGCGAAGCTGCGACAGATTCCGTATCTGGGGCCGATTCGCTCGGCGCTGGCCGTGGCCCTGATCCAGACTCCGCATCGTTTCCGCAGCAAGCGACAACTGTGGGCCTATAGCGGACTGGCCTTGGAAACCCGCATCAGTGCGGAATACCGCTTGGTCGAAGGTCAAGTGCGGCGTTCCAAGAAACTGCTTTCCATCCGGGGCCTGAACAAAGACCACAACCATGATCTCAAAGGTCTGTTCAAAGGAGCGGCCACCATGGCCAGTGTGCGTTCCGGACCGTTCCAGGACTTCTACCAAGCTGCGCTGGCCAAAGGCATCAAGCCGACCATGGCGCGTCTCACGCTGGCGCGCAAGCTGGCAGCGATTACGCTGACACTTTGGAAGAAGGGAGAAAACTTCGACGCAGAAAAACTAAAATCGCAAGCCGCTTGAGCGTCTCGGGTGAAGAGCCCCTCCATCTCCGGTGATCTTCTCTGGTGGTGGCCAGTCGGTTCTGGAGACGCTCGGGTTCGAGGGTGAGTATGACTATGGCCTGTAGACGACACGGTGCCTGTGGCACCCAGTCTCTGTGTAACCCCTATGCCCCCTCGGATAACCCGAAAAAGCACTAGGCCCCGAGCCTCAGATAGACCCATGGTTGACACCGTACAACCGCACGGCTTGATTTTCGTTTCGAAACTGATCGGCGTCGTCGCTACTAACGAAGATGCAGCTGCTGAGATGGAATCACCTAAACCTAACCCAGGGGCACAACACCAGACGAGCGTCTTCGGTGGTGACAGGGGCTGGATGTCGCGAATCTTTCCGCCTTCCGGTCGACGGAGAAGCATTTTTC
>QIAN01000221.1 GCA_003225005.1 Acidobacteriota bacterium | reverse complement strand
CCAGGGCGCCCCATAGCGGACGCCAAGATGGCGACGATAACCACCGAACAACTCGTCCGGTCCCTGACCGACCAAGCCGACCTTGACGTCCTGGCGAGCGCGCTCGCAAACGAAGTACATCGGCACAATCGAGGAACTTGCAATCGGTTCTTCCAGCGAGGCAACGATCTTCGGAAGCGTCTCCTCGAAGATCGATCTGGTAATTCTGACGATGGTGTGCTTTGATCCGAGTATCCGCGCGGTCTCCGAAGCTTCCGTCAATTCATCGTCGGCGTAGGAAGATCCGTATCCTATGGTGTAGGTCGACCAGGCACTGCCGTAGAGATTCATCAAAGCCAGCAGTAGCCCGGAGTCGATTCCGCCGCTCAAAAGCAAGCCAACTGGCACATCACTCATGAGCTGCCGCCGGATCGTCCGCTTGTAAAGCTCCAGCAACTCCTCCGCGGCTTCGTCCGGCGACTTAGTCCGCTCAAAAGGCACAGGCTTGAAGACATACCACCGGCTCAACTGACAGGAGCCATCCTGGACTGTCAGTTTGGTTCCTGGAGCGAGCTTGCGTACGTCCTTCATTATTGTGTGGGGTGCCGGCGTATAGCGATGACGCAGAAAAAGATTCAATGAAATGGGATCGACTTCTGCGCTTTCCGAGGTCGCTGCACGAACGGCGCGCATCTCCGAACCGAAATACAAACGATCCCCATCGATCCTGTAGTAGACCAACTTGATACCGAATGCATCCCGTGCGAGCAGCAGGCGCTTTTGGCGCGCATCCCATATGGCCAGACCGAACATGCCATTGAGGCGATTAAGCACGTCATCACCCCACTGCTTGTATCCATGAACTATGACCTCTGTATCCGATTTCGTCCGGAAAACGTGGCCGTAACCTTCTAGTTCTTGCCTGAGCTGAGGGAAGTTATAAATTTCGCCGTTGAAAACCACCCAAACGGATTCTTCCCAATCCGACATGGGTTGATGACCAGCCGCAAGATCAATGATTGAGAGTCTTCGGAAACCGAACCCGAGCGGTCCCGCGATGTAATACCCTTCATCATCAGGGCCCCGATGGATGAGCGTCTTGGTCATCGCTTCGATGTCTCGACGCTGAACCGGCGCCAGGTTGCCAAAATTGTATTGTCCGCAGATGCCACACATAAGATATCGCTACTGGGTAGCCTTCGACTCCAATGGTTGAAGCGTACCGTGGGCAAATCTGTTTTCGCGCTTTTTCAGCCGTCGGGACAACAAAAAGCAGAGACTCCGAAATAATTGTGCCTGAGCCCAGCGATGCATGGGGACATTGTCCCAGCCGACCATAAGCTCGCGCGCTCGGAACGAGCCATCGGACTTCTGCCAACGCATAAGTAGATCAGTGACGACACTCGACAACCTCTTGTCTAGCTCTGGGAAGCGACCATACAAGAGGACAGCCAAGTTTATGCATTCCGCATAATCATAGAGCTCTCGGCGATACACCGTGACCCGCGGCCTCCTGGAGAATGGAACCGGCAAGTCCTGCACGTCGAATAAATTCCTCAGGTAATAGCTGATCCCCTGCTCAATCGCGGCTCCGCAGCGAGGGCATCCGGTGAGTTCTTCGATTTTTGCGAGAGCCTTCAGGACAAAGCAAGTATGGAAGTGATCGACAAAATTCCTCTCCCCGTCCATCGAGTAATACCAGGAACCATCTGCATTTTGAGAGGTTAAGACGAAGTTCAGATTCCGTCTCGCTACCTCTAGGTACCGCGGCTCCGAAAGTTCGATCCCAGCCTTCGTGAGGAGAAACGCTCGATAGGCGCTCGCGTTTATGACGAAGTCCGGAACATCAGTTGCAGGGCGATAGGCACAACTTGTAGTATCAGGCTGCGTCTCCCAATCCCGGTAATCTCTGAAGGCATGATTGGCAATGGATTGCATTATCTGCAACCATCTCCGATCCTCATCAATTGCATAAACCTGTGAGAATGCTTCGTAAACATAAGGTAATGTAGTTATGAGAGGTGTACCCTCTTTTATAGTGCCAGCCCTCGTCTCCCAATTGAACGGATATCCCCATGCGTAGTCCTCGTAACCCGGGGAGCGAGTGTCCTGAAGGACTTCAAGGAAGTGGACGGCTCGTTGATGATACTTGTCCACTCCGTAAAGTTCCGCAAGGAATGCGAAACCCATAGCGTAATGGGCATCAGCGATAGGGAAGCGCTGCGGCTTCCAGTAGAACGTTCGGGCCGCCGGCACGAAAGCCTCAAAAAATACCGTCGGAGCGACGGCAAGTGTTCCCAGGAAAGGTCTACGGTAATACAAAGCCTTGGCACTTCGCCCGAGATTGCTCGCGAAGAAGCTTTGATGATCGTAGGAGGTTTCACCGTGGCGACCTAGCCACTCGAAGAAATGCTCAACCGCAGTGGCAATTGTCCCAATTAGAACTTCGTTCATCAAGCCTGTCATGAGGTGGGTTAATTTCGCTCCAGGTGAAACTTATCGATCTGCCTGAAGGTTACTAGGGACTTGAGAATAGCCCTGAGCTTGAACATCTGTTCCTGGCGGTGAAAGGCAACGAGATCCCTGCAGACCGGGCGAGGTGTGCGGCGAAGAAAAGCCCAACAGAAGCCCAGCCCTAGGGCAATCCCGTCGATGATATATGGTTGCTTGGTAATTCTGTATGCGACACGGAATACTTCCCATAGCGGATGCCCACCGAGATAGTAATCTTTCTCCCCGTAGGAAAACGAAGAGGATAGGACACCGCGTTCCGCTGTACCCAGATGCCGGTGGTGAAAGAACCACTTCTCTCGGAACGACTCAGTTTTCCAGCCCTTCATTCGTGCGGTCGTGACCGCGATCCAATCGACCCCTCCAGCCTCGTTTGGTATAAACCCGCCGATCTCCTCAAAGCACCGCCGTCGGAACAATTGGCAGCCCCCCGCAACATGATTATGTCCCTCGAAACTGTGCCGCTCAGAGCTGTATCCGTCTTCCTTGAAAACGGTCCCCGCAACGCCGAGAGTATCGTCTTCCCTGAACTTACTCAGGAGAAATTCACAATAGTCTGAGTCGAACGAAAGGTCAGCATCGAGATTGCCCACAATGTCGTAGTCGAGACCTTTGACCTTGTCATAACCGGCGTTGAAGGCCAGTACCTTAGCTGCAAAGCTGCGGTCCCGCCGTTGCGTCACCTGGACCACTTCGATCCAGCTATACCGCGCAAGATAGCGGTTGACGATGTCGCGAGTTCTATCCGTCGATCCATCGTCCACGATGACCCACTTCAACGGCGGAGCTGTCTGGTGAATCACCGACTCGATCGTCTTCTCTATGAAGGCTTCTTCATTGCGAGCAGGTGTGATCAGAATGTAGCGCAGGTGGGAACAGGTTTGATCCATATGAGGTTCTCTCAGTGCGCTCGCCAAGTCCTTCCGTTAACTTTTGGGATTAATTGGAAGGTTAATCGGTACTTGGGGGACTTAGCTTTTCTTACCGTCAGGGTCGTGCCTGTCTTGCAATCAAATGTGGTCGAGATAGACCTGCTGCCCTCTCAACAGTGACTCTTCGCGCCGGAATCGCATCTTCCTTTGTCGGGTCTGCCTCGCCTTTGCCTGCTTCCCGCTCAATTTTCTTTCTGTTGGACGACAGGATCGCTTGAAGAATCTCCGAGGGTCCCAAGTCGCTCAGGATTTTGATATTGGGCAGGACGCAATGGCCGCCGACGACGCCCGGGAAGTATTTCACAGGAGGAAAGAAGTTGATTTCTTCGTAGAAAGAAACGACTTCGTCATAATTCTGACACAGTTCATCACAGTAGCGTTCTACTTCCTGTGCCCACGCAATCATCAGCCCAAAGTAGGTCGTCTCTGTAAGTTTGGCGAGTTCAGTCGCCTCCGGAGATGAAAGAATGCTCGTTTTCATGCCCAGGGAGTGGAAATGTTGAGCTGCGTTCTCCCCGGCGACGGGATCGATAGCTCCCACGAACTTCACGTAGCGAAGGAGATCCTCGACCATATGAGCGTGCTTGCCGCGCACGGGACTGTTGACAACCGCCGCACCCGTTCGTTTGGCGACGGCTCGCGTCGTGCCGATGGCAACTGTACTATTGATAATCGTCAACGTGGGCCTGAAGAGTTCGATATAGCGGGCGGTCTCTCCAACAAAGTCCTCGATCCCGAACGGAAAGCAGACGTGCAGGATGTCCACGCTCGCGACGCTTTCGGCGGGAGGCGACACATCCACTCCAAGCGCTGAGTGATGTTTGGAAACGAGGTCAAGGATAGGCCGACCCACCTCCCCAAGTCCGACGACAACGATCTTTCTGGGTTCACACATAGGCGAGACTCCTCCCTAGCGGGTCGGCTCATTGCGCGGGCCGGCCTTCTCTCTTGCAGTTAGGTATTGATTCCGCGCTTCCAGGAAGTTAGACGAAGACAACTGCATCACTGATTTCGGATGGTGGGCCGGGATCGACGAATGCCCTTTCGACTCCGCCCCAAAGATATCGGTCCAGCATCAGATCACCGACCCCCACGAACACACGACAACCTGCGGAGCCCCTCTGGAACGTTTTGAGTATGCGGCATTGCCAAACATAATCACGCTCATGACTCAAAGGTTGCATTCCTTTACGTTCGCCGATTCCGCGGCCAGCGAAACTGAATCGATTCGGGTTTTTGTACTCAGGAGCCCAGTGACAAGGGCTGTGAGTCGTAATCTCTCTGAGGCCCAGTCATGTTGTTGATAAACCTCTTGCCCCCGTCTTGTTATCTCGGTCGCATCGGCAGGACGTGAGAACACATACTCGATTTTTTCTGCAAGGTCCTCCGCGTTTCCAAGCTCGAAGAAGACTAGTGAACCGTCGTCGAAGTAGTCGCGGACGCCCGCCGCCAACGGGGCTATCACGGGTTTACCAAGGGCGAGGTACTCGAAAATACGAGTTGGCGTATTAAGTTCGGTGAATATACTTCGACGATTCGGTATGATTCCCACGTCGCATTCCTCGATCGCCCCAACGAGCTCCTCCAGCGACTTCGGTCCCAGGTACTGAACTGCCTGCTGCAAACCCATACGTCGGATTGAATCCATCACGCGTCCTAGAAAAGCCGTGTACGCTCCATAGATTCTCAGCTGCGCATTAGGAACAGACTGCCGCACCTGTGCAAGCGCATCGACCGCCAGGTCCAAACCATTTCGTTCGACTAGAGACCCGTGATACATGATCACAAAGGGCTTGTCCGGAGCATTGGTCTCTCCAGCGTCAGCGTGCGGAGGCTGAAGGTGAAAGATCCGCTCATCTGGTGAGTTCATGACAATATTCATTTTTTGCGGAGGGCAGCTCCGGGAGGTGAACAGCTTTGCGCAGGCGCGGTTGACTGTAATCACAGAATCCGCGAGTGCAATGCTCCACCGTTCGAGCCGCTTCAAGAAACGAACAGGCAAAGTATCTGGCTGAAGGCCGAAAATAGTCGTCATGAGCTCGGGCATCGGATCATGGAGATCGAGGATGACTTTTGCTCCAAATATCTTCGGGATCAATGCACTCAGGACCAGAAAGTCAGGCATATTGTGCACATAAACCAAATCATAGCCGTGGGTCAGCGAGCGCGCAGCGACGATTGCGCTCGAGATCAGAAGGAATGACGAATATTGAAAGCCATACATGAAAATTGAGCCACGGCGACGTTTGATTGGAACACGCAGCACGTCGATGCCGCTCAATACCTCGTGTTTCGGGTCTTCAGCACTTTCAGCAAGGCAGATCAAATCTACTCTCATCCCCTTACTTACTGGGTAGAAGGAAAACATGACCATGGCGACACGTTTTCCGCACAGGTGCCAGTCGCTCGGCGCGATTAAATGGTGGGGGGTACGCCCATATGGGATCGGGACAGGCGGTACTTGCCTGTCCGGTCGATCGGCCGAGGAATGAACGCGCCTAGTTGCAGACGGTGGCTTGACATTCTGGAGGGGGAAACATGATTTCACACGGTGTACGTATGCGGCTATATCTCTTGGGAGAGCAAACCAGGCTTCCTGGCGGTATCGACTGTTGACGTATTCCAAGAAACTTTGATAAAGCTGCGCTCTATATTCCGAAGAGCGCCTGATGCCATTAAAACTCAAATAATCCGGATGAACGTTGAGCAACGCCAATCCGCCATGTTGTGCCACCCAATCAAGTTTCTGTATCCAAGTGTCAATCCCCGACTGTTGAAGCAGAAGAAAAAGAGTGGAATCCTGAGGCAGCGTATAAGGGAGTTCGACGTAGCCGGAGCCGTCTCTTCGATCTACCCAGAAGGGGAAAATCGTGTTCACGCTGTCTGGCTGCGGTTCAAAAGGGTCAGTATCGAAGCTGGATGCGTCGTAATGAATGTTGAGATCACATAGCCAATCAAAATTATGCAACATGAAACCTGATCGAAACCCGACAGCTCCCCATTCTGTCAAATATTGATTGATTCTTTGCGCGTGCTGTCTGAAGTTCTTTCGAGAGCTGTACAGCTTGCCGTCATGGCGCAAGTCATGAACGCCCACTTCGAATCCGTGAGCTGTAAGAAAGTCGCGCAACGATCGGGGCGTGGCGTACTCCCCTTCGGGCACGAAGTTAAAGGAGGATCGGAACCCTAAACTTATCTCCATCTCGGCCAGCTCGCGGCAACGATTCAATCCCTTCTTTCCTTCGGCGTCATGGGTCAGGACAAAGGCGAACTTCTTATTGTCCGGCCATCCAGTCCACCAGTCTGGCGCCGTGCCAGCCAGCTGATTAATCGGCCAAGAAGCCGCGCATAAGCGCATCGATCGCTTCGCCAGATGGCGTCGCAGCACCATTCGGAATTCCCGGGGCACAGTCGACCTTGCCTGGAAGTACGTGTCGAGGAATAGGCGTCTCATCAGTATGCCGAGCCCGCCAATCGGCAGGTATGAATCATCTCATGTCCAGTTTGGAAATCGAAAAGTCTAACCGTCGCCGAATCAGTTTCTTGTCTTCACTCCGAAAATTCCAGTCGGTTTGACCGGGCACCCCAGTGGCATTATTGCGGAACCGTGCAGACTACTTCCTAACAGAAGGGGCCAAGACCGGTTCGGTGCGCCGGTGCCGTATTTACGCGTGGACGGGCAAGCCGAGATTGCCGCTTGCCGTTTCGGAGAAAGGCGGTGAGGCGCCGGGTCACTTTATTCTGTTGCTCGATTTCAATTTGCGGGTACATTGGGAGAGAGAGAATCTCCCGAGCTGCAGTCTCAGATATCGGGAACTCTCCGTCCCTATATCCAAGCCTCTCGTAAGCTGTCTGAAGGTGCAGAGGTATTGGATAGTGAATCCCCGTCCCAATACCAGCCTCTAAGAGATGCGTTTGAAGCTGGTCTCTCTTTTTGGCTCTTATAACATACAGGTGGTAGACAGACTTTGCCCATGGAGCTTCGTACGGAACTTCAACGCAATCGTCCGAGGTCGCGAATAAGTCATTGTATGTGCATGCTCGCCCACGGCGCTTCTCATTCCAGTCGGAAAGGAATTTGAGTTTGACCACTAAGATCCCTGCCTGAATAGAATCCAGCCTACCGTTGTATCCCTCAATTTGATGGTAGTACTTTCGAACCTGGCCGTGATCGCGCAACATTCGGATCTTCTGCGCAATCGTTTCGTCGTTCGTTGTGACCGCTCCTGCTTCTCCACAGGCACCAAGGTTCTTGCCGGGATAAAAGCTGAACGCCGCTGCATGACCCATCGATCCCGCTTTCTTCCACACTCCTGTTCGTGGTGAGAAGTACTCTGCTCCGTGGGCCTGGCACGCATCCTCGATGACGAGCAAACCGTGGCGTTCCGCCAGCTCAAGGATCGGGTCCATGTCGGCCATCTGTCCGTACAAATGGACCGGTACAATTGCTGCCACTCGACGGCCACTCCGCCAACTAAGTACGGAGCCATCGATGTCACGCTTGCAGTTCGCAATATATTCCCGGAGCTTTTCTGGATCCATGTTGTAAGTTCGGTTATCCACGTCCACAAATTCGGGGAGCGCTCCTGCCTGAGAAATCGCTTCGGCAGTTGCGATGAACGTGTTCGGTACGGTGACTACAACATCTCCCGGCTGTACTCCGGCCGCGATCAGAGCAAAGCGCAATGCATCCGTTCCGCTCCCCACACCAACACAATGTGATGTTCCAGAGAAACCCGCGAAGGCATCCTCGAACTGCTGCACCATTTGGCCTCCGATGAAATTGGCTGTATCGAGGGCCTGACGAAACACACCTACTAGTTCACTTTCGAGGTGGCGATTGGGGCATATTAAATCAAGAAATGGAATACTATCGGTCGGCGGCATTGCCTACTCCCATGGGCTCGGTAATATATCTCAGGACTCGGGCAGGGTTTCCCACAACAATGCTGTTGGCGGGCACGTCTTTGGTGACTACACTTCCCGCACCTACAATGGCGTTTTCCCCAACCGTAACATTCGCAAGTATCGTGACTCCCGAGCCGATCGATGCTCCCTTTTTGATGAGGGTCGCCTCCAAGACCCAGTCGTGTTCGGTCTGGAGCGATCCCTCGGGGTTCGTGGCTCGTGGGTACGTGTCATTAATGAACACGACGCTGTGGCCGATGAAGACGCCGTCTTCAATCGTTACGCCTTCACAAATGAACGTGTGACTCGAAATCTTGCAGCACTTCCCTACTTTTGCGTTCTTTTGCACCTCAACGAATGCGCCGATTTTGGAATCATCACCGATTTCGCAGCCATACAAATTAATGAATTTCGATAGCTTCACTCGTTGGCCCAGCTTAACGTCGGGTGCGATAGACACGAAGTCACTCATAAATAGACAACTTCCCCCATTCTGGCAACCGAGCTTGATGCTGCTTCCAACATTCGAACCACCTGCAGCCCCGCTAGCCCACCATTAATTATGGACTTGTTGTACGTAATGCAGTCGAGGAATGACTGCAGCTCGATCTTGAGCGCCTCTACTTGCTCGACCTGGGGAGCCCACATGTCACCCGAGCGATAGCTAACGAGTAATTCGTAAACGTCTTGTTTGGTACAGATGTTTACTCCTTTGTCGTACACTTTCAGCTTCTCGTCGGTATCAAGATCATTCCAGACCAACATCTTTTTCTCCCCGCCAATCAGCGTTGTCCTGACTTTAACTGGAGACAGCCAGTTCACGTTGATATGCGCAATCAGCCGCCCCGGAAAGTACACGGTAATAAAGGCAACGTCCTCGTGGCCGTTTAAGTGCTTTTGTCCGGTTGCACTGATCGCTTCCGGTCTGGCGTCTATCAGAAAATCCATGATCGACAGATCGTGGGGTGCCAGATCCCAGATGACGTTTATGTCGTGCTGGAACAAGCCCAGATTCACGCGCGTGGAATCGTAGTAGTAGAGGCCACCGAGTGTTCCGTCATCTATCAGTTGGCGGATTTTTCTAACCGCACCCGTGAACAAGAATGTGTGATCTACCATGATCTTCAAGTTACGTTTGTCAGCCAGTTCGATCAATTCCTCAGCCTGGTCGACAGTCGAGGTAAATGGCTTTTCGACGAAAACGTGTTTGCCGTTTTCCAGCGCGGCCTTTGCCAGTTCATAATGCGTCCACACCGGAGTGACTACTGCGATTGCCTGGATCAGCGGAGAAGAGATAAGCTGCGCGGAATCCGATATTAAATTGAGGCCAGGGTGTGCCTGGGAGGCGCGTCGCAAAGCCTGCTGGCTCCTATCGCAGAGGGCAGCAACACAAGCTCCTGGTAGCGAGCCCAGATTCCTAACGATGTTCGGGCCCCAGTAGCCGTAGCCAATGACGCCAAACCGAATCAGATCGGCGGCAACTGGTTCAGTGTGCGTATATGTGGTGCCAATTGCGGTAGCCATGAGGATTCCTCAGTATGCCCCTTCTCCGTCAAAAACGGCTTTGGGCGTTTGAAGGATAATTTTGATATCAAGCCAGATCGACCACTGTTGCACGTACCTTAAATCCAAGCGAACCATGTCGTTGAAGTTGGTTCGACTGCGTCCCGTAACCTGCCAGAGCCCGGTGATGCCAGGCTTAACCTCGAGAACGCGACGACGGTGCCAAAGCGCGTAACAGTCGAGCTCGTATGGCAATGGAGGCCTTGGGCCAACGAGCGACATTTCCCCGCGCAATACGTTCCACAGCTGAGGTAACTCATCCAAGCTCGTCTTACGCAAGAAACGTCCCACTGGGGTGATGCGTGGATCATTCGTGATTTTGTAAACCGTCCCAGTGTCACTATCCACGTGCATGGTACGAAACTTCCAAAAGCTGAACAGTTTTCCGTACCGTCCAACACGTGCTTGCCGAAAAATCACAGGTCCCTTGGAGCTCAATTTGATCACTAAAGCGATCAGCACCAAGATCGGAGCCAGCAAGCATAGGAGAACCAAGGCGCCAACCACGTCAATGACCCGCTTCAGCAAACGCGCTGTTTTCCGCGACTGAGATTGGTGAGGCAATTCTGGGTAAAGAATTAAATCCGACGGATTCGTGCTGAGATCGTTACTGTTTGGAAACACATGCACTGATATCTGAATGCGGTTGGCCAGATCGGGCCCTAGGATAACCGTGATGACGTTGCTCACTTTGGTCCGGAGCGTGTTCACGACCAGGCTGTCAGCGGAGTTAATGTCGGAAAAAAGAACTCCCACGGTACACTTCTGCTTGTACCAGCCCACGGTGTCAGTTTCGCGAACGGACGACCCGAGGATCTTGAGTATCTGCTGAAAGGCCATTTCCCGAGCATTAACTTCGGGAATGCCGACGCCTTCCAGAAGAACGAGACACAACGGACGGCTGGAGCGTTCGCTTCGACGACGTTCGAGGTACAGGACTTGCAGAAAATCGCGCTCCTCATAGATGTCGCGGTCAGCCGGAATCGCGATTGGCCTCCGAGAAAGCAATTTACGGTCGACACGGCGTCGGCTGGGCTGCTCGGTTAGACCAAAGTTGAATAGATCCATGTGGAAAGGGGCCTGCGAGAGGAGTTCGTGTTGAAAGGGGTCAAGGTCTCCGCTGGCCCGACGGAGTCAGAAGAAAACCAAGCAGCGCTTACTCTTAATAGAAACCAAACAGTTCACGCACGCTGAAGCTGCTGACCCACAGCGGGAGTGTCGGCGCGCTGTTCTGCGCTGTATCGCTCATAACTATAATGGGGGTTGATTGGGAATTCGTTTAACATGAATCCCAGCAATTTGGAAGGGGCAACTCTCTCCAAAGCTTGTTTCAGCGCACCTTTCGGGGTTTTGTCGCGACGGACAACAATGATCGTGGCATCAGATATGCGTGACATGATTTCAGCGTCTGCCATCGGCAACAGGGGTGAGGAATCTAACAGCACCCAGTCGAACGCTGCGTTCGCGTCGGTTAGCAGGTTAGCCATTCTCGACGAATTTAAGATCTCCAGCGGATCCCGTTCTTCGAGTCCTGCCGGTAGCACCCAAACACTAACACCCGCGATCCGTC
>QIAN01000220.1 GCA_003225005.1 Acidobacteriota bacterium | reverse complement strand
CGGCTCAACATGTGCTCGAGATGTTCCGCCGCGTGCTGCCACATGGCCACTCCCGCGCTCGCCTCGACCGCCTATCCAACCGGCTCACCAAGATTGTCAGCGAAACGCGCAAACTCCGCACCCCCTGAGAGTGGGCAGAGATTGGCCGGTAATGTCAGCATAACCGGAAGTAATGCTGCCGTGAAGTGTTCACCGAAGACTAGCGGAGTTCGGGTCGAAGAACTGGCGGGAGCGACGGGACTCGAACCCGCGGCCTCCTGCGTGACAGGCAGGCGTTCTAACCCGCTGAACTACGCCGCCCCCGCAATCTACGTCGTCTGATTCCTTCCGATTCCCTCTCGTTACTTGCCGTTCCCTCTGGCCGTGCCGTGACAGGGCATCAACGACGTATAATTTATTGGATTTCAACGGTACTGACAGCCCGTTCTTGATCCTCTAACGAACTCTTCGACCCTGTCTATTGGACCCGAATCGGACCCAAGATCTAAGCAATTCTTTTCAAGTTGCAGACTCGATGTCAATTGCACTGGAGTGGGAAAAATACTCATGGCCTTCCTGCCGCCTCAGGAACTTGGTATATTCTCAGGACCAAAGAGTTCGCCCGGCACAATAGCCGCACAATCATCTCCAAGAGCGCTCTAAGGCGAGAGTTGATGATGGTCAGGCACAGGCTACGCGCTGGACAGAGGAAGACGAACCTGGAGTTCGGTGTATTGGAGCCCCCGTGTTCGATGAGAATGGGGCCGCGGTCGCCGCAATCAGCGTAGCAGGAACTAAAAACGAAATCGGAATGGATCGCGTGCCAATCTTGGCACGCCAAATGATGCGGACCGCGCAACAGATTTCGTCACGCATGGGCTATATAGGGCAAAATCTCGGCGTCGCGTAAACAACGGCACGTCAACTCAAGATGCACATCCGCGCGGCAAGTAAGGCCGTCGCTCCATAAAGCCCAAAGATTAGGGCATGGGTCGTTGACTGGAGCCATCGCCAGGCGAATCGGCCACCCGACCACCGACGGCGGTCCGCATTTGAATCGGAAGCATGTCCAGCGCATTGGACACGATTAGTTTTTCGAGTCGATCAAAGGAGGCAAGGTAACATGCGTTTCCATTCACGACCTTTTCTCGCCGTGTACGCTTCACTTGCAATGACTCTGATTTGCCAGCTTTGCCCAACAGCAAAGGCTCAATCAGCAGAATTGGCTGCGACACCCCCAATGGGCTGGAACAGCTGGAACCATTTTGCAGAAAAGGTCACGGATGCCGATGTGCGTGCGGCGGCCGATGCCATGGTCTCAAGCGGAATGAGGGACGCCGGCTACATCTATGTCAATGTGGACGACTCTTGGGAGGCCCAGCGGGACGCTCAAGGCAACATTCATTCCAACAGCAAATTCCCTGACATGAAGGCGCTTGGCGACTACGTGCACTCAAAGGGATTGAAATTCGGAATCTATTCCTCACCGGGGCCCAAAACCTGCGGAGGTTACGAGGGGAGCTATCGCCACGAGCAACAGGATGCGAATACCTATGCCAGTTGGGGCGTGGACTTTCTGAAATACGACTTATGCAGTTACATGGACATCATGAAGTTGCATGATCCCAGCCAAGATCCGCACCAAGCACAGGTGATGATGCAAGAGGCATACAGCAAGATGCATGAAGCACTCGTCAATACACATCGACCCATCGTTTACAGCCTGTGTCAGTACGGCGTCGATTCAGTGTGGGAGTGGGGTCCGCAGGTGGGCGGGAACATGTGGCGCACAACTGATGACATTAGAGATAACTACGGCAGCATGGCTCTGATTGGCTTCTCTCAAGCAGGGCTGGAGAAGTTCGCCGGGCCAGGCCACTGGAACGATCCCGATATGCTCGAGATCGGCAACGGTGGCATGACGGCCGACCAGTATCGCACTCAGATGAGTTTGTGGGCGATTCTTTCCGCCCCGCTGCTCGCAGGCAATGACTTGAGCAAGATCGACGATACGACCAAGAACATACTGATCAACAAGGAAGTGATCGCGGTTGATCAGGACAAGCGGGGAATCCAGGGGAGCCGCATTGGGCCCCCGCAAATCTGGATGAAGCCGTTAAGTGATGGCTCGAAGGCAGTAGCCCTCTTCAACTTTGTCACGGACGATGAGGCCGAACCACTCACTCTGAAGTTCAAAGATGTGGGTTTTAGCGGTCCGGTTCACGTTCGCGACCTGTGGGCCCACAAGGATCTGGGTGTTCTCTACGATTCTTATACGGTCACTGTGCCACAAGGCGGCGTTGTCATGCTCCGGATCTGGCAATAGCGTTCGGAGGTGAGTGCGCACTCGCATCCTCTCGCCTGCCTGCGGACCCAGTCAACCCAACCGTTCAGGACCACAATAGATTCCACTCGCTATGTTGCTAGAAGGATACCTTCAGCCCAAACTGCATGATTCTGGGTTGGGCCATTCCGTAAGTCGTTGAGTTATAACTTTGGTATCCGGCAGTGCCGGAGATCACGCCAAAGCCCCCACCTGGAGGCGGGCCAGCCGCCACATTGTTGCCCGGGAGCCCAAAGTTGGGATGGTTGAATGCGTTGAAAAACTCGGCACGGAACGTGATGGAGACGCGCTCGCCCACTGAGGTTTTCTTAATGAACGCCAAGTCCGTATTGGAGAACCTTGGCCCACGCAGAGAGTTTTTCCCTATGTCGCCGAAGGTTCCGACCGCATTCTCAGTGAACGCGTTGACGTTGAACCACTCCTGGAGGCTCCGCCGAGGTGGGGGACCAGAGACAGCGACGGAGTCAGCTCGGTCTTCTCCTATGGCACTCGTAGAATTGTCGACTCCGCTGAAGATGGTGTAGGGGAACCCTGTTTGCCAAGCAACAATAGCCGTGAGCTGCCATCCGTTCAACAGCCTATCGGCAAAATTGTGGACAGGGAGGTGCGGAATCTCGTAATCTCCATTGATTTTGAAAACCTTGCTCAAGTCATCCACCGACGGACCGTAATCGAAGCGACGGCCGCAGGTGCAGCTATTTGTGTACTGAGAGCCCCCGGAGCCTTGCGGGTTGGGGGCAAAATCATCCAACGTTCTTGACCATGCAAAGTTGGATAAGAGAGATAAGCCATGCCCGAAGCGCTTTTCAAGGGTTAGTTGAAGCGAGTTGTAATTGCTGTTCACCCCGGGATCGATCTCGGCGACCGATCCAAAATTTTGATTCGGGCGCCGCTGCTGGATTGTGTTTTCGTTTTGTTGAAACGACAACGCGGGATTATAAATTGCCGGATTCAACTGCAGGAGACCGCTCTCTTGGTCTCCAGTCCCAAAGAGCCTGCGCCCTTTACTGCCCACATAGGCGGCACGCAGCATCCAGTCCGCCCCGAAACCGCGCTCGACCGTCAGATTCCAGCCCAGAATCATTGGCATGCGAAGATGCGGACTTTGTATCTGTGAAAACGAGGGAGGACCACCAAGGAAAGGTGCCGTGGAAGGCGGGTTGCGCGGACCAAAGTTTGTGGGGAAGGGGTCGGTTCCTCCTCCGCTCACATTGTAGGGATCGGAAAGGCTTACGTTAAAGAAGTTGAAAATGGGCGCGAAAGGCGGCACGCCGACGATTTGCTGATAGATCAGCGAATTGGGCGGTTGGTAGTAGTAACCTGCACCCCCCCGTATGCTGGTCTTCGTATCCTGCGTAAGTTGATAAGCAAACCCAAGTCTTGGGCCAAAGTTGGATAGATTGTTAAAAATTGCCGCCTCCGGGCATCCGGGATCATGATGGCTTCCGCCGTAGAGCAATCCATTAGGGGCATTGGGATACCGCACGGACTGATGGCCTGGATCAAAACATGCGACTCTTCCCAGGCTGTCCTTGGGGGGAATAAACGCATCCCATCTGAGCCCGGCGCTTATTGTAAAACGCGGAGTGGCCTTCCAGTCATCCTGCAAGAATGCGCTCCAGTTAATCCCAGTGAAATCCAGATAAAGGCCACCGCCTTGGATGAACGACTGAACATAGCCAGTTTCGAAATCCGCAAAGCCGCTGCCCGACAGATTCGAGAACGAGAATGTGCCGCCCTCTTGGAATGTATTTGCCATGGGCTGCGAAAGGCGTACCGCCTCGCCGCCGAACTGAATCGTGTGCTTACCTGTGGCCAGCGTTGCGATTTCACGAAAGGACTGAACTCCTCGATCAAACACTCCATAAATGCCGCCTCCGACACCAAACTCAGTGGTGCCGATATTTAGCGACGCTATATTCCCCGGTCCTCCGCGGGGCGGCACGGCCATATTCACGCCTGCGTCAACCATGGTGAACGGATTCGACGCATACGTCGTTCCAGTAAGCTTGGTGTACCCGTAATAGCTCCCCAGCATGAAGTGCGGCGAGATCGTATAGGTGTAGACCACGCCAACGTTGTGGTCCGCCAGGGTTTGCGCGCCACCCGGCATTTGCAGATAGTTCGTGGCCGGGTCCGGATTAGCCGCGGTTGCGCTTGGACTGGCGAGCGGCGGGGAAACGAGCGGCACACTGTATTTCTGCTGGAAATAGTGGCCGCTGAGGCGGTGCTTTCCGAAAATGTAATCGATTTTCCCCAGGTATTCATCCGTGTCTTCAACCGTGGGCAGGGTACCGTAGTTCAATGCATTCGTCTCATTTAGATTTAATTGGGCCGGAGTCGGGTTGGGAAGCGGAACCCCCTTGAGAATGAAAGCCGCGACCGGATTGACTGGAACGTTATTGTTGGCATAGGGCGCTCCTGTGAGCGGATTGACCAGTTGCGTGCCGGGTAGTAACTCGGAAAAGTCCCCCGTGCGTTCTCTGGCATCCGGCACAAACGCGAATCCCAACGGGTTGGTAGAGTGGAACCTGGTGCCCTGATAGCTTCCGAAATAAAACAGCCGGTCCTTCAGAATTGGGCCGCCTACGTCGCCCCCAAATTGATTCTGCTTATAGGGGCTTACGCCGGTGGTAGAGAAGTAGTTCGCCGCATCCAACACATTGTTTCGGAGAAACTCGAAGACATCGCCATGGATTGAATTCGTCCCCGACTTAAGGGTTACGTTGACGACTCCGCCGAGCGCATTACCATAAACGGCGCTCATGTTGTTGGTTTGAACGTCGAATTCCTGAACGGCGTCCGGATTCGGAAAAGGCATATTCATGTTGAGGTAAACATCATTAAAATCCGCTCCATCCAGATGATAAGTCACACCATTGGCGCCGGCGCCATTGACCTTGGCGTACTGCTCGCTGGGGAACATGGCCCCTTCACAACCCGAAGCGCAGTAGTTCGCGGTAACATTGAGCGCTCCGGGAACAAGGAATACCAGTTGCTGCGTATACCGCGTATTTAAGGGTAACTCAGCAACATCTTTCTGATTGATAACTTGAGCGAGAATCGGGGAGTCCGTTGTCACCATCGAAGCATCCGCGGTGACCGTAACCTTTTCCGATACCGCACCCAGTTTCATGTGGATCGGCAGGTTCACAGACTGGTCAACCTGCAACACGATCCCGTTCTGCACGTAGGAAGTGAACCCCGCCATGGTGACGGTAATCTCGTAAGTGCTGACCGGCAGGCTGGGAAAGACATACCCCCCCGAGCTGTCTGTTGTTGTGTCTTTCGTGTACGACGTCAGCTCGTCCTTTACAGTTACTTTGGCGCCCGCCAGCCCCGCCCCGGAAGGATCAAGAACCGCTCCCCCGAGCCGCGCAGTCGTGAACTGCGCGAGCATCGGAAGAGTAAACCCGCAGACTAAAATCACCTCGAGGAAAAGGCACAGTGCACAATGCTTCAATCCGTTCCTATAGGCTTTTTTCACGGCTGAAGGACCTCCTTGTGGAGCTAAAGCTCGCGTTGCATCTTGCGCTCGCCTGGCAGTCGAACTGCTTTCGGTTATTCCTCGATTCATCGAAGCTGGCAGAACCCCTTTTTGCAAGGAACAAACGGAAGTGTGAAGACAGGGAAAATACAACCGCTGCGGTGTCATGCCAGCCTCGTTCATCCCTCCACTGGGCCCCATGATGTCCCGTCGAATCATCCGCTTAGGCCGTGCAGGCGGATTTCAGAAAGATTTCAATCATTTAGCTCGGTTAACGACGAACTGTCAACCGATTTTGCAGTCTGAGATGGTTTTTTCGTACAGTCGGCTGGACGACGAATTCTTGATTGGCAGAGGACGTATTGGCGGTTAGAACTCGACAAATTACCGTACATCGGGCAGGAACACAGTAAACGCATGCGTTTGGTTGCTGACCGGCCCGCTCGAAGTTGGCCATTGCGGGAGGCCAATCCTGGCAGCGGCGGCAGAGATCGGAAGGTCGTGCTAGCCGCCAGTTCAGTCTCCAAACTGGATCTCAAGCTCTTCGCGCTATGGCATCGATCTCTACTTTAATTCCGTTCCATAGGACTGACTGTACTGTGGTCCGGGCAGGACGAATGCCGAAAAAGAATTCCGAATACGCACGATCAAAACCATCGAAATCCCGAATATCCGCCAGGTGACAGGTACGCTTCACCACGTCTTCAAAACTGTATCCGGCTGCCTCAAGAACTTTCCCAATGTGTGAAAGCGTCAACCGAGTTTCGTCCTCGATCGAACCTCTCACTACTTCATCGGTTCGCAAATTTAGGGAACTCTGGCCGCTGATGAACAACCATCCATCGATCTGAACGCCGGCTGAATAAGACATCCGGTCGAGACGAGTTTGTCTGGGTGTTTTATTTCGTGCTTAGGCATTTGTCATCACGTTACTTTTTGGGTTTTCCTCGGCTGGAGTGAAGAGATGCGCCGAAGAACAAGAGCAAGCTCTATCCAAATTTGGCATGGCGAATCAAGCAACAGTGTCCCTCGTAACTGCGCTCTCGGGACCCAAGATCGCATTCCTGCCATAATTTCGAGGAAAGCCGTGATCATCCAATAAGTTGAGAATCTTGCTGTTAAGAAATCGAATGTGTTTTGCCTCATTTTCTAACAGAGTGCGGCTTGCCTGCCGAACGATGCTTCGCGAAATTATGCCGCGCGCTTCGAGAAGAAGCTTTTCCGCGTGGTGATACAGCTCGAGGTTTTGCAGGCAAAAAACGATTTGAGGAAGAACTCCCTGAAAGAGTTCATAGGCATGATCGCGATCTCCATTTTTCGCGAGACGAAATACGCGTGCAAGGATATCGCTAATCCCAAGACCCGACATGACCCACAGATGCCTGCAGGGATCAGCTCGAGCATGAACATGCCGCCCCAGCCTTCCAAAACACCCACGGTGCCGTTTTCTGCAGGATGGCTGCCACTTTCTCAGCCATCAGGGGCTCTTCCAACTTTACGTAGCGGAGATGAGGAGGAGCACGGTGGAGTTCCGCAACAAAGCGAGACACTGAGGGAACTACCACCGGGATTGAAGTCCTGGATGATGAGTGGAATATCGATCGCCTGAAGAATTCGATCGAAATGTTTCAACAGAGCACCATCATCCAGCGAAAACATTCTCGGTACAGCGCAGCAGACTGCCGAAGCTCCGTCTTCTTGCGCCTGCCGAACTGAGCGAACTGCCTGCAGAGTAGCCGGGTAGTTCACTTGCGCAATGACTGGAAGTTTGTTCCTCAGGTGGTCAACTGCAACAACGATGACCTCCCTCCGTTCCGCTTCGCTGAGCTTGTAGAATTCACTGGCATAAGCGGGAAGGCAAACTCCGCTGAGATCCGCACCGGCTGCGAAATCCAGTAAACTTCGGAGAGCTGCCCAATCAATCTCCTCCGCAGGAGTAAACGGGGTCGGAATGACCGAAACAATTCCGTCAATCTGGAATTTGCTCAATCCGATATACCTCCATCCCTGCTGATCGCGAGCCCCTTGACCGATTTTCGATGAATCTATCGTTGGCTTAACCGAGCGGTCGTACTCGAAAATGCGATAGATTTCGTCTGACCAGACAATCTCGCCTGTATCAGGTTTCCAGCCGAAGCTGCCCGTGTGACTGAGCCTTTGAGCTTCGGCCAGATACGCTTCGCTTCGCCGGATCGCTTCTTCCGCAACTTTACGTTCTGTGATATCCATGATCGAGCCGACTTCTTCTTTTCCCGCCTCGTCCCTTAAGGAATGCGAAAGATTGTAAATATGCTCTATCGAACCATCCGGCATCAGCAACCGGTGCTCAACGTCAAAGTCACTTCCGCCCTGCGCCGTTCGCTCGCTGCACCCTTTAGCGAAGCGAGTCCTCGTGGCATTTGTTTATGGGTCGGTGGCACGGGAACAAGAAACGTCGCACAGCGACTTCGATTTAATGGTCGCTGGGAAGGCTACGCTTGGCGAGATACTTTCGCGGCTCTCTACCGTTGAAAAAAGTATCGGCCGTCCCATCAACCCAACCGTATATTCCGTCGACGAATTCAAGTCGAAACTTGCGAGCGGGAATCATTTCTTGACCGCCGTGCTCAAAGGACAAAAGATATTCTTGCGGGGAGACGAGGATGAGCTTAGAAAAGTGGGTGGAGTACGGTTGGCTAAGGCGGGAGCCGACCAGCCCCCGGGGAGATCAAAGATCTTCTGGGAATTGTGGAATGCAGCCTCGCCGATTCAAAGGTCGAAGTCGTCTCGACCGATCTGCGATTTATCGCTGCTAACAAGATTGGCTTCGGCGCGGGTGAGCCGCGCCGAACCCGATATTAGTAGAGACTGCGGCTCTGGAGACATCACTACGGAATGTAGTAGCGGATTGCGGTCCAGATCATGTTGTCTACGGCCTTAGGCGCTAAACCTGGCGCCCCCGCCACGTTGTTATTACCGGACCAGCCGTTCTTCGCAAAGTACGAGTACTGAATGCCCAAGCGGAAGCCACCTTTCGGTCCCTGGTAGAACTTGTACCAGAATCCAAGCGTGCCTTCCTGGATGACGCGCGTGTCGCCCGCGCAGCCTGACCCATTGGAGGGTGTGAAGGGACTCGAGGTCGGCGATCCCAAACTGTTGGAGGGAGGCAGCTCTTTTTGGCAGCCGCTGTTATTGGCAAAGGGCGAACCGTACCCACCAATCTGATTCACCTTGAACGTAGTTGTGGTTGTGGCAGAATCTCCTGCCGGGTTGGCCGCGTTCGGCGGAATCGCCGGGGTTTTCGTCACGCTGATATTGTTGTAACCGACATATCCGGCCCGAGCGCCATAGTCCGCGCCGCCATAGGCGTAGGCGTCCCATTTTGTGGTGTGGAGTTCGAACCCGGCGAGTCCATGCGCGGTGCGGATCAAGGCTTCGGTACCGTTAGGACGGAACGTTAGATCGGCAATCTGAGCTGACCCGTAACGGCCAACTCCATCTCCAGCGAGTCCCTGGAAGGCAAACTCCAGTTTCTTGGGCACGATCGGGAGACGGAAATTGGCACCTGCGCCGCCGCCGGTTCGCGTGTCATTGAATGCGCCAGCCGCGCTGGGCGAAAGTGAACCATCCACCGGGCAGAGAATGCTCGTGGTACCGGGTACCGTGTCGGTAGTGTTCGTCCCTACTACACCGCAGGGATAGATTCGATTGCGGAAATCGCTGAAGATGCCGAACACCTCGTAGTGGCCCCATCCTGGATCAGCGGCAGCCTTCACGATGATGTCCGGAGCCTTGTTGATCGAGTAGCCGGTCGTATCGGCGAAGTTGAACAGTCCGCCACCTGCACCCGGAGCGTCCAGAATAGTGTTCCCTCCGGTGGTGAGAGAAACACCACCCACGTTGGCAGTTGTAAGCGAAGAGAAACCGCGTCCGCCGATGGTTGCCTGGGGACCTTCCACAGCAACTCCCAGAGCGAACTTGCCTCCGAAGTCTTTCACCACTCGGAGACCGTACTGCCGCGCCCAAGTGAAGCCGACGTTATACTGCGAATCGATCGTCAGGGGCGGTAGCTCCTGGCGGTTTTGAATTCCTTTCTTGTTCTCCGTTGCCAGCGACCACATCTGTCCGGCAGTAACGCTCAGGCCATTGGCAAACGCAGCTTGTCCATAGATTACGCGCTGGCGGAGGACGTAGCTATTACTCTGCCGGTTGTTAGAAGTCACGCCCGTACCCAGCCAGTCTGCCTCCCAGTAGCCGGTCAATTTGATATTGCCGACCTTGCTTTCTCCGAGCAGGCTGAGCCGGCTCTGACGGGCGGTCAAGTTGGTCTCACCGAGCTTGGACAACGCATTAGCTGTGTACGGAATGCCGGTGAATGGCGTGTTGATATCCGAGCTCGTCGCCCGCGTACGGTTGACGGTTGCCGCTTCGACGAACCCGCCCGGGGTTATGGTGATGCCTTTGTAATGGAGCGCGGCGGGGCTTCCCAGCTCCTGAATGCTTTTTTGAGTTTCCTGGAGAGTCAGTACGGTACTAGTACTGTTGTTTTTGATGTCCGCAACATCGTTCTTGATTGCGGTCACGCTCTCTTGCTGCGCTGCGGCCTGTGACGCCGCTGTATCTGCCTTTGACTCGGCCTGCGCCGCCGCGGTTTGACCCTGCTGCACCTTCTGCTGAAGCTGCTGAACTTGTTGATCTCGGCTCTGTATTTGATCGTTTAGTTGCCGGATCTGCTGTTGCTGCGCATCTATCGCTTGCTTCAACTCTTTAAGTTGAGCGGCAACAGCGGGATCGGTCTTCGGGGCCGCTTTTCTCTTCGTGCTCTTAGCCATAGCACTTGCAGTACTTTGCTGGGCTTGCGCCGCGAACGCACTTAGCGAAAACGAAAGCGCCAAGGCCATGACTTGCTTCATTTTTGCTCTCCTGGTCGAAATGGGGTCTGCGAATCCGCAAAAGCACAAAAATGCCGTACAAGGAATTGCCCGGATTCTATGTGTGGGATGTTAATGAATGATGAAAACCAGTTGAACATCGTGTTAATAAGTTTCCAGATCAGAGCGGTAGCGCAGGACAACCGTACTATTGAACGCGAGACGCGGTTGCGAACAATACCAGTCGACGAGCCTCATCGATGGCGTGGCGATACCCACTTTAGACATCAGGGAAGGTGCGACTGTTCAACACTACGGCCTCGGCATGTTCGAGGTCGGCAAGCTGTAGGATGCATTTGGCACGCTTCTGGCACTTGGCTTTGGGGTGAACCCCTCGGTTGAGACAATCTTTGGTTGGCACACTTGCCGTTTTGTTTCGTTGCACCCTCCATTGAGACAATCTCCGATTTTATGGAGCCATCTCGTGGACGGTTCCTAGCGGGGATGAGGTCTGGAGAAGGGGACGGCGTTAGAGTCCCCTTCTCCAGCATCCCTGTAGAAGCTCTCGTCATGCGTGAAAGAACCTCATGGTCGCACTCCTAAACTCCGCCGCGGGGTTTCGATTCTCGGCCTGGCCTGGCAGTTTTCCCGCATCCGGCTCTCGGAAAAGACTCACGCTTTTCGCTCACGGAAGGTTCGCGGTCCGGTGTGGTAACTGGACCAACCCATACACAGAGTTCAGAGACGCTTCCGGAAAACGTTTGTATGCCGGCCGCGGCTCTTTGTGTTTGTCGCATAACCACCGACGCAGCCTCCAGCGGGCATGCATATCGACCGCACTGTAGGCTTTGCTGACTGGCCCCAGACAGAAGTAGTTGGCCCAACCGATCATCATCCGATTGAGCCGGTCCACGACGGTCTTCGAATCTTGCCAGACTTTGTCGCGTCCGGTTTCGTCGCTGATCGCTCGACAGATGCGCTGCACTCGTTTCTTCGAGGGTACCGTGCCGAGGTAGACGCGGCCCCTCCTCATCGAGTAACACCGCCCGAACGTGTATCCAGAAAGTCAAACTTCTCTTCCGGCAGATAACAGACCCGCGTCTTCTTCTCGTTCACCGTCAGTTTCAGCTTCGACATCATCGCCCGCATCTCGTATAGAGCTTGCTCCGCTCCAACTCGACAGCAGATGACCAGGTCATCAGCATAGTTCACGATGTACGCTTTCCAACGCTCCTCGTGCCCGAGTTTCTTCCACCCCAGCACGAACCGTCGCATGTACAGATTGCTGAACAGAGGACTGATGAGCCGGTTGTGAGAGCTATCGCCATTCAATTTCGTGGACCACTTTTTGGTTTCTGAAGCCAGCACGGGAAGGATCGGTTGCTCCTTGAACATCCCGTCCAACGAAGGTGGCAGTTTAAACATCTGCCGCTCTTGGTTTGAGCGACGCTCCGCAGCGGTTCTATTCGGCAGCAGCCGTGCTGTTGGGGGCTATAATTGCGCGCACCGATGGCGCTAGCCTCTGGTACGAAACTCGGTCCATATGAAGTTCAATCGCCTCTGGGGGTAGGCGGCATGGGGGAGGTGTATCGCGCCCGTGACACGAAGCTTGGCCGCGATGTGGCGCTGAAAGTCTTGCCCCAGACTTTCGTCAACGACGCCGAGCGAATGGCCCGCTTTGAAAGCCCAGGTTCTCGCTTCATTGAATCACCCAAACATCGCCTCCATTTACGGCCTGGAAGATTCGACCGGCGTCCTCGCCCTGGTGATGGAACTGGTCGAAGGGGCGACACTTGGGGAGCGAATCGCGGGACGGTCGGATTTGAATCATGTGCACGACACACTCGTCGTGGCCAAACAAATCGCCGAGGCGCTTGAATACGCGCACGAGCGCGGCGTCATCCACCGCGACCTGAAACCGGCGAACGTCAAAATCACTCCCGAAGGCACAGTCAAAGTTCTCGATTTCGGCCTGGCCAAAGCGCTTGACACCAATACATGCCTTTCGCCAAAGAGTTCGGATTCCCCGACGCTGACTGCGGCCGCGACGCAAGCGGGCGTGATTTTGGGCACGGCAGCCTACATGAGTCCCGAACAGGCTCGTGGAAAGGCTGTGGACCGTCGCGCGGACATCTGGGCTTTCGGTTGCGTGTTGTACGAAATGCTGACGCGCAAACCGCCCTCGGCGGAGAGACGTTGACGGACACGCTCGCGGCAGTGATCAGGGAAGAACCGAACCGGGAAGCATTGCCGGCAAGTACGCCTCTGAAAATCCGCGACATTCTTAACCGTTGCCTCAAAAAGGACCCGAGGTCGCGCCTGCGAGATATCGGGGATGCCCGCATCGCGATCGAGGAAACGCTTAACGGGGAGGCAGATTTTCCTATGGCCGCGACTTCCCCCTCCTCCCCGCCCGCAGACGAGAGGTCGCCAAAAGTGTTTCAGCGGCGGGAAGCGGCTTGGACCGCCGTGGCGATGCTGACCGCTCTTGCTGTACTCGGCGGCTGGTGGCTACGAGGCCGCCACGTGCATCAGCCCACGCGCTGGTCGGGCGACCTATTGGGAGGCTCAAGCATTGCATTCGGTCCGCGCATTTCCCCCGACGGTCACACTTTGGCTTTTCAAGCGATGGTTGACGACCAGATCCAGGTAGGGGTGCTGAATCCAGATTCGGGGAGCTGGACAGTTCTTACCCATGAAAGGTCGCGCGGCACGGTGCAGGAAATTACCTGGTCGGTTGACGGCTCGAAGCTTTATTTCGACCGTATGTCTTCTCTGCCCGTAGGCATTTACAGCGTTCCTTCTCTAGGCGGTGAGGAACGCCTCGTTCTGAAAGACTCCGGCGGCCCGGAAGCCCTTCCGGACGGCAGCTTGCTGGTCTGGCGGGTTGATAACGAGCGCAGAAACCGAATCTATCATTTCTGGCCGGACTCGGATCGGCTGGAGCCCTTGCAAGGGTGGATCCCTCCGACGCTCCCAGTCCCATTGATTCGGGTCTTCCCGGACGGCAAGGAGGCGGTGTTCTTTGGAATGACTGAGGGGATGGGAGCGGGCGAGTCGCCAAACTTATACGCGCTCGACATTGCCAGCGGCAAAGCGCGCCGACTCGGCACCCAGTTGCCGATCCGGCGAGCGAGTGAGGGATTCCCACTTGCGCCCACGCGAGACAACCGTTCGGTCATGATTGATCTTCCTGCCGGCAATCTGCACCAGATAATCGCCGTCCCCCGTTCTGGTTTCCAACTCTTGATTGGTAAACCCAACGGAAATTCTTTTCCTCTCGTGGATACTACTCCGGAGGAAACGGCTCTGCCTGCAACATTGCTTGCGGACAACCAAGTGGCCTTTATGGCTGGAGCGGGTTCTGACCAGACTATCGCTATCGCCTCAGCTGGCGATGGTCGCATCATTCGCCGACTCCAGGGATGCAAAGGAAAATTCGTGACTAGTCTGGCGGCTTCACCAGACGGAAACACACTCTTCTATATAACGGAAGGCTCGCTCTGGGAGATCCCGGCGCACGACGGGACGGCGCGCAAGATTGCTGCCGCGGATGGCGTGGCGGTGGCTCCAAACGGGAAAGATCTCGTCGTTAGTTTGGTTGAGAAAGCAGGAGTGCGTTTGGTTCGGATTCCCCTTTCAGGTGGTGCGGCACAGGACATCCGAGTTGAAAGCGGCATTTCGATCGACCCAATCCCGCTGGGAGGAACAAGTCTTCGCGCGGACGGAAAGCTGCTGGTTGGTATTGTGCCTCGGGATTCCTGGTTTTTCAGACCCGCGGTGCTTGACCTGGCGAGCGGTACTCTGACGAGAGTCCCGTTAAGTTTTACTGGCGACACCTTCATGCTCGGATGGACGGGCGGCCGCATCCTGAGTTTTGGGGAACCCATGCGCGCACACCTTTGGCGCTTTCGGCCCACTGATTGACGGAGCGATTTCATTTGAAAGCCGTCGCCGTAGCTACGGCTAGACGCTCAGACTATGTGCTCACAATGACGAGGGCCATCAGTCTATTTGGACTGTTGATGTAAACAGGCGTTTTGAAAGCTAGTCATTGAGCGCGATATTTCAACAGTTGGCCCTCTTGGGGTAACATCGCTGCTCATCTCTGCCCATGCGCGGTGTCTATAACGATATGCACCGAATCGGTTTTCGTCGGGCGTTTCCACTGGTGTTCACTCTCATTCATGTTGTGCTCGCAACGGTTCTCCGGGACTCAGGATACCTCTCTGTTGCATATCAAGAAGACATTGGCGGTGTTCCGGTAGAAACATTTGGGGAACCGCCGCCGCTCAAACCCGTTCAGAAGATCGCGCTCATCCTCGAACTTCCAGCGATGTTCGTCGCCATGATGATTGGCGCGGTCTTGTTTCCCCGAAACGAAACGGCATGGCTGTATGCGTCCGTCCCATTGGTGCCGCTTGTTTGGTATGCCATCGGAAGGTGGCTCGACGGACTCTTGGGGTACAGCACTCGTTTGAGTCTGCCAGCGATTTTGCGGGGATTACTTGCCTTTCCCGCAGTCGGAGTCCTCTTTGTGAACATGGCTGGCCTAACACCGCTATATCACCATCGCACGGCTGACACGTACTGGATTTTCAGCGGTCTCGTGCTCTGGTCGGGTCTTTGCCTCACGATGATGACCAGCTCTGCCCGGCGACTCGGTGATTGACGCAAGCCTTTACGCTCATTAACCGGCTAATGTGCGCCCATTTTTCGGCGCGACCAGGTACTCGAGTTCTCGATTAATTTTGCGGAGCCGTTGAGCGAGTCGATGTAATTTGCTCGAGGCTTTGGAGTCTTGAAGGTCAAGGCGAAACGTCTGCAGAAGATGAGTGGCCGCGGCGATAGAGTCGCGAATGGAGAGGATGTTCGGGCGAGGGGGAGCAGTGGTCAGGGACAGGGCAAGTTTGGGAACAGGGTGACGCAGGGTCGTGTAGTGGCAGG
>QIAN01000021.1 GCA_003225005.1 Acidobacteriota bacterium | reverse complement strand
CGTTGCCTAAACTGGCCCTTAACCGGTAGATTCTGCGAGGGAACTCGAAACTGTGCTAAAGCCTCTCAGCACCCTCAATGACATCTTCTTCACGGTCGTCGACCGTGACGAACCACGACTCGTGCTGTACCGGAAAAATGACTCGTGGACCGCAGTCTCGTCAGGAGATTTCTACCGCAACGTGATATCCGTTGCCTGGGCTCTCGCGCATTGGGGCATCCGCAAAGGCGACCGCGTGGCCATCCTCAGCGAGAACCGGCCTGAGTGGGCGATGGCCGACTTCGCAACTCTTTTTCTCGGCGCGGTTACAGTTCCGACCTATTCGACACTGACGGGGGAGCAAACTGCCTTCGTCCTGCGCGATTCCGGCGCTCGCGTGATATTTGTCTCCACGAAACCGCATCTCGATAAAGTGCTCGCCATTCGGGACCAGGTGCCAGTCGAGCGAATTGTCGTCATGGATGACATCGAGGCTGCCGGCGCCATGGCTTGGGACCGCCTTGACTCGCCGACTCTGACCGGGCGCAGCGTCCAATTCGAAGAAACAGCCCGCGCCATCCAGCCCCACGATCTGGCAACTATCATCTACACCTCAGGTACAACCGGCATCGCTAAAGGCGTCATGCTCACGCATGGCAACATGGCCACAAATATTGCTTGTGCGCTCGAAGGTTTCGACATCAGGCGCGGCCAAAGCAGCATATCGTTTTTGCCCCTGTCGCACGTTACCGCGCGCCACCTAGATTTTGCCATGCTTTATCACGGCGTGACGCTGGCCTACTGCTCGTTCATCGAGATGCTCCCACAAGCCTTGCTCGAGGTGCGCCCCACTTTCTTCGTCGCGGTGCCGCGGGTCTACGAAAAAATCTATGCCCAGACGCAGCAGAAAACGAAAGGGTTTCCGAAACACGCCGTTTACTCCTGGGCCATGAGCGTAGGCCGCGCCCACAAACCTGCGATCCTGGCGGGCCGGACACCTCGGTCCCTGAGTTGGCGCTTGGCCAACAAACTGGTGTTCTCCAAAATTCGCACCGCCCTCGGGGACCGGGTCGAGACTTTCGTCTCCGGCGGCGCACCCCTCGGCCGCGAACTCGCGGAGTGGTATGCCGCCGTCGGCATTCGTATTCATGAGGGCTACGGCCTTACAGAGACGTCGCCTGTTATTGCCGTCAACACGCCGATCAATCACAGAATCGGCACTGTGGGCAAAACCTTGCCTAATCTCGAAGTCCATATAGCTGAAGATGGCGAGATTCTGGTGCGAGGCCCGTCGGTATTCAAGGGCTACTGGAAGCGGCCGGAGGAAACTCAAAATGCTTTCGTCCAAGGCTGGTTCAGGACCGGCGACATAGGGAACATCGACCGAGACGGATATCTCTCGGTCACCGACCGCAAGAAAGATCTCATCAAGACCTCGGGCGGGAAATTCATCGCGCCTCAGCCCATTGAGAATTCGCTCAAGCTCAACCCCTTGGTGGGGGCTGCCGCGATCGTCGGTGACAAGCGCAAGTTCGCTGCTGTCATCCTCTCCCCCAACTTTCCTCAGCTAGAGGATTGGGCGCGCACCAACCATATTCCCTTTGCTTCCCGCGCGGAACTTGTTGCCCACCAGAAAGTCCAGGCTCTCTATGAGCAGGTCGTCGAGGGGGTGAATCAAAACTTGGCTCGCTTCGAGAAACTAAAACGAGTCATGTTGGTCGCCGACGAATTCTCAGCCGACAACGGAGCCCTCACCCCCACCTTGAAGCTGCGCCGCCGAGTCATCGAAGACCGCTATCGCCAGCAAATTGACGATCTCTACGCGCAAGCGGAGTCCAAATCGATTTCCTGATGCCAACGGGCACAACCCAGTCCTTCTCTGCTGAGCTCTGGGACGTCGGTCGTCTCCGCGTTCTCTGCGGCCGTTCTCAGCGTTCTCTGCGATAAGATGTTCCGGTCCCGTTCTGTCCGGCTGCAAAAATGGGGAACCGGCGTCTGCACCTGTCTCATCTGGCTCTCCATTCATTACAATAGAAACATGTCCGACTCCCTGATCATCGCTGGCCGCCCTTTCCGCTCCCGCCTCATCGTAGGGACAGGTAAATACAAATCCTTCCAGGAAACTGCGCGCGCTCTTGAAGCCAGCGGCGCGGAAATGGTCACGGTCGCAGTGCGCCGCGTGAATCTCGATCGTGACAAAGAGTCGCTGCTTGACTACATCGATCCGAAGAAATATTTCTTGCTCCCCAACACAGCCGGTTGCTACACGGCCGACGAGGCTATCCGCGCCGCACGCCTCGGCCGCGAGGTGGGTCTATCGGACTGGGTAAAACTGGAGGTCATCGGCGACCAGGCGACGCTCTATCCAGACGTTCAAGCAACCCTTGAAGCCACCCGGGTTATGGTAAAGGAAGGCTTCACTGTTCTTCCCTATACTTCTGATGATGTGGTGTTTGCAAAGCGCCTGGTAGATGCGGGGGCGGCAGCGGTGATGCCCCTGGGCGCCCCTATCGGCAGCGGCATGGGGATTCAGAACCAGGCTCACATCCGCATCTTGCGCGAGATGATCAGCGGCGTCGCGCTCATCGTGGACGCCGGGGTCGGCACCGCTTCCGATGCCGCCATCGCCATGGAACTGGGCGCCGATGCTGTGCTGATGAACACCGGCATCGCCAATGCACAAGACCCGGTTCTGATGGCTGAGGCCATGCATCACGCCGTGTTAGCCGGACGGCAGGCGTATCTAGCCGGCCGCATGCCGAGAAGGTTGTACGCCACCGCCAGCTCGCCGCTCGAAGGCGTCGTACGCTAGTCTGCGGGCGTGGTGAGGACGCTCTCGACCGCGTGATCTTTCCCTGGAGAGGTTGCTTCAAACCTCTCGCCCGGCCACGAACTCGCGCGACTACAGATAGAAAAGGGCGGCCATGGTTAGTTAGGCCGCCCTTCGAATTGATATCTCTCGCTCAGAGCATCTTCGCACTGTCGACGTGGATGCTTTCGCCCTCCACCTGCCCAGTCACGGCCACATGATGGCCCTCATGTCCCTTCAGCGCCTCTGGATTCTTGACCGTCAAGACTTTTTGGTCATTGTCTGTCACCACGACTATGTCGGCACCCGCAGCCAGGCACTTCTTGGTGCAGGCTGCAGCCTTGGCATTCGCGCCCTTGGCGCCGCACTTGGAGTCGCTAACCCAGCCATTTACGGTGGTCGACTTACCCATATCATCAAACGCCAGGGCCGTCATGGCGAATATGAGGCACATCGCTAAACACAGCAGCAGTACTTTTCTCATGGCCGATTTCTCCTTATTTAAAGTTTAGGCGGCGGCAAGCCGCAGGTTGATAACCGATATCTTCATCGTCATCCTTGCTCCCCGGCCGGCAGCAGCCTGACACGGCACTCAGAAATCAGGAATCCCTGCCTGACTGGAAGTAAGGCGTCCGCACTATACCACATCGAAATGGACACGATGTATGGCAGTTGTAAAATCTTCCGCTCGATGTTCTTCTTGGAGATGGCAACCGCAGACAACTATTTCTTCGCAGAGTGATTGGCGGCCGGCGCGGGATTTTGCGCAACCGGGTTGATGTATACATACTCTCCGGGGCGCGCGTAGTGCAGTTGCTCACGCGCTTCTTTCTCAATGGCACTTTGATCGCTCTTCAGCGCCTGGATCCGTTGCCCGTATCTGCCGTTTTCCTGATGCAGTTGCTCGATTTGTTTTTCCAGCTCTTTCTGTTCCGCCCGCTTCTCACGGTACACAACCATCCCATTGGCGCCAAACGTGATGTGCACAAATAGCCAGAACGTCAGCGCAAACACCGCCGCCGTGGCGACGCGCCTTCGCAAGGCATAGATCCGCAACCCGGTCGGCCGGGCCCACTCGATCCACGAGGCCACAAGCGCCTCCGCGTGGGGAGCCCTCTCGGCCATGGCGCGCAGGCCGTCTTCAGGCCGTGGGAACCTCCGCATCTTCGCCGAATGGTTTACTCGAAAATCCATTGTTTCGCTGCCGCGCTCAGTCTTTCGAGCCCCTGCTCATCCCGGGCCTCGGAATATACCCGCACCACCGGTTCGGTTCCCGAGAGCCGGTAACATACCCATGAACCGTCGTCTAAAACCAGCTTCAGCCCGTCGGTTCGCACGACCTCTGTCACTTTGCGGCCGGAGAATTCCCGCGGATCAGACCTCAACTTCTTAGTGAACTTGTCTTTCACCTCGGGCGTCAAGCGGAAGTTCTCGCGCCGGGGATAAAAGGAACCAACTTTGACAAATAGCTCCTTCAGTTGCTCTCCCAGAGACTTCCCTTTCCGCGCCACCATCTCGCAACACAATAGGCCCGCCAGCACACCGTCCTTTTCCGGCACATGATGCCGAATCGACAGCCCCGCGCTCTCTTCGCCACCAATCGCAATCTTGTCCTGCATGATGAGTTCGCCGATGTACTTGAATCCCACCGGCGTCTCGTGCAGCTCCACGCCATGTGCCTTGGCGAGGGCGTTGACCAGATTGGTGGTGGCCACCGACTTCGCCACGCCATTTTTCCAGCCCCGGCTCTCCACCAAATAGTCGAAAAGCAGGGCAATCACATAGTTGGGCTGCAGGAATGTGCCATCCGCATCGACCACACCGAAGCGGTCGGCATCCCCGTCTGTGGCGATGCCAATATCCGCCTTCGTCTCCCGCATCTTTCCCCGTAAGTCTTCGAGCAAGTGGTCATCCGGTTCTGGAGCGTGCCCGCCGAACAGCACGTCGCGGTAATCGTGAACGGTGGTAACCTCGACGCCCGCACTGCGCAGCAACGCATCTGAATATCCTCGCGCCGCGCCCCACATGGGGTCGAATGCTATCCGCAAGTTAGCTTTGTGGATCTCGGCGAGATCCACGATCTCACCCAAACGCTTCAGATATGCTGGCCTGGCGTCCAGCGATTCTTTGACAGGTGCGCTCTGGCCGCTCATGGTGGGGCGACTTGCTGGCTGCCGTTGGTTGTCTCCCGCCGCAATTTCCGCTTCAATTTTTTTTGTGACCTCAGGCAGAGCTGGACAACCGTCGGACGTCGAGAACTTGATTCCGTTGTATTCCGGCGGATTGTGCGACGCCGTAAAATTGATCGCTCCGTCGGCCTTAGCCTGAATCACTGCATAGGCGATCGCCGGAGTCGGAGCGGCTTCGCCGAGAACCACTGGAGTGATTCCGTGCCCCATCAAGATCTCCGCCGCCATCTCGCAAAATGTCTCTCCCAGGAACCGCGGATCGCGCCCCAGAATCACTCGCGCGCCCTGCGGCTTCTCGGAGACCAGGTAACGCGCAATGCCGTCCACTGCGCGACGCACGTTGGCGAAGGTGAACTCCTCCGCCATCACCGCCCGCCAACCCGATGTTCCAAATTTGATTGCTGTCGCCATACGTCACTCTCATGATCTCGGAAATGTTAAGCTCTCGTGTCGAGAGCTGAAGTTGCTCACTGATTGCTGACGCCTGATTTTATATGACTGACAAACGAATCGTCCTCAGCACGGCAGGCTCGGAACAAGAAGCCCACAAGATCGCGCACGTTCTGGTCAAACGCCGACTAGCGGCCTGCGTGAATATCGTTCCCCGAGTCCAATCGATTTATCGTTGGAAAGGGGAAATAGAGTCCGCCCAGGAATGGTTGTTGCTCATCAAAACCAGGGCAGACAAATTTCCCGCCGTGCGTGACGCGATTGGGGAACTCCATAGCTACGAAGTTCCCGAGTGCGTCGTCCTCGAAATCGAAGACGGAAGTCTTCCCTATTTGCAATGGCTGGAGAAGGCAACGCAATAGCCGGGCCAACTCCCAGCCTTGCTGCCGGTATTCATAAGCTTAGGAAGGATTCCGGCCAGCTAGGTTCAAACGCCAATAATCCAGCGAAAACGGAGGATCATCCGCCCCCGCCGCTGCCGTCAGTGTGGTCATGAATTGCGCCCGAAGATGCTCATCGGGAATGCGCCTCAAATGTTGACGGAGAATGATATGACTCACAAATTCGGAGTAGTGCTCTGCGTTATTCAGCACGGTAGGCGCAGGTTCAAGACTAGTCACAACCTCGACAAACCCGGCGCGACCGAGCGTGCAGGCTGCTCCTTCGGCATCCGCATAAAACCACGGCTCACGAAAATCTGCGAAGAATGCGGAGAACTCTGGCGTGCTGGCCAGCGCCAAGGCTCGCCTTCGCAACCCCACTACATTTGCCCGACCACCACATTGCGCCTCCAGCCACCCTCCCGGACGCAGACTTCGCCGTAATTCAAGGAACAACCGATCATGATCCAGCACCCAGTGAAACACCGCCGTGCTCACGATGCCGTCGAAAGCGCGCTCAAAGGGCAAATGCAAAAGGTCAGCAGCAACCAACCCAACGGGCACAATAAGCTGGGACCGGAGGTGCTCGCGCGCCCCAGCCAGCATATTTTGCGAAAGATCAATGCCAACCACGCGGCCCCTGGGCAGAGCCTCCGCCAATTCAGCCGTCAGACGGCCGGTGCCGCACCCGGCGTCAAGCACGGTTTCGTCTCCCCGCAATCGCAACCGCGACAATACCTTCTTGCCCCAACTGAGTTGGGGCCCGGAAAGACGGTGGTATACCGAAGAATTCCACTCGCGAGAAATAGATGGAGGTTGCTCAGCCAAAGCTAAGTTCAATCCTGCGAAAACAAGAGCACTTCGCAATGTGTTTCGTAATCGGTGAAAATCCGCGGAACTTCGCAGCGAAAGGGCTTCTACATAGCCGCCAGCGCACGATCTAGATCATCGACAATGTCCTCGACATCCTCGATGCCCACTGAGATACGCACCATGCCATCGGTAATTCCGATTGCCTTGCGTCCCTTCTCGCCTCGACGCCGACCAGTGAATCGCCGAGAGAACATACGTGTACTTTCTTCAACATTTTCTTCGCGTTGTTGAGCGATCCAGTCTCGAAGGTGATCATCGCACCGAATCCGCTCATCTGCTGCTTGGCCAGCTCATACTGCGGATGATCCGGCAACCCCGGGTAAAGCACTTTTTTCACTTTCTTATGTTCAGCCAGGAACCTCGCCACGATACGCCCGCTGCGGTCATGCTGCTCCATGCGCGCGGCCAGCGTCTTCACCCCGCGCAGTACCAGCCAGCACTCAAACGGAGACAAGATCGCTCCTGCCGCCTTTTGCAGGAACGCCAATTGCTCTGCCTGCTCGGGCTTGCTGCACACCACCACGCCACCCAGACCATCACTGTGTCCGTTAAGAAACTTCGTGGTCGAGTGCACGACCATATCAGCCCCGAGGGCAAGAGGCTGCTGGAAATATGGGGACATAAAAGTGTTGTCCACGATCAATTCGGTTTTACGGCGGCGGCAAATTGCGGCAAGGGCACGAATGTCGCTCAACCGCATCAGCGGATTCGTCGGCGTCTCCACATAGACCATGCGCGTGTTCTTGCGCATGGAGCGCTCCACATGACCAGCTTCGGACGTGTCCACGTAGGAGAACTCGAGTCCGAAATCAGCCCAGACCTGATCGAACAGCCGCGGCACTCCGCCGTAAAGATCGTTGCCACAAATCACGTGATCGCCGGACTTCAGCAGGGTGGTGACGGCGTTAATGGCAGCCATGCCGCTGGCAAAAACGCGCGCCGCCAGCCCACCTTCCAGCGCTGCCAGATTTTCTTCCAAACGCGTGCGCGTGGGATTCGACACCCGCGAATACTCGTATCCTTTGTGCTCTCCGATTCCCTGCTGCACATAAGTGGAAGTCGGATAGATCGGCACAGTCACCGCCCCGGTCAAAGGATCCGGTTCCTGGCCGACATGAATCGCCCGAGTAGCAAACCCGATTTGTCGACTGTTTTTCATTTACTTCCTTTACCGCCGGCTGTGCTTTTCCCTATGCTCTCTGCGTTCTCGGGGGCGGTTCTCAGTGCCGGCTGCGATTATCGGTCTTCTGCCGGCACAGGTCCCCGAAAGTGCCCCATCTACATCCCGCCCTCAAAGATTTTCTTAGACAAATACCGTTCCGCCGAATCCGGAACCACGGTGACAACCCGCTTCCCCGCACCCAGTCGCCGCGCCACCTGCAAAGCTGCAAACACGGCCGCCCCACCGCTGGAGCCAGACAGCACGCCTTCCTGCGCGGCGAGTTGCTTGACCATTTCGAACGCATCTTTGTCGGACACCATCATCACTTCGTCGCACACCGAACGGTCAAAAGTCTCGGGCATAAAGCTGGCGCCGATTCCCTCCACCTTGTGTGGGCCCGGCTTCCCTCCCCCCAACACCGAGCCTTGGGTTTCCACGGCGTACGCCAGCACCCCCGGCAGATTTTCCTTCATGAAGCGCCCGACTCCGGTGAATGTTCCCGATGTGCCGCAGCCCAGCACCAGGGCATCAATCCTTCCTTCCATTTGCTCGAAGATTTCCGGGGCGGTGGTTGCGTAGTGATAATCAGGATTGGCAGGATTCTCAAATTGCCCCGCCATGAACGCCGTCGGATCGCTCGCCGCCAACTCTTTCGCACGCCGGATAGCTCCCAGCATGCCCTCAGCATCCGGTGTGCGAATCACCTCGGCGCCGAGGGCCCGCATGATCTTGACTTTTTCCTCAGAGAAACGCTCCGGCACAAACAACCTGACTTTGTAGCCACGGTTCACACCGATCAAGGCCAGGCCAATTCCCGTATTCCCGGCCGTGGCCTCCACAATCGTGCCCCCCGGCGCCAGTCTTCGTTCCTGCTCGGCGCGCCGGATAATGCCGACAGCCGCCCGATCCTTCACACTGCCGCCCGGATTCAAGTATTCCAGTTTGGCAAACACATCGGCAGAAGCAGCCGGCACCAGCCGCTTCAGTTGCAACATCGGAGTTTCGCCGACCAATTCGGTTATGTCGTTGGCAACACGCAGGCGGGAAATTTCAGGACTCTTCGTGCGCACATTACAGGGTACGGGGCGAGTTCGGAATCGTCAATCGCAGCGTTGCAACTCGACCCACTTTCGTCGGCCTTGAACAATTACATGGGAAATACATACCTTTGGGCGGGAGAATACCAGAAGTCAGTTCAACAATTCGAGCACACGATCGACCTGGATCCGACATTCCCGCTTGCTCACTTCTTTTTCGCTTCTTGCCTGGCTGAGATCGGGAAGTATGAGCAAGCCATACAAGAGATGCAGAAGGGTCAATTGCTCGAGGGCGCAAATCCGGAACAAGCAGCCGCCATGGCGGCAGAATTTCTTAAAGCATTTCGAACTGGCGGCCCAAACGGTTACGGGCAGAAGAATCTTGAGCTAACACCAAACGATGAGCAGGCGGGGACGAGAGCATTTGACCTGGGCGGGTGCCTACGCAAGAGTCGGCGATAAGGAGAAGGCGTTTGAGTGGCTCGAGAAATCGTACGAGCAAAAGTTCGGAGACATAACCCTCATTAAGTACCTTCCGGATTTCAAAAGCCTGCGCGGAGACCCTAGATTTTCCGCTTTGTTGAAGCGCATCGGCTTGCCCGATTAGCCAAGCAGAGTCGCCGGGATCAGAGCTTCTTCAGCGGAGTTTGATGATGCTGGTTCCCTTGCCCCTCGTTGCAAGCAAATTCCTATTCTGATTTAGTCGTAGTCGCTCCTCCGAGCCTGGCACCGGAAACACCTCCGTTGAGATTTATCCGGGCCGCGACCGAAAGTGATGCCAGCAGATCAGAACACACCCGAGCGAAGGGGCGCTCACCTCGCGCCGCTCGCCGCGGCCTGAGCGCCCGCGTAGTATCCGCTCTTGGTGCGCACATTGAGCTTCCCGTGTCCTTTGGCCCTGGCCTCCACGCGAATTGCCCGGAAGCCACCGCTGCCCTTAGGATTCGTAGGCTTGTACCCAATGGTGTACTGATTCCGAATGTCGCGCGCCACGTTGCGGCTGATCTCAGCCACTTCGTCCAGGGTCTTCGGAAAAAACGCCAGTCCTCCGGTCCGTTGAGCCATGACCTCGAGCGCCCGCTTCGCCCGCTTGGGATGCTCTTCCTCGCCCAGAATTCCAATGGCGTACACCGCAGGCCCGTTTTCCTCCTGCAATTGCTTCACCGCCTGTTCCAAATTCTCGCGGCTGGCATTGTCTTCGCCATCCGTCACTACGAATAGGACTTTTTTATCCCGCTTGCCATTCCTCTTCAGATGGTCAGCCGAAGCCACTACCGCTTCATATAACGCCGTTCCGCCCTTGGCATCAATTTTTTCCAGTGCCTCCTTCAACTTCAGAAGATCCGCCGTGAAGTCCTGATCGAGGTAATATTCGTCATTAAAATTGACCACGAACACTTCATCCTGCTGATTACTCGACCGCACCAGATTCAGCGCCGCTTGGTTCACCTTCGCGCGCTTCTCTCGCATCGACCCCGAATTGTCAATCACAATTCCCATGTCCACCGGAATGTCCTCGTGCCGGAAGGAGACGATGCTCTGCGGCTTCCCGTCCTCCAGCACGGTGAACGAGCTCTTGTCGAGATTGGTAACAATATGCTGCTTGTCGTCCACCACGGTGGCGTGGAGCACCACTTCGTCCACGTCTTTGCGAAAGACGAAAACTCCGTTGTCCTCGCTGGTTTTTGGCTGTTCGGTCGAGGCGGGCGGATTCCGAGGAGCATTGCCTTGCGGCGGCGTGGAAGGCTGCGTTGCCGGAGGCTTCGGCGTGTCCTGCGCGGACGATTGTGCCAGTCCCGGAACTTTGACCTGCGTTCCGGCCCAGATCACAAACGTGAGAAGAAGAAAAACTCGTGCCGCCTGCTCACTCCGCAGGCGCATAGTAACCCGTCCTGGCATACACCTTGAGCGGTGGCAATCCTTTCGGTGGCATCAGCTTCACTTTTATCTTACGCCATTTGCCATCCCGCACAATGTTCTTGGGCCGGTATCCCAGCACGTATTGGTTACGGAGCTCGATGCCAATCTTGGTGGCCACATCCGCCAGATCATTGGGATTGTCGATGGTGAAAGCGCGGCCGCCGGTTAATTCCGTGATTTCGCTCAACAATCCCGGTCCCAGCCGCTCTTCCGCCGATGCGAAGTAACGATCATAGATTCCTATGGCGTAGATCATTACATCCGCTTCCTTCACCAACGCCTTAATTTCGCCTTCGGTATAACGACTGTGGTTGTCGCCTCCGTCCGAGATGATCAACAGCGCTTTCTTGGCATACTTCGCCTGCCTCATCTTGCTGATGCCCATGTAGATGGCATCGAGCAGAGCGGTGCGCTTCCTCGGGACCGCATACACCAGCTTGCCCTGGATATCGTCCACCGAACTGGTGAAGTCGGTCACCTCTTCCGGGGCATCCGAAAAGGTGATCATAAAGAATTCATCTTGGGGATTGGCCGTCTTAAAGAATTCGATCACCGCGTCCTTCGCCCGGTCCATTTTGCTGCTCATGCTTCCGCTGGAGTCGAAAATGACACCCAGGGAAACCGGTGCGTCTTCGCTGGAGAAGGTTCTGATCTCCTGCGCAGCGCTTCCTTCCATGAGCTGGAAATTCTCTTTTTCGAGACCCGTGACCAAACGGTTCAAGGGATCGGTGATCGTCACCGGAACCAGAACCAAGTCCACATCCACCTTCAAAGGGCGCACATGAGCCTTCAACCCAGGCGCCACCAAGCTCTCTTTGGGCACCTCCTTCTCGACCCGGGGGACGATGTGAACATCATTGACGTCAGTCTGACCCAAGGCTGGTGTGGTTGAACCACAAAATGCCGAAATCACGAAGCTTAGTGTCCAGAGTAGAAAGGGAGACACAATTCGGCGCAGATGGGGTGAAGTCGGGTCCAAACAGCAGGCCGGATGGGCAATTCGAACTAGGGCCGTGGAGCGGGATGACCGGCGCCCCTCATTCAGGCGGGCCATAAACACCTCGATCGAGCGCATCGTATCACAGCTTTGCCTCTACGTTCAGGCAATTTTTGTCAAATCCATGTCACGCATTGCGCATAACCTTGCAGCTCGGTTCCAACTTAGGAAACCTTGGGCGGCGGCGGGCACGATAAGGCCGGGCCCAGCCGGATCCACACCCCTTGCTACAATCAGAATCTCTCCATGGCTCACATCATTCCGTTCCGTGCTCTCCGTTATGACTCGAAGCAGGTGTCTGCCGCGCAAGTTCTCACCCAACCTTACGACAAGATCACTGCTCGAATGCAGGACCGCTACTACGCAGCCAGCCCGTACAGTCTGGTACGGATCATCCTAGGCCGGCGGGAAGACAAAGACAATCCGGAACACAATGTATACTCCCGAGCCGCCTCATATTTTCGGGAGTGGCGACAACAGGGTGTCCTCCGGCAGGATTCCGACCCCTCCCTTTACACCTACTCCCAAACCTTCCCCGGGCAGGGTACGAGCAGCGAACTCGAGCGCCGCGGCTTCATCGCCCTAGGACGTCTCGAAGACTATTCGACCGGAGTCGTCTTCCGTCACGAGCAAACCTTGGCCAAGCCGAAGGCCGACCGGCTCGATCTGCTTCGCGCCACCCGCGCCCACTTCGAACAGCTTTTCATGCTCTACCAAAACTCAGGTGACATCGATTCTTTGCTTTTCCACAATTCCGGCGCAAACTCCAATGCCATCATCGAAGTGACGGATGAATACGGAGTCCTCCATCGCGTCTGGCAAATTGCCGACCCCAGGGTAGTCAATACCGTCCGCTCCAAGATGCGGGACAAAAAGCTCATCATCGCCGACGGCCACCACCGTTATGAGACGGCGCTCAACTATCGCAACGAACGCCGCGCTGCTCCATCTGCCGGCGGCCATGCGTCATCCGCCGAGGCACCCTACGAATTCGCGGTGATGACATTCATCAATATGTCCGGCCCCGGTCTCGTCATCCTGCCCACGCACCGCGTAGTCCGCGGACTGGCGTCTTTTTCGGTCGACAGTTTTCTAAATTCAAGTCGTGCTTTTTTTGCGATCGACGAATTGGATCCTGCTATCGGGCCGGCGCGGGCGACCTCCATCCTGCGGGAGGCGGGACAGGCAGAAACTGCTCTCGTCGCCGTAACCGCCAACCGGGCTTTCCGGTTGCATAGGCTCAAGGGCAACGGATCGCAAATGCTTGCCGGCCTTTCTCCGCGTCAGCAGTCTCTCGACGTCGTGCAACTCCACAAATTTTTGCTGGAAGGTGTGCTAGCCCTATCGGAAGAGTCGATCCGCGAGCAGAGAAATATTTCTTACCTGCGTGACGCCGGCGATGCTTTCGCACAGGTGCGCTCTGGCTCTGCCAACATTACATTCCTCATGAATCCTTGCTCCATCGAGCAGATGCGCGAGGTCGCCTTTGCTGGAGAAGTCATGCCCCAGAAGTCCACCGACTTCTATCCTAAGCTCCTCAGCGGACTAACCATCTATGCCCTGGAGTAGCTACCCGAGCAGCCACGAAGCCCCTCCGGTTGTCCGCGGGGAACCATGCTCTCGGATAGCGGGATTCCTGTTTATATCCGGCCTAGTCCTGGTCTCTTCATTTCTTCTGAGCGCCGCTCCGCAGAAGCGTCTTGCCGTCTACTCCGTTGCCGCTAACTACTTCCTGCCCGTCATGCAGCGAGCGAACCATGATTACGTTGCCCTGCTCGAACTGCTCGACCCGCTCGGCCGAGTCAACGCCAAACTCGATGGCCGGCGTTGGCGCATCCGCTACAACAATGTCGAAGGCGAATTTATTGCTGGCCAGAACCGCGCCCGCATTCAAGGCAGGGTCGCCGATCTCTCATCCATTTTCCTGATCGAAAACGGACGCGGCCTGGTACCCGTAGCCTCACTGAGCTCGCTCCTGCCGCGGTTCCTGGGTGGTCCAGTCACCGTTCACGAAGATTCCGGACGCATCTTCATCGGCAGCATCGCCACTCACTTCACGGCCTCGCTGGCTGCCGGCATTCCCCCCCGCCTGGTCTTCAACTTCTCATCGCCGGTCAGTCCCTCCGTTTCCACCGAGCCCGGCAAGGTGCACATCAGTTTCACTCGCGAGCCCGTAGTCGCACCCGCATCTTCCACGCTGACTTTCGGCAGCAACATCATCTCTTCCGCTACTTACAGCGAAAGCAACGGCCTCGCCGAGATCACGGTCAACACATCTGCGCCACTGATGCCCAGCTTCGGCGACAATGGCCGGACCCTTACCCTCACCCCGGCTTCTGCAGCATCGCAGGCTTCGTCCCCAGCGCCCTCCAGTCCTCCCTCGGCTGCTGCTCGTCCCGCGGCGAACTCCCCGGCGAACTCGCCGCCTTCCCCGCCTTCCGCGACTTCCCCAAGTTCATACCCATCCGCTCCGCGTCGTTACTTTGCGGTGGTGGATCCCAGTCACGGTGGCGACGATCGCGGTGAAGCGCTCAGCAGCACACTGCTCGAAAAGGACGTCACGCTCGCCCTGGCTCGTCGACTGCGCCAGGAACTCGAGAACCGCGGCATTTCCACCCTGATGCTGCGGGAGAGCGACGCCAACCTGAGCTCGGATCAGCGCGCTGTCCTGGCTAACACGAACCACCCCGCTATCTACATTGCTCTGCACGTGGCGTCCGGCGGCCACGGGATTCGCCTCTACACTGCCCTGCTTCCTTATGGGAACGGTGACAACGGTCTGTTCCGCTCATGGTCGAACGCCCAATCTTCTTTCCTCTCGGTGAGCCAGGGCGCAGCCGCTAGCATAAGTGCAGAACTGCAAAAGCAGCAGGCGTCGGTCCGCATTGTCACCGCACCTTTGCGCCCCCTCAACAATGTAACGGCCGCGGCCGTGGCCATCGAACTAGCTCCGGCAGGATCGGATCTCGCGCAACTTACCTCCGCCGACTATCAGCAGCTGATCGCCAACGCTGTAGCGACAGCGATCGCAGCCACGCGCGACAAACTCGGAGCAACCCCATGATCCCGCGCCACCTGGTCATTGCGGTTGCTGTGCTGCTCATGATTGTGCTGGGCATGGCTGTCTACGTGTGGCAGATGCGCGGACGCGCCGCCGCCGTCCCCGTCGCCACTTCTGACGCTCGTCCTTTGCCCCCCCCCTCTGCCGGCCCCACCGAACAGCTGACGCTTTTCGTGGCCTATGACGATCCCGGCATTCTCCGTGCGCAGTCTGCCCGGATCCCTCTGCCCGCCGGCCGCCAACAGCGCGCTGAAGAATTGCTTCGTGCCCTGCTTGCGCTTTATCTCGACAAGTCGTCGCCGCACGCCATCGGCGTTGGCGCCGAGGTTCGCAGCGTGTACCTAGTTGATCCCGGCCTCGCGGTCATCGATCTCAATGCCGCCTTTGCCGATACTCACCGTTCCGGCGTTCTGGTCGAGGAACTTACCGTCGCCTCGCTGATTCGTACACTCTCCGCGAACATTCCCGGCATTCTGAAAGTGAAAATTCTGGTCGACGGAAAAGAGCGTGACAGCCTGGCGGGCCACGCCGATCTCTCCGATTTCTATGACGTATCGGCGGTAAACCAGCTCGCCATCCAGCTCCAGTCCGTCCCATAGACTTCGACCGCAATGATGCATTGGGCAGAGCGAAGAGCTGTTCCGAGCGCTCTCTGCGCAGATCTCAGCGCACGCGGCGATGAAGGTCTTGTTTTTGTTCTCCTTTCTACCCGCCTGTATCGCCAGCACACGTCACCCCGTGCTTTTCGTTTACAATTCCTGCCTGATGTTCTATCGCTCTGACAATCGCTCGCCGGACCAGCTCCGTCCCGTCGTGATCACCCCGGACTTCATCCGTACCGCGGAAGGTTCCGCCCTCATTGAAGTCGGCAACACCCGCGTCATCTGCACCGCGTCGGTCGAGGAAACCGTCCCGCAGTTCATGCGAAGCTCGGGCAAGGGATGGATTACCTCGGAATACAGCATGCTGCCCCGCTCCACGTTGACCCGCACGCCGCGCGAGGTAAGCAAAGGCCGCCAGAGCGGACGCAGCCACGAGATCCAGCGCCTGATCGGCCGCAGCCTGCGCGCCCTCACCGACCTCCCTCGCCTGGGCGAGCGCACCATCTTGATCGACTGCGACGTCATCCAGGCTGATGGCGGCACGCGCACCGCCGCCATCACCGGAGCCTTCGTCGCCCTCGGCCTCGCCCTCGAAAAACTCGTCGAAGCCGGAACCCTAACCTCAGTCCCGCTGAAAGATTTCGTTGCCGCAGTCAGTGTGGGAATTGTGGAAGGAGAAATTCTGCTCGATCTCAGCTACGAAGAAGACTCTCGCGCCGACGTGGACATGAATTTCGTCATGACCGCCGGCCACAAATTCGTCGAAGTGCAAGCCACCGCCGAGCACCAGGTCTTCGATGAACATCAACTCGACAAGATGATCGCCTTCGCCCGCCAGGGCGTACAGGCCCTAATCGCCAAGCAGCAGGCAGTGTTGAGCGCACTCACGCTGCGGCAGTGAAGCCTGCGCGCGGGACGCTTGGGTTATAGATGATTGTGCCCGCTGAGTGGTAGTGCTGACTGCTGAGGGCTCGTCCTACGCCACCCACACCGTCTTAATATTCACGAACTCCCGAATCCCATGCACGCCCAGCTCCCGCCCGTGCCCGGACTGCTTGACGCCACCGAAAGGAATCCGCGGATCAGAGGCGACCATCTTGTTGATGAAAACCATCCCCGCTTCCAATTCATTGATGAAGCGCTCGCGCTCTGCCTCATGATTCGTCCATGCGCTCGCTCCGAGTCCAAAGCGGCTGTCGTTGGCAATGCGAATCGCTTCATCCTGATCCTTCACGCGGAACAGCGAAGCCACCGGCCCGAAAAATTCTTCGCGATACGCCGGCGACTCTTTGGGAATATCCGTCAAAACAGTCGGCGCATAGTAATTTCCCGGCAGCTTCAGAGGATGCCCACCCGTCAGCACTTTGGCACCGGCTTTGACTGTTTTCTGAACATCCGCATCAAGTGACTTCACGCCGTCCGCCGTAGCCAGTGGCCCAAGCTCGGTCTTCTCATCAAACGGATCGCCGATCCTCAGCGCCTGCATGCGAGTCACGAACTTCTGCTCGAACTCCGCCGCAATGGGTTCAGCGATAATGAACCGCTTGGCCGCAATGCAAGACTGCCCATTGTTAATCACGCGCGCTTCCACCGCCGTAGCCACCGCCGCATCCAGATCCGCGCTGGGCATCACAATAAATGGGTCACTGCCTCCCAACTCCAGCACAACTTTCTTGATTCGCTTGGCCGCCGCCATCCCTACCTGAATGCCGGCCTGCTCGCTTCCCGTGAGCGTCGCCGCTACCACCCGCGGATCGTTGAGAATCGCGTCCACTTGCTGCGAACCAATCAACAACGTCTGGAAGGCGCCCTCAGGAAATCCAGCCTCCCGGAAAATCTCCTCAATCTTCAAAGCGCACTGGGGAACATTGGAGGCATGCTTCAGTAGCCCGACATTGCCCGCCATCAGCGCCGGAGCAGCAAACCGAAACACCTGCCAGAAAGGAAAGTTCCAGGGCATCACCGCTAGAATCGGACCGATGGGCAAGTAGCGGATGAAACTTTTCTTGGCCCCCGTCTCCACCACTTCATCGGCCAGAAACTTCTCCGCGTTCTCCGCGTAGTATCGGCAAGCTGTCGTGCACTTTACAGCCTCCGCCAGCGCAGCCTTGTAGGGCTTGCCCATCTCCAGGGTCATCAGGCGCGCACACGCTTCTTTCTCGCGCTCCAGAATCTGCGCCGCCTTCAACATCCGCCGCCCGCGCTCGGCAAACGAAGTCTTGCGCTGGTCGCGGAGAGCCGAAACCGCAAGTTGCAGCTTGGGTTCAATCTGCGCCTCCGACAGCGCTTGAAATGTCTGAAGCACTTCCCCCGTAGCGGGATTGATGCTCGCAATCGCCATGATTACAATTCCCTCTTCCGTGATGCATGTGCAGCGCCGAGCCTTTTTGCGCGCACGCCCGCGGTTAAAAGTGGTCATGCCACTATACCAGCCGCGCAACAATAATGTGGGGAGCTGCTTCTACGGTTGAGTCAAGCTCTCACGATCGTTGACTGGGTCCGTCGCAAGGCAATTTCCAATGACTGCGGGCCACCGACAACATTGACGTGACCGCCTATCAGTGCACCGTCTGGGTCACCGAAGCTGAGCTCTGGGAAATGTTCGAGTCTCCATAGTAGGTCGCGGTGACCTTGGTCGAGCCCACGGCCAGTGACGAAATCGTCACCTTCGCTGCGCCGCCGCTGAGTTGAGCCGTCCCCAGCACCGTCTTCCCCGCCGTGAAGGTGACTGGGCCTTTCGGGATCACGGTCGGCGACGTAATCTTCGCCGTGAAAGTCACCGCCTGGCCGTGCGTCGACGGATTCGGCGACGATGTGAGCGCCGCGATGCTCGTGGTCTGCAGCACTACCTGGTTCAGCACCCCAGACGTGCTCCTCTGGTTCGCTGCATCGCCTGAGTACACTGCTATCAATGGGTAAGGGTCCGCGTTGAGATTAGACCTGGTCAGCGTCACCACGCCGCTGCTGTTGAGTATTCCCGAGCCAATCTTGTAACCCCACGTGAATGTCACTCTTCCCGTCGGCACGATCACGCCGGACGAAGTAACCGTCGCCGTCCAAGTCACTTTCTGACCATAGATCGAGGGATTAAGTGAAGCGACTAGTTTCGTGGCGGTACGTACGGCTCCGGCATGCAGCATCACTCCGACGAGAGGAGTGACGTTGCCATCCGATGTTCCCACGACCAAGTCAAGGCTGCCATCGCCAGTCAAATCCGCCACTGCTAGGGACTTAGGGTCGCTTTCGGCTTGGGTCACAGCTGGCTGGAAGGTGCCGTCGCCGTTGCCCAGCAGGACGGCTACTGTGCTGGAAATCTCATTCGGTACGACAATATCCAGTTTGCCGTCGCGATTTATATCCGCGATCACCAAGAACCCGTTAGAGTATCCGCCGGTGGCGTAGCCGACCCTCTGCTGGAAAGTGCCGTCGCCGTTACCCAGCAGCACGCCTACGCCACTCCACCCCATGTCCGTTTCCAAGACATCCAGGTTGCCATCGCCGTTCACATCCGCGATTGCCACGCCACTGGTGTGGTTTCCGCCGGAATAGTCGACCACCGGTTGAAAGGTCCCGTCACCATTGCCCAGTAGCACTCCCACCACGCCATGGAACTGTGTGCAGCCTTGCCTGGTGCACTGGTTCGCCACTAACAGGTCGAGCTTGCCATCGCCGTTTACATCGGCGACCGCCATCGACTTAGCCTGCCGTCCACCCGAGTCGTAGGCCGTCCCATTCCCCTCAAAAGTTCCGTCACCTCGGCCCAGCAACACACTCACTGCGCCGTCGCTTTCAAAACTCGTGCACTGAGCGCCAAAACAAAAACTCAATGCAAGCACGTCCAGTTTGCCGTCACCGTTCACATCTGCGACCGCGATCTTGTCGGGCCCTCCAATCCTGAGTCCGTAGGTCACCGCGGCCTGGAAGGTTCCGTCGCCATTTCCGACCAGCACGCCCACCCCTCTGCTGGAGCCCCCACCGCCCTTGTTCCCCACAACGACGTCCGGCTTCCCGTCGTCGTTCACATCTGCGACCACCAGCGATTCCGTCTCTCCTGCGCCTGAGTCGTAGGTCACCGCCGATTGGAACGTGCCGTCACCGTTGCCCAGCAAGACAGCCACGGAACCGTTTGCGCAGCTAGAGCAAGCGAAGCGGTTCGCCACCAGCAAATCGGGTCTACCGTCGCCGTTCACATCCGCGATTGCCACGGAAACATTCATAAAACCGTACCCGTGCGGGTCGTAGATCACGGGCGGCAGGAAAAAGGCGGCGCTCGGGCCCATCGCGTCCGCAGGGATAAGGGGCCGACGGAAGGTTGCCCAGACCGCTGACCTGCACCTGTTAGTTGGACGAGTCCCATGAGCACGGTCAGCGAGATCAGTAGCTTGGCGAAGAACCTCTTCAATTGTGTGTGAGTCCGCATGGCGATCTCCTTCTGCGTCCACGATAATTTGGCGGAACGGATTCGCGGACTACGCCGACTAACAGGAAGCGCCTGCTCAGTCAGAATCGGCTTTTGGGGGGAGATTCTGACGAGATACTGCGAGGTACACGGGGACAGTGTGCGATATCGGATCGGTTGTCAAGGGAATAGTGACGAACTGTGAACGATTCAACCGCCGCAATGTCCTGGGTGTGACATTTTGGCTACCTTCGCTCTCGTTCCGCACAGCCTTCTCCGCGCTCTCGATGGTTTACAATTGATCGAATTTTCAGGTACTCATCTTCTTTCTTAATTTCGGAGGGATCTATGAAGCTCACCCCTGGCAAACTTGCCGGTCTCAAGAGAGTCTCCAACGAACGCGGCGTAATCGCTGCCGCTGCCATGGACCAGCGCGGCTCCCTGCAAAAAACCCTGGCCAAGGAAAAGGGTGGCGAAGTCACCGACGCCATGATGGAAGAATTCAAAATTCTCGTTGCCGAAGTTCTGACACCGCACGCCAGCGCCATTCTCCTCGATCCCGAGTGGGGATTGCCCGCCGCCAAGCGCCGCGCCAAGAATGCCGGCCTGCTGTTGGCCTACGAAAAAACCGGATACGATAAGACTGGTCCCGGCCGCCTCGGAGATCTGCTCGACCACTGGTCCGCCCGCCGCTTGAAAGAAGCTGGCGCCGACTGCGTCAAGATTCTCCTCTACTACACCCCGTTTGATCCCAAGGACGTCAATGACAAGAAGCACGCCTGGGTCGAGCGCATCGGCGACGAATGCCGCGCCAACGATGTTCCGTATTTTCTTGAGTTCGTCGGCTACGAAGAAGGCGCCGACGAGAAGGGCTTCGCCTATGCCAAAAAGAAGCCACAGATCGTAATCGAGAGCATGAAGGAATTCAGCAAAGACCGCTATGGCGTCGACGTACTGAAGGTCGAAGTACCGGTTAACATGAAGTTCGTCGATGGCGCGAAGTCCTACGCCGGCCAAAAGGCTTACAGCAAGAAAGAAGCCGCGGACCTGTTCCTGAAAGCTGCCGCGGTCGCCACTAAGCCATTCATTTATCTTTCCGCCGGTGTCAGCAATGCGGAGTTCACCGAAGCCCTCGAACTGGCCGCCGAATCGGGAGTAAAGTTCAACGGCGTGCTTTGCGGACGCGCTACCTGGAAAGATGGGATCCCCATCTATGCCAAACAGGGGCCGGAAGCATTTCGCAAATGGCTTTCGACCGAGGGCGTCAAGAACATCAACAACGTCAACCAGCGCCTCAAGGCCGCATCATCATGGTACCCAATCTACGGACTTGAGCCGGCCCTGGTCGGGGCCTAATTTCCAGCGTAGACATGCGGGACGCTAGATGCTTCAAGGGCGCGGCTTTCGCCACGCCCCCAAAGCAGCTCACCTCCGATCTCAGCCAGCTCTCAACTTGAGGGAATCATCCTCGGATTACTCACCACCCGCGTAGTATCCCGTTTTCGCGTGCACGCGCAGAAACGACAGCTTTGCCGGCAGTTTCAGTTTGACGCTGATCTTATGCCACTTCCCATCGTGAGGCGCTTTCTCGGGACGATAACCGAGCACATATTGCGTTCTCAGTTCGGTCCCAATCCGGTGGGCTACGGCCGGCATCTCATTCGGATCCTCCAGAATAAACGCCCGTCCCCCAGTGACTTGCGCGACGTTCGCTAATAATCCGGGCCCCAGCAATTCCTCCTGGGTGGGAACATAGCGATCAAAAGTTCCGATGGCATAAATCATCACATCAGATTCCTTCACCGCCGATTTCACTTCGCGCTCGCCGTAGCGGCTGTGGTTGTCGCCGCCATCGGAGATCACCAGCAGAGCTTTCTTGCTGTACCTGGCCTGCCGCATCTTTTCAACGCCCATATAAATCGCGTCCAGCAAAGCCGTCCGCCCCCTGGGATTGAGGTAAATAAGTTCCTTTTCAATATCTTGGGCGGTATTCGTGAAATCGCTCGCCATATGTGGTTCGTCGGAGAACGTAATCATGAAGAACTCGTCCTCGACATTAGCCATCTCGCAGAATTGAGTCACCGCCTCGCGTACCCGCGCCACCTTGTCCTTCATGCTGCCGCTGGTGTCCACAATGACGCCCAACGAAACCGGAGCATCCTCGTTGGAGAAATGGCGGATTTCCTGCACTTTCTTTCCTTCTAGCACTTGAAAGTTGCTCTGATCCAGTCCGGTTACCAGACGCTGGCTACCGTCGGTAACACTCACCGGCACCAGCACCAGGTCAACATTCTGCTTAATCGCGTGCATGTATGCGGATGCGGGCGAGGCGGCGACGTTGGCACTGGCCAGCATTTGAGCATTTTTCCGGGGGAAAATGTGGGCGCTATCTAACTCGCTCTGGGCCAAGGCGATGGCAGATGCAAGAACTAATGTTGAGGCAATTATCGAGGAATACTTGACAAGGAGAACCCGTTTAAAACCAACCGGCATAGCTCACCGCCGTTATGGCTATCGACAACCGACCAGCAAGTCACTAGACCGGTCAGGTGCTCGTCGCGGTCCCGGCCGGCAAATCTCGAGTTCGCCATGGCCAGCGCAGAATGGTTGTAGAACGAAACCCTCGGCCATCCAATCCATGCCGGGCTGTAGTCGGCGGCAAAGGTTGCCCGAGGCACCTTCCAGTAACTCATGTACGACCACTGACGGTGGGTTGTATGAATCCGTTTACTACTTTTCGGCTGTATCTCGAGTGACATTTCTTCGAATTTTCTGCTCTTGCATTCCCGCGCCGTCGACCGTCTACTGGGTGTGCCATGACCGCATCCACAGCCCTGATCACCGGCGCCTCCGCTGGCATCGGATACGAACTGGCGAAGTTCTTCGCTGGCGATCGGTACAACCTTGTACTGGTGGCTCGCAACAGAGATACGTTGGAGCGGTTCGCCACCGAACTCGAAACCCAATTCGGCATCTCTGCGAGAGCTGTGGCGCTCGACCTCACGGCTGCGTCCGCGCCGCAGCTTCTGTTCGATCAACTTCAGCGCGACGGCGTGCTCGTAGATATTCTGGTCAACAACGCCGGCTACGGTGTCTATGGCGAGTTTGCTCAGATGCCGGAGCAGGAAATCCTCGGACAGATTCAACTGAACATCACCGCGCTCACGCTTCTGACCAAATTATTTCTCGCACCCATGTTCGGGCGGGGAAGCGGTAAGATCATGAACGTAGCCTCAACCGCTGCCTTTCAACCAGGACCACTGATGGCCGTCTACTACGCGAGCAAGGCCTATGTCCTCTCCTTCTCCGAAGCGTTAGCCAACGAGCTACGCGGCTCGGGCGTGACGATAACCTGTTTCTGTCCCGGGCCCACCGACACCAACTTCCAGAAGCGCGCCAAGATGGAAAATTCCCGCCTGTTCAAGAGAATCGGAGCGATGGACGCCCGGACCGTCGCGCGGGACGGCTATCGCGGCCTCATGGCCGGACGCCCGGTCGTCATCTCGGGATTGCGCAATTGGCTGGTTGCCGAATCGGTCCGCTTCGCGCCGCGACGAACGGTGACCGCGATCTCGCGCTGGATCGCGGAAAAGGTTGAGTAAACCCCCCACTTCGAGCTTCAGGCTCTGGGGCAACCTTCAAGTTCCGCGATTGTAGGAAAAAGCGGCAGTCGTGCAGTTTAGATCTCTGTGCAGTTTAGATCTCCGTGCAGTTGGATCTTTACACCTGGGCACAGGCGTCATCCCCCAAACCCGGCGCAGTTCAGCGGGGTGAGGGATCCCGGCGTGGAGCTCCCGAACCTCAGCCTATCGAGCCGTACTTGGTGTAACTTATTGTTGAAAGTTACGGTTCACCAATCCAATCCTGGCCGAAGCCTAAGTGCTGAAGCCTGACGGCCAAAGCCCGGAGCCTGACTTACGAATGCCGACACTCATTCCGCAACCGACGCGCATCACCGCCGCAGGCAATAAGGCTAAGCTCATCGACGAATACATCGGTCGCGTCAATTCAAAAACCTCCGCGCTGAGCGTGGCCCACATGCGCAGTCCGCAAGGATGGCAAGAGCCCGGCCAGGCTCCCGAGTTCGACGAATTCACGATCGTCCTCAAAGGCACGCTGCGAGTCCAGCACGAATCGGGATCCCTCGATGTCGCCGTCGGACAGGCGGTCATCGCCCACAGCGGCGAGTGGATTCAGTACTCCACTCCGCACGAAGGCGGAGCCGAGTACATCGCCGTCTGCCTGCCCGCCTTCTCCATGGAAACCGTCCACCGCGACCCCTGAATGGAAGTAGCAACGAAACAAGCCGTAGAGTCGTTGCTGGCAAGGTCTCGCTTTCCAAACGCAACCGCGACTCGTCCATGCAGGAGGGAAACAGAATCAAGCAAGGTTTCGAGGAATTGGCAGCCAGAATTGTAGTCGAGCAGGGCCGGGATCGATTTACCGCACGACTAAACCAATTCAATCAACTGTTCGAAGAAGAAAAACCAAGGCTTGAAAAGCCGAGCCCACCCAAACAAAGTTGACGCCAGCGCGGTTTAAGCTGCGGATCTTTCTCTCACCGCCCCTTCCTCAAGCAGTCGCAAGGCGCGGAGTGCATGGTGCAGTTGGTGATTTTCGCCACCTGACGGTTTAGTGAGGATCTCTTCGGCTCTATCGAAAATCGCGTGGCGCGCATCAGCGATGCGTCCCGGCAATTGGTTACTGTCGAGCTCTTCAATGGCGCGTTCGTAAAACTGCTTCCACGACGAAGCGAAGGAAGTGCCATGGGAAATGGCGGTGTTGAGTCGGGGCATACGCCCTTTCTGGCGGAGGATTCAAGACTAACCGACGCGGGTCACGTTGTCGGTACGCCCGCGGACGCTCATCCTGTCGGACCGACCAATTTGCGCGCGCTCACCACGCCAAAGTTCGAGAAGAGTAAAGGTCCGGGAGCGCCCCTTGGACAATGACGGCTGAGAGCTGGCTTGCCTCACTCCCACTCGATCGTTCCCGGAGGCTTCGACGTAATGTCATAGACCACGCGGTTTACGCCTTTCACTTCATTCACGATGCGGCTGGAGATGGTCTTCAACACGTCGTGCGGCAACGGAACCCAGTCAGCGGTCATGCCATCCTCCGAACTGACGGCCCGGATGGCACAGGTATACGCGTAAGTCCGCATGTCGCCCATGACGCCTACCGACATCACCGGAAGCAGCACGGCAAATGACTGCCAGATCTTGGTATAGAGGCCGGCATTTTTGATCTCGCTGACGACGATGTCGTCACACTCGCGTAACAGGGCGAGGCGCTCGGGCGTGACTTCTCCCAGGATGCGCACCGCCAGGCCGGGGCCGGGAAAGGGCTGCCGCTGCAAAATTTCTTCCGGCATCCCCAAGTCGCGACCAATTTTGCGGACTTCGTCTTTGAACAGATCTTTCAGCGGCTCAATCAGCTTGAGCTTCATAATCTCCGGCAGGCCGCCGACGTTGTGATGCGACTTGATCACCTGCGAAGGTCCGCGCACCGAGCGGGATTCGATGACGTCCGGATACAAAGTGCCTTGCACGAGAAATTCGACGTTACCGTCCTTTCTAATTCGATGGGCTTCGTCCTCGAACACCGCGATGAATTCGTTGCCGATAAGTTTGCGTTTGGTTTCGGGATCGCTGACGCCCTTGAGTTTGGCGAGGAAACGATGGGTAGCATCAATGGCAACGAGGTGCAGTCCGAGCTTGTCTCGCACAGCCTGCTGCACTTTTTCAAACTCGTTCTTGCGCAGCACACCGTTATTTACGAAAACGCATGTCAGGCGAGATTTGCCCTTCCCGTCGCGCAATGCCCGATCCACCAGCACGGCCGCAACCGAAGAATCCACGCCCCCGGAAAGCGCGCAGAGCGCGCGTCCGCCACCCACCTGTTGCCGAACCTGCGCGATGGTCGCGTCGATGAAGTGCTGCGGCGTCCATGTGGGCTTTGCGCCGCAGATGCCGAAGACGAAGTTGCGCAGGATCTCCGTTCCCTGCCGCGTGTGGTGCACCTCAGGATGGAACTGCACCGCATACCATTTCTTTGCCGTGTTCTGGATTCCGGCCACAGCGTGCGGAGTACGCGCCGTCAGTTCAAACCCCGGAGGCAGTTCCAGCGCCTCGTCACCGTGCGACATCCAAACCGGCATGCGCTGTGGCAGTCCACGAAAAAGGTCGGAGTCGGCGACCACGTCGATTTCGGCGTGTCCATACTCACGCTTGTCGGCCGGACGCACCTTGCCGCCGAGCGTGTGCACCATGAATTGCAGCCCGTAGCAGATGCCGAGCACAGGAAGACCAAGCTCGAACACGCCAGCGTCGGCCGGCGGCGCATCTTTGTCGTAGACCGACCAAGGCGCGCCGGAAAGCACAATGCCGACCGGGGCGTAGCTTTTGACCTCTTCGAGCGAGGCGGTGCACGGCAACACGACGGAGAAAACATTTTGTTCGCGGATGCGGCGCGCGATCAACTGCGTATACTGCGCGCCAAAATCGAGGATGACGATCGATGGAACGAGTGATAGTGGGCTGAGTGACGGTTGGCTCAGCGACGACGGGTCGGGCTTGGATAGGGTTTCCACGGATGAGTGTCTCAGATTCAGGGAGAAAGTGTAAAGCAGTCAAGCGCCACTCCGCTTCGGCGGTGGATGGGTCATCGCGGAATTCACCACCGATCACTGGGTGACGGTACAACCTACGCCGCGCCCCTATCCGTTTTGAGTTTAAAGAAACTCGAGTTCACCTCATGTCATCCTAAGGACTAGAACGTGCGCCCGAAACTGACGCAACGAAAGTGAGGAACAAGACATGAGAGTAGGTTTCATTGGCCTTGGAAATATGGGCTCGGGAATGGCGCGCAACCTGATCAAGGCTGGGCATCAACTCACCGTCTATAACCGAACGAGACAGCGTGCCGAGAGCCTCGAGAGTCGGGGAGCACGAGTGGTATCGAGTCCAGCCGAGGCTGCCTCCGCCGCGGAGGCGTTGATCACCATGCTGGCGGATGACGGCGCGGTCGAAGACGTGTTGCTGGGTCACGATGGCGCTATGGGTGCGCTTCCGCCCGGCGCCGTCCATGTTGGCATGAGCACCATCAGTGTGCAGCTCTCGCGGCGGTTGGGGGCGGAACATCAGGCGAAGCAGCAGCACTACATCGCAGCCCCGGTCTTCGGGCGGCCTGATGCCGCCGCAGCTGGCGAACTCTTCATCGTTGTCGCGGGACCATCGCCGCAGATCGAACGCTGCCGCGGTTTGTTCGATCGAATGGGACAAAAAACCTTTGTGATTGATGAACAGCCGCCCGCCGCCAACGTATGCAAGCTGACTGGGAATTTCCTGATCACGACCGTGATTGAAAGCCTGGCAGAAGCTTTTGCGCTGGTGCGAAAGTCCGGGCTGAATGCCGAGAAGTTCCTTGAAGTGATGACCGAATCGCTTTTTACCGCACCCTTATACCGAAACTACGGCAGCATGATCGTGTCCGACAAGTTCGAGCCAGCGGGATTCAAAATGCCCCTGGGATTCAAGGACAACCGACTGGTGCTGGCCGCTGCGGAAGAGGTTCGAGCACCCATCCCCATGGCAAGCCTGGTCCACGACCGGTTTTTAGAGGCTATGGCCCTGGGATTGAGCAATGCCGATTGGTCAGCGATCTCTCGCGTTTCACTTCGAAATGCCGGACTATAAGCACCGGTAAGCACAATGACTTCCGCGCAGGCTAGGCGACCTACGTCTCTACGGCCAACGTGGGAACGTCACTCAGGATTCGCTCTTCCCGGTCGATGTTAGCAGCGAGTGGTGCGCTCGGTCGAAACTGGGGGCCGCCTGAGGGCGGAGCCAGCGGCAATAGGTGCGCAGGGGCGAAAAGCGCATCTGGCATTTCGGCAATGCATACGTAGCCCGCCAGCCGGGCCGTGTACAGCCAATCGACAGCGGCGAAGTAAATGATGGCGAGAACGGTGAGGATAGCGAGTACCGCTCGCCCAGGAAGAAACCCGACGAAGCCCCATGAAAACGAACTGACCGTGATTGCACCCATGAAGGCTGCGATGTGCGCGAGCCCGTACCACGCGCTCACGGCCACCACATGTCCGAAGCGGTTGCGGCACAGAGTAACAGCGGCAGAGATGGCGCTCAGAGTGTCTTGATGATGATCGTTGCCATTGCGGACGGCGAATAGGGCGGCCAGCGAGAGAAACCAGTTCAGGATCAGCCACAGGCAGCCGACCAGCGCAGCCAGCGGCAGAAAAAAAAGAAAGGCCAAGCCGGGTTGAGGATTCCTGTCGGTTGAGGCAAAACCCGCGAGGATGCTCGCGCCCACGAGCGCGAACCATGCCGCCATTGTGATTGCAGCGCGCAGGAAATTAACGGCCAGCAGAGATGCGGGGAGAAATCGCTTTCGTCTCTCTGAAAATCGGACCGCGGGTGAATCAATCGCATTCCCATCCGCTTCACTCGGCTGAGGTGCACGCGCTTCCCCTCGAGCTGTGGGCGGAGCTGATTCGGGTGCAGAGTCCGGCACGAATCGCTCTGAAAAATGATCCCGCAGCGCACGAACGGTCATGGCGCGACCCACGGATGCGGCGAAAATCCATAGCACGGTCAGGGCTGAGGCTCCCAACAATGCAGCCAGGGAAACTCGGCTCAAGCTGCCGCGTAGGATGTGGGCGATCGCCCTTGAAATCAAAATGGGCTGACGGGAGCGGAGGAAAAGCAACTCGCGGCCGTTCACTGGAAGGGTGTTTAGATACTCAAAGAAAGAAAAGCCTAATAAAGTGCACGCGGTCGCGCCGACGCTCCACCGCCAGGTGATTTCCGCCAGGGCCAGTGAAGGCTGGCGAAAAGCAGCACGGAAGCCTTCGAGTGTAGGAGACGGGCGAGACATGTATTCGTGCTCGTGGCTAGGATACCGCAAGACGACGAAGACGAGCCTGCTGCCCTGCCTCAGAATCTGGTCCTGCATTAATGTGGACCTGTCGGTTCCGCGATATCTGCAACTGACGGTCATCGACGAGCATCTCTCGCAGAAGATCGTAATTCAGAAAGCCACAGTTCACGTTCCGCGAAGACGTCCTCGTAGAGTGCGGTTTGGGCTGTGTCTTAAATCTTTGCAATCGCAGGAGGCTGGAGAAAAAATGAAATTCGCACAATTTGTCGCGGCCTTCGCGATTTTAGCCAGCGTCTTGTCGGTGAACTCGTTCGCCAAGGACAACCACTCAGGGAACTTCGCTCTGACGGATCCGGTGCGAGTGGGTTCTACAGAGCTCGCACCAGGGCATTACAAGGCCGAGTGGAGCGGGCCAGCCGATGCCGTAAAAATTGAGATCTTGCAAAACGGCAAAACTGTGGCCACGGTACCGGGACAAATCAAGAATCTTCCGCGCCCCGCGCCCCTATGACTCGGTGGCGACGAAGACAGAGAGCGACAGCAGCGCGCTCGATGAGATTGAATTCAACAACCCCAGCGACGCTCTGGTTCTGGGAGGAGAATAAGGCAATCATGAAGGCTTGAAATTTATGTCATCCTGGCGGGCGCGCTTCTTCAAGTGCGTCCGCATCTTACTTGACCACAATATTTACCAGTTTGCCGGGTACGAATATCTTTTTTACGATCTGCTTGCCGGCAGTGAGGGAGCGAATTTTTTCGTCGGCAAGAGCGCGCTCCAGAACTGCTTCCTGGGTTACGTCGGCGGGCACAACCAGGTGGCTGCGCACCTTGCCGTTAATCTGCACCGGCATTTCAATTTCATCTTCTTTCACCAGAGCGGGATCGTAGTTGGGCCAAGCGGCTTTCAGGAGGCTCTCCTTTTCGCCGAGCATTTCCCAGAGTTCGTGGGCGAGGTACGGGGCGAAGGGCGCGAGCAATAATGCGAGATTCCGCTGGACGTCGGCCAGAAGAGTTAATGGAATCTCATCCCCCATCACGGGGTTTTCCGTCGACTGCGTTCCCAGTGCCCTGCGGTTGGCATCATTCACCAGTTCCATGATGGCGGCGATGCAGGTGTTGAAGTGCCAGCGTCCCTGGAAGTCGTCAGTCACGCGCTTGATAGTCTGGTGCAGCTTACGCCGAAGGCGGCGGGCTGACCCGGTTAACGGCGTGGGCAAGGGGGCACGCCAAGCCGGATCCTGCGGCTTCGCATTCAGCTCGAAGAAGCGATAGACGCGCCCCAGAAAGCGCTGGATGCCTTCAATGCCCGAGTCTTGCCAGTCGAGGTCGCGGTCTGGCGGCGCGGCGAAGAGGCTATAAAGACGCGCGGCATCGGCGCCGTAGCGTGCAACCATCACGTCGGGGGTGACGACGTTGCCCAGGCTCTTCGACATTTTTGCGCCGTCTTTGATCACCATGCCCTGTGTGAAAAGGCGCGCGACGGGCTCATCATTCTGGACGAGACCCATGTCGCGCATGAACTTGGTCCAGAAGCGCGAGTAGATCAGATGCAGAATGGCGTGTTCAACGCCTCCGATGTATTGGTCGATGGGAAACCAGTAATCGGCGATCTTCGAATCGAAGGGGGCGCGGTCATCGTGCGCGTCGGTGTAGCGGTAGAAATACCAGGAGGAATCGACAAAGGTGTCCATGGTGTCGGTCTCGCGGCGTGCCGGACCGCCACAGTTAGGGCAAGTCGCGTTGACGAATTCCGGAATTCTGCCCAGCGGTGATCCGCCGGTGAGCGTGATCTCGATGTTCTCTGGCAGAATCACCGGTAAATCTGTTTCCGGCACGGCGACGATGCCGTCTTTCTCGCAATACAACATGGGAATGGGCGTGCCCCAGTAGCGCTGACGCGAGATGCCCCAATCTTTCAAACGATAGGTGACGGTAGCCTTGCCGAAACGGTGCTTCTCTGCATAAGCCGACATCTGCCGGATCGCGTCATCGCATTCGAGACCGCTAAAGGCGCCGGAGTTGATCAGCCTCCCCTCGGTTGTGGTAAACGGAAGTCGAGGCTCAGCCACAGTTTCTTCGGGGTCATCGGCGATGGGAAGAATGACCAGACGAATTTCGAGATGGTATTTCTTCGCGAATTCGTAGTCGCGCTCATCGTGGGCGGGCACGCTCATGATGGCTCCGGTGCCGTATTCCATGAGAATGTAGTTGGCGATCCAGATGGGCACTTTCTCGCCGTTGAACGGGTTGATGGCGTAGCGTCCGGTGTTGACTCCGTGCTTCTCGATAGCGCCGATGTCGCCGACTTCTTTGGCCTTGCGCTGTTCGCCGATGAGTTGATCGACTTTGGCGCGCAAGTCGCCATGGGTCGCGGTGAGACCGGCGACGACGGGATGCTCAGGCGCGAGCTGTACGGAGGTGGCGCCGAAGATGGTGTCTACGCGCGTGGTGAAGACAGAAACCTTTGACTCTCCCGTGCCGGCAGCGCCGTCCACCTTGAAATCGACGAGCGTGCCTTCGCTGCGGCCGATCCAGTTGCGCTGCATGGTGCGCACTTTTTCGGGCCAGCCTTCGAGCTTGTCGAGACCGTGCAACAGTTCGTCGGCATATTTCGTGATGCGCAAAAACCACTGCTCGAGCTCGCGCTGCTCGACCAGAGTATCTTCGTGACGCCAGCAGCGGCCATCGACGACCTGTTCATTGGCGAGCACCGTGCAACACTTCGGACACCAGTTGACTTTGCTCTGCTTGCGATAGGCGAGACCCTTCTCGTACATCTTTAAGAAGAACCACTGGTTCCAGCGGTAGTAGTCAGGCAGGCACGTAGTCACTTCCCGGGACCAGTCGTAGGCAAAGCCCAGGCGCTTCATCTGCGCCTTCATGTTGGCGATATTAGCCAGCGTCCATTCCCGGGGCGGCGTGTGGTTCTGTATCGCTGCGTTCTCTGCGGGGAGGCCGAAGGAATCCCATCCCATGGGGTGAAGGACGTTATAGCCGTTCATCCACATGTAGCGTGCGAGCGCGTCGCCGATGGCGTAGTTGCGCACGTGGCCCATGTGCAGCGCGCCGGATGGATAGGGCAGCATTTCAAGAACATAGAACTTCTTTTTTGCGGAGCCGGGCTCGGCGGCGTACAGGGAGGCGTTCTGCTGCCATTGCCGAAACCATTTTTCCTCGACGCGCTGGGGGTCGTAGCGCTCGTCGTTCTCGCGATCGGGGGGACGGTCGGAGCGGTTTTCAACGCGCGGGTTGGAAGGCGCGGTTATGGTTTTCGAGTTGTCTTCGGGCGGCATGACGGGCGGCTCTTGGACTATTGAATTCTTGATTCTACAACGACGGACTGGTGCAGCGCGGCTCCCAATATGGAATGGTCATTCTCCAGTTTTTCTGGCCGTTGCTGGGTGGTGGCGCCGGCGATCGCGGCAGGTGATTACTGGACCAACTTCTTGAGTGCATCCACATTTCTGCGGTCGTCGCCGGGACTGTCGATTGGCGTCTCGGCGATGAAGGCGGCGTGGGCCAGGCGGAGGTCATTGAGCAGAATGCGGAAGGGCTCTTGCCCGATCATTCCCGTTCCGATGTGCTGGTGGCGGTCGAGCTTGGAGCCGCGGGCGGCTTTGGCGTCGTTGCAGTGTACTACTTTCACGTTGTTCAAGCCGATGGTTTCGTCCAACTGTGTCAGCGTCCGGTAGAGGCCATCTTCGCTGACGATGTCGTATCCGCACACGTGGGTGTGACAGGTGTCGATGCAGGCTGCGGTGGGGACGATGCCGCGCAAGCGGTCGATTACTTCCGCGACTTGCTCGAAGCTGCCTCCAAGGGAGAATTCGGCCCCGGCGGTGTTTTCGATCAGAATGGTCAGACCAGCGTTCTCGAGGTCGAGGCCCTGCGTGGAAGCGGCGATGGCAGCGGACGTGCGGAGGAGCCCCTGCTCGCGGTCGGCCCCGCGGAATGAGCCCGGGTGAAGGACAAGATACTCCGCGCCGAGAGATAGTGCGCGTTCGACCTCGCCGCGAAAGGCTGCCATTGATTTCTCGAGGAACAACTCATTGGAACTGGCGAGGTTCACGAGGTAGTTGGTGTGAATGACCAGCGGCTTGAGATTGTAGTGGGCGCGCAGACGGTTCATTTCGGCGCATTGCAACTCGCCCAGAGCATAGGGGGCCCATTGGCGCGGGCTGGAAGAGAAAATCTGGAAAGTGTTGCAGCCCAGGCGGTAGGCGCGTTCGGCGGCGTTCGGTACACCTCCGGCGGAAGATGTGTGTATGCCAATGCGGCGGGAAGTCAAGCGGGGCGGGCGTTTGGGCGGGCGGCGACGCAGGATGTCTTGTTCGCGGGCGAGGGAGCGGGGCATACAAAAAGTATAAAGTCTCAGCGACTAGGCAGGTCCCGCATCTTGTGGTGCACGTAAAGCGGCCGCGGTCAGTTCTAACCGCGGCCTTCTGTCCTTACACTCGAATTCCTTTGAGTGAGGCCGTGGTAAACGATTCCCGGCCCGCGTTCTGGCCAATTCCAAGAACTACACGGCCGTTGACCTTTCCGTTCCTGAGCCGATCGAAGGTATCGTTGATCGATTCGAGCGGAAGGGTCTCTATGGTTGCCTTGACTTTGCCTTCGGCGGCGAAGGCAAGGGCTTCTTCCAGATCGAGGCGTGTGCCAACAATCGATCCGCGGATGGTGTAGCCGTTCAGCACTACATCGAAGATGGAGACAGGAAACTCCCCGGGAGGAAGTCCGTTCAGCACGCAGGTGCCACCGCGCCGCAACATTCCGATGGCCTGTTTGAAGGCGATGGTAGAGACCGCCGTCACCAGGACTCCGTGAGCGCCTCCAATTTGCTTTTGGATTTCCGTTGGCGGGTCTTGGATTCTAGCGTCGATGGTGATTTCGGCTCCCAGCTTGCGCGCCAGAGCCATTTTCTCCGGACCCAGGTCGACGGCCGCGACGTGCAGGCCCATGGCCTTGGCATATTGGATGGCGACGTGGCCGAGGCCTCCGGCACCGGAGATCACAACCCACTGGCCCGGCCGGGTGTTGGTTTCTTTTAATCCTTTATAGGTCGTAACTCCCGCGCAAAGAATCGGGGCGGCGTCAATGAAGGAAAGGTTGTCTGGAATCCGCCCCAGATAGTCGGCTTGGGCGAGGGCGTATTGGGCGAAGTTTCCGTTCACGGAGTATCCCGAGTTCTTTTGTTCCAGGCAGAGAGTCTCCCAGCCTGACAGACAGAACTCGCAATGACCGCAGGCGCTGTGCAGCCAGGCGATTCCGACCCGGTCTCCGACCTCGAAGTGTGTGACTCCAGGGCCGAGCGCGACCACGATGCCGGCGCCTTCGTGCCCGGGAATGAAGGGCAGAGTTGGCTTGAGCGGCCAGTCTCCCTCGGCCGCGTGCAGGTCGGTGTGGCACACTCCACTGGCGATCACTTGTACAAGAGCTTCTCCCGGGCCGGGGACGGGTACTTGAACTTCTTGAACGACGAGGGGCTTGCCGAATTCCTCCACCACTGCTGCTTTCATAGTTGTTGGGTATGTCATGATTGCTGTCCTCCAAACTGAAGTGCTCGGACTGTAGTACGGCTTTGTCGAGCGATCAGTGACGCGGATCACAGTTGCGGGTGTGGAGGGTCACAAGCGGAGGAATGAATTTGGATCGGGGATTGGTGTGAGTTCAGCGAAATGCGCCGGCCGATGGCCTGATGCACCTCGGCTTACGACCCGACTTCTGGGCACTGCCAGCAAGACAATCTCACCAACATTCTAGGTCGCGCATTTTTATGGAACACGACCCTTCAGTATGGGTATCAAGGGCAGAATTTGGCCGATGATCGAGCAAAATTCGACCTTCTTTTCCGATGGCCCGGATGCAGGCAAGGAGCAAACATTCCTGACGCCGGGTGTGGTTTTTGGCATGTTTCAAATTGCCGAGCGACTGCGCTTCGGAATCGGTGGCGGTGTCCAGATCGCTGCGACACAGTTTCATACATGCAATCACCGCTGGATTTGGACCGTTCGCTTCCCTTTTTGAAGAACGCCGAAGCTAGCGATTGCCTCCTCCGTTCCCATGTAAGGCACGTCGATTCATCGTCATCGCTGGCCAGGACTGTCCGATCTTCGGCACGCATCAGAGCGGTCGAAGTCGAAATGGATGTCTTTGACATCCCGTTGGAACTGCTGCAGCTCGTTGGCGGAAGCCGCCGTTTGCGGCAATCCACTGGGAACGCTAAACTTGGGACTCCGAGGTAGGAATCCATGTTAGTGGTCATGCAGGCGCACGCCAGCGAAGAGCAGGTGCGCGCGGTTTGTCAGAAGATCGAAAAGCTGGGGTATCGCGCGCATGCCATGCCGGGAGCGCAGCGGACGGCCATCGGCATTACCGGCAACAAGGGCGAAGTCGAACAGGGCACGCTTGAGGAAATGGCGGGCGTGCAGGAAGTCATCAAGGTCTCGAAGCCCTACAAGCTGGTGAGCCGTGACCTTAAAGAGGAGAACACGGTCATTCGCTTTCCTGGAACGGCCGCAACGATCGGAGGGCCGGCTCTGGCGGTGGTTGCCGGGCCTTGCGCCATTGAGAGCCGCGAGCAGGCGTTTGCCGTGGCTGAGCGCGTGCATCGGGCGGGCGCACAATTTTTTCGCGGGGGAGCTTATAAGCCTCGGACTTCTCCTTATTCTTTTCAGGGGTTGGGCGAAGAAGGGCTGCGCATTATGGCCGAGATCCGCCAGCAGTTTGGGATGAAGATTATTACGGAAGCAATTGATAATGAATCGCTTGACCTGGTGGAAGAATATGCCGACGTGATCCAGATCGGGGCCCGGAACATGCAGAATTTTTCTCTGCTGAAGCGTGCCGGGAGGGCTAAAAAGCCGGTACTGCTGAAACGTGGGATGTCGGCGACTTTGGAAGAGTTCTTGATGGCGGCGGAATATATCTTGAGCGAGGGCAACTACAACGTGGCGCTGTGTGAGCGTGGCGTGCGAACGTTCGCCGATCATACCCGCAACACGCTTGATCTCAGTCTGGTGCCGGCCGTTCAGCGGTTAAGCCATCTGCCGATTTTTGTCGATCCCAGTCATGGGACGGGTAAACGCAACAAAGTCACTCCGTTGTCGCGGGCGGCTGTGGCCGTGGGCGCGGATGGATTGATGGTGGAAGTTCACCACAAGCCGGATGAGGCTCTGTCGGATGGTCCGCAGTCGTTGTTTCCCGATCAGTTCGATGAGTTGATGGTGCAGGTGCGTCAGATTGCGGCGGTGGTGGGAAGGACCGTGCCGGCGATTGGGTTGCGGGAGATGGTCGGGGTCACCAAGGAGGTCGAGGTCGATTCTCGGTAGCGGAGCGTCTATCTTATGAGGGATACTCGTCTACTCGTCACCCAGACGGTAGTCGTGCTCGCTGGCGCCATTGTGCTTTTCGTCGGCGGGACTGCGCTGTTGGCGCAGGATGCGTCGGAGAAAACCTCTGAGCCTGTGTACGAGGTGGGAAATGGCGTGACAGCGCCCAAGCCTGTCTATACGCCCGATCCCGAATATAGCGAAAAAGCACGTAAGAAGAAGATCAACGGCACGGTCGTGGTTGCGATGATGGTCACCCAAGAGGGCAGAGTGCGCGACGTGAAGATCGCCAAGAGCTTGGACGCAGGTCTCGACAAACAGGCGCTTGCGGCCGTGCGCACCTGGAAATTCGAACCGGCAACTAAGGACGGCAAGCCGGTGGCGGTTCATTTAAACGTCGACGTCAGTTTCAGCTTGTACTAACTAGATAGTCATCGATCTTCCGTTTTAGCAATCTTTTCTGTCTCAAAGACGCCTGACGCCTATCTTGAGAAAACTCCTCATCATCATTGTTCTGATTCCCCTGCTGGGAGCGGGCGCGTGGTGGTATTTCCGCGAGCAAGCGCTGCCTGACTACGGGCCTGCTTACCGCGAGTATGCCTACGTCACCAATGGCAAGAGCAATACCGTTAGCGTGATTGATCTGCGGACGTTTGAGCTGGCCAAGACCATCCCTGTGGGTGCGGGGCCGACTGGCGTGGCAGCGAACCGCAAGAAGAACGAAATTTACGTGGTCAATGCCGGGTCGAACAATGTCAGCGTCATTGATGCGGAGAAGAACGCCGTGGTGGCAACGATAGGCGTTCATGGGAAGCCTTACTTTATTGATGTTTCCCAAGACGGCAAGCGGGCGTACGTGGCTAACTCGGCTTCCGCCAAGGTTTCGGTGATCGATGTGGAGAAGCGCGCTGTGATCGGCAATGTTGGGGTGGGGGCTGCACCGGGGTTGGCTCGGGTTTCTCCTGACGGAGGGACGATTGTGGTGTCGAACCGCGGCGACAACACCGTTTCACTGATCGATGCCAAGGCGCTGCGGGTGCGCTCTACTGTGCCGGTGTGTCAGGAGCCGGAGGATATCGCGATCCTGCACGATTCGAGCAAAGCGTTTGTTACTTGTTCAGGTTCGGCACAGGTGGCTTCGATTGATCTCAAGAAGGACCGCGTGCTGGCCCTGCTTGATGTAGGACGCACGCCAGTAAGCCTGGCCCTCAAGCCTGACGGCGGCGAGCTCATGGTTTGCGACTTCGATTCCGACAGTATTTCGATTATCGAGACGGTCAACGATGAAGTGGGCAGCAGCAGTTTGATTGGACAGCATCCGGCACGGGGAGTCGTGACCGGGGATAACTCGCGCTTCTATGTCAGTAATTTCGGCTCGAACAGCGTGGCAGTGTATGACATTGATATCGGCAAGCTGATCGCCACCATGCCGGTGGGCAGCCGACCAGAGGGATTGGCGCTTTCGCAGGATCAGAGGTATTTGCTGGTGCTGGACACGCAGTCGGGGGATGTGACGGTGATCCAGAAGCGCAATCCGCGCAAGCTGGAGCCTACGGAGTATTCACTGCTTACCATGATTCCGGTAGGAGTGCAGCCGAATGGGATTGTGGTTAAAGCGTTTATGACCAGCACGCCGGCAAAGTAGGGATTGGCCAACGTTGGATCCCGTCACAGGATTCGATAGGGGAAAAAGAGACGTTGCGGGAAACGTCTCTACCCCAGGTTGTGAATTTGGCCTCGCGGGTGTTATGAATTGGCCGCGACTGGCTTGGCGCAGAACTTGTCGAAGGCGGCTTTCAGGTCGGTGGCGATGGCCGGGGCTTCCCGGCTTTCGATGTCTCGGCGTTGCATCATGTAGACGAGCTGGCCATCGCGCAAAATTCCGATCGATGGTGACGACGGCGGATACCCGGTGAAGTAGCTGCGGGCACGTTCGGTGGCTTCGGTCTCCTGTCCAGCGAAGACACTTACTGCTTTGTCAGGCCGGGAAGAATGCTGAAGGGCCATGCGGACGGCGGGCCGCATGCGTCCCGCGGCGCAGCCGCAGATGGAGTTTACAATCACCATGGTGGTTCCCGGCTGATACTTCAGCGCATGGTCGACGTCCTCGGGTGTACGCAGTTCCTGGACCCCAAGCCGGGTTAACTCTTCGCGCATAGGGACCACCATTATTTCTGGATACATGGGCATGAGTTCTTGTTCCTCTCTGTCGGCTGAGCTTTCGTCCTTCTGAGCCTCTCTCGGCTGTCTTCCTATTGTAGCTTGATATTCATCCCGCGATCGCCATGGGTAACAGTCGCCCGGCTATGACCTTTGGCGGCTGGGCGCCAGGGTGGTCGATGTGTATATTGAGAGCAATCCATGCTGCTGCAGGAAAATGTTCCCCTCGCGCCGCTGACGACCTTTAAAGTCGGAGGCCCAGCACGCTATTTCGTCGAAGCTCAATCGATTGGCGAGGTCGAAGAAGCAGTCGCCTTGGCCCGATCACGTCGGTTAGAGCTCTTCGTTCTAGGTGGCGGCAGCAACCTGGTGGTAGCGGACGCGGGCTGGCCCGGTCTGGTGCTGAAAGTTGCGATTTCTGGCATCGAGCAACGCAGCAGCGACGATGGCAAGACGCTTTTTGAGGTAGGAGGGGGCGAGCCTTGGGACAAATTTGTGGCGCACGCTGTGATGCAGCGCTTCGCCGGAGTGGAGTGTTTGAGCGGCATTCCTGGCAGCGTCGGCGGTACTCCGGTGCAAAATGTGGGGGCGTACGGGCAGGATGTGTCCGAGACCGTTGAGTCAGTTGAGGCACTCGATCTCAAGGACAATCAGGTGCGCGAACTCTGCCATGAGGCCTGCGGATTCGCTTATCGCAGCAGTATCTTCAACACCAGCGAGCGTGGCCGGTTCATCATTTTGCGCGTGACTTATGCGCTTACAGGTGGCGGGGAGCCACGCATCAGCTATGCCGATCTCGAGCGCCACTTCGATGGATGGGAATCGGCGCCGAATGTGGCGGAAATTCGGGAAGCCGTGCGGCACATCCGCGCCCTCAAGGGAATGCTGATCGTTCCGGGGGATGAAGATTGCCGCAGTGCGGGCTCATTTTTCAAAAATCCCGTCCTTACCGAAGCGCAACACGAAGGACTCGAGAGGCGGGCCGCAACTCGCAGCTTGAATGTGCCCAGCTATCCGGCGCTCGAAATGCGTAAAAAAGTTTCTGCCGCATGGCTGGTGGAGCATTCCGGGTTTCGGAAAGGATATGGATCTGGGCGGGTGGGCATTTCACACAAACACGCTCTCGCAATCGTCAATCGAGGCGGAGCCTCGGCTGCTGAGGTGCTTGCCTTGAAAGATCAGATCCAACTTCGGGTGGAAGAGATATGGGGCGTCAAGCTCGAGCCGGAGCCGGTGATGGTCGGGTTCTGAAGTGCTGATGCGACCTCCCTGCCCGCAAGTCATCGGCAGCATGTCGGCGAAAAACCGGGAACGCGCATCGCTTCGTCGACTGCAGTCGAATCCTACTTAAATAAAAGCCCGGCGGTGCTTACTGGTCTCGTGGGCAACTCGCCCGCCGCCATTGTTCTGCCTTGATTCCCTATAGGGAAACGCTGCAAGCCGCCTCTCCACGGACGTTCTTCGGAAGAAATTGCTGAACAAATCGGACACAGCAATGGTCTTTACCTGTGAGCGCAAACAGATGGTGGCTGGACAGGCGATCTTGAGTGAGACCGCGACCACGGTGCAAAGCCAGGAATACGCACTCGAAGACATCGTCCGGCAACATGCGCGGCTGGTCTATCGCATCGTCTATGGCGTCTTGCGTAACCATCACGAAGCCGAAGATGCCACGCAAGAGACGTTTGTGCGAGTGCTCCGCTACGGCAAGAAGCTAGGCAAAGTCGAGGATCATAAGAGCTGGGTGGCGCGAATTGCCTGGCGGGTCGCGGTGGATCGGAGCCAACAGCACTCGCGAAAACGGGAGATTCCGCTGGAGAGCTTTGACCAGCCTTTCGAAGAGCTCGCCTCTTCGGAGGTGGACGCGGAGGAAGCGATTCTGGGAAAGCAGGTGGGAGCGCGGTTGGAAAAGCTGATGGCAGCGCTACCTGAGAAGTTGCGAGCGCCTCTCATCTTATCGGCGATCGACGAAATGTCGCCGCGAGAAGTGGCCGCAACCTTAGGAATCAACGAAGCGGCGGTGAGATCGCGAATATTTCGAGCGCGGCAGATCTTGCGGGAGAAGCTGACGCAGCAGGGGAATCGGAAGTGAGGGATGGGCAACGTGGCTGACAACGATCACATTTTTGGCAGTGAAAAGAAGAAGAGTCGGGGCTATGACGCGCTCGACCGCGAACTTGATGCCGCGCTGGCGCAGTACGGGGCAGGTGAGCCGAAGGCGGGACTGGAGCAGCGCGTTCTGACCAATTTGCAGGCGGAGCGGGAAAAGATAGCGTCCCGCACCTGGTGGCGTTGGCCGGTTACAGTGGCTCTTGCCGCTGCCGTGACGATTGCCGTGAGCGTGTCACTGACGTGGAGGTCGGCGAAAACATCGCCGGTGGTCTCGGTGGATCGTCCGCCAACCAGCGTCGAAAGCGGTGGGCAAAATGGACAACTCTTAGCGGGGAATGTGCGAAATCCACCGCCTTTGATTTCATCTGCCAGGCGGAACCAGACAAACCGTGATCGTCGCCGGCAACCCACAGTCGCTGCCGGACCCAAGCTGGAACAGTTTCCATCCCCCCAGCCCATGAGCGAGCAGGAAAAGATTTTAGCGAGCTATGTGGCGCAATATCCCGAACATGCGGCGTTGATTGCTGAAGCCCGGAGTGAGGCGCTGAGAAAAGATAGAAGAGAAGAAGAGGAGACGGGGGCATCGACTGGCAGTCGGGATTCCCGCCAATGAGATGGAGAGTGATGATCGACACAGAACCATGTTCGTACAAACCAAGGAGAATTTCGAATGTGCAAGAAAACGATGGTGGCGGCAGCATTGATTTGGGGAATGATGATTTTGGGCGGGATCGGGAAAGCGTCGGCTCAGGAGTCTGCAATGGCAAAGGCAACACCGGAAGCGACAGAACCGGGGCACGCTTACCGGCTCGATTTCTCGATCAACGAGGTGGACAACGGAAAGAAGATCAATACGCGGCAGTACTCGATGAATCTGAGCGCCGGGGACAACAATGAAATCAAGATCGGTACGCGTGTTCCCATCGAGGCGAAGCAAGGAGAGTTCCAGTACATTGATGTGGGAACTAGTATCTGGTGCAGGCTGAGGGACCGGCATGACGTGGGCTGGCTGGGCAACGATCTCTTGCTGAACGTGCGAGGGGAGATCAGCAACTTTGCTCTTCCCGAACAGCAAGGCCAACAGGTACGGCCTGTGCTGCGCCAACTGAATATCAATGCCAGCACTCTGGCCGTTCTAGGGAAGCCGATGATCGTCGGTAGCGTGGATGATCCGAATTCCAAGCGGCAGTTCCAACTGGAAGTGACCGTGACCAAGCTCAGGTAGGTGGAGCGCCAAGAGCACAAACACATCGGCGGCGCCGCCCCTCAAAGGCGCTAACTTAAGCAGGACGGGCTAGAACTTGACCCTGCCGGCCGGTTTCTGGGGGTAACTTTCGAGTAGCCGACAGTCCATCCACAGGAGTTCGAGGTGATCTTCCTGGCGCCGATGGTCGGCATCGTTGTTAACACTTCTTCTCTTGCGAACGTCTATGATTTCGTGGGAGTACGTGCGCATGGCCTTGACGTCGGGGGACCGAGTTGACTCGCTCGCGGCAGGACTTGGGGCTTCGCCAGTGAGGGAGCAAGCCGCGTCAGAAGCCTCCGAAGACGCGATGTTGGTGGATGCGGCACGCCACGGGGACCGCGCGGCATTCGGGCGCCTCTATGAGAGGTACGCTCGCATGGTTCACGGAGTTCTGCTTGCGAAGGTCCAGCCAGGCGAGGTGGATGACCTGGTTCAGGATGTCTTCATGATGGCGCTCCGTCGCCTGTCAACGCTGCGGGAAGCTGGAAGCTTTGGAGCGTGGTTGGCGGTGATCGCCCGCAATCGGGCGAATGACTACCACCGGCGCTCGTTGCCAAAGGACCAACTTGGGGATGACCCGTCTGATCAGGATATCGGGAGCGGAGGTTCTACCGGAGACCCTGAAGGCCAGGCGGCCACAATTCTCGACGCGGTCAGGAGCCTGCCCGCCGCATACCGAGAAACATTGATTCTGCGGCTGGCGGAGGGCATGACTGGCCCTGAGATAGCAGCACGCACTGGGATGACCCACGGTTCGGTCCGGGTCAATCTGCATCGCGGCATGCAGCAGCTCCGTGCAAAACTGGGGTCGAACCCGGACAGCGACGGCCCGCAACAGGAGATGGTGTAGTCATGGATACGGGGAAGAAACAAACGGGAAACGAGACCTCGGCGAGGAACGATGACTATTTGTGGGATGGATCTGGCGAACCCGATCCTGAAATCCAGAGGCTGGAAGTGCTACTCGGGAGGTTTCATCATGACCGTCCTGTCCCTGTGTTTCCTGAGATCGTGCCGGACGGACGATGGACGTTGTTTCCGTGGCGTCTCCGGCTGTTTCCCGCTCTCGCGACGGCAGGCACCATGGTGGCTATCGCCGTCGTCATCTTTCTGATGTACGGGAGGAAGCCGATCCCGGTTACCGTGGCGGGTTGGGATGTGTCCCGCTTGGCAGGAACACCTCGAATCGGACGAAATACCATCAGCGGGAAAGAAACGAGCCGTCTCGGCATCGGCCAGGTACTTGTAACCGACCAGCAGTCGCGGGCCAGCCTTCGGGCTGAAGATACCGGCCAAATCGAGGTGGAGCAAAGCACACGCCTGCGTCTGACGACCATGGATGCAGGCCTGAAGCGGATCGCCCTTGATCGCGGAACGATTCAAGTCTACATCTGGGCGCCTCCCGGCCAATTCGTAGTCGACACGCCGTCGGCATTGACGGTGGACCTCGGTTGCGCCTACACCCTGCATGTGGACGAGTCGGGTGCCGGGCTCGTGCGCACATCGATGGGATGGGTCGGTTTCAAGCTGGACGGCCACGAATCCTTCATTCCCGCTGGTGCCGCTTGCGCGACCAGGCCGAAGGTTGGTCCCGGCACACCGTACTTCGAGGATGCATCCTCGGAGTTTCGCGTCGCTTTGGCGAGATTCGATTTTGAGGACAGGGCACCGCAGCAACGCGCCGGAGATCTGGCCATCCTGCTCGGCGCCTCTCGCAAACGTGACGCACTTACGCTCTGGCATTTGCTGAAGCGTGTCGAGGAGGGGCAGCGAGTGCTCGTCTACGACCGGTTGCAAGAGCTTGCGCCTCCTCCGGCGAGCGTCACCAGGGAGGGCATCTTGCGTCTCGATCCGGCGATGCTCGATCTGTGGTGGAACGCACTCGGTTTCGACGACATCTCAGTTTGGCGCCATTGGGAGCGTACCTGGTCTGGAGTGGCCACGCCTGTTCGCGAAAAATAACCAGGAGCCGCGCACGCTCGCAATCATCATCTCCACCCCCCCGGCTGTTTCTTTCGCTTGTTAACACTCTGCACTCTGGTGGCGTCTCCTTGAATGTGGGGTAAGACAAACGAAACAAGGAGGCTCAGAATATGAATTCCCCTGTATTTCCACGGTTGGCGATCAGCATTGCCGCGATTCTGGTTGGGTTCACAACCTATGCCCAAGCAGGTCCGCCCCTCATCTGTCATCCCATCGAAATCGGGCAGGCGAAGTCGCTGGCCTGGATCGATTGGAACCAGAAAGGGAGTGGAGGCTATGACCTGAAAAACCTCACTCGGGAAACTCTGGCAATCCTCGATTCGAAGACCTCCGTGTTGGTCCGGATGGAGACTCTTCGACGCGCCACCATCTACGCTCGGCACGATCCGCAAGTAGCGAAAGAGTTGCTGACCAGGCTCCACGAGCGTGCCGCCAATTCAGACGCCGCTGGCTATTCCGAGGCGCTGGCATGGTTTGATGTCGGCTATCTCGCCGAGACCTACAAACAATGGATGGTGCAGGGCGAGCGAAATCCCGCGAATGGGCTTGACGGATATGCCTGGGTAAAGAAGGCCATCAGCCTCCGCGGCCAAGATCCAGAGATGGAATTCGCGGCGGCGCTCATCACCCTCAAGGGACCGGAAAGCGGTCACCGGGATCACGCCCGAAAAGCGATGGCTGGCGCGACGAACGATCCTCTTCTCGCCCAGAATTTGGCCTCTGAATTCCGCCATGAAACCGTCTCCAAGCTGCTGACCAACGCGCCGGCAGGAGGGTCTGAGCAATGAACCCGCGAGTGGAGAAGTTTCTCTCGGCAATTGAGGTGAGATTCCGCCTTCCCCGCCTGCTTGCCTTCGGGTTCTTGGCCTTGGGGTGCGCCGGCTGGCTCGTTGCGGACGAGCAACATACCTCGCCCGACCTGACCGTTCACGAGTGGGGAACTTTCACCGCGGTTGCCGGCAAGAACGGTAAAGCGGTGGAATGGGCGCCACTGACAGGGTCCACCGACCTGCCCGGATTCGTGGAGCATTTCAGCGGCGCCAACTTCAAGATCGGGCTTCGTGGCACGATTCGAATGGAGACGCCGGTTCTGTACTTCTACTCTCCACGAGATGCAACGGTGTCGGTCAGGGTCTCATTCTCCAAGGGAGTCATCACCGAGTGGTATCCCCACGCCGATCGCGTTCATCCCAGAGGAGTTCTGCGCAATACCAATTTGAGCCAGTTGCAGACTGATGGAAGTATCGCGTGGAGCGGGGTCGCGGTTTCTCCGAATCTGAGTGGCGAGTTCCCGCGTGGGGTCCAGTCGAATCGCTACTACTTTGCGCGCGAGACCTCTTCCACACCTCTACTCGTCAAGACGGACGCGGGTGACCAGCTAGAGAAGTTTCTTTTCTATCGAGGAGTTTCGGCTGCTCGGTTGCCCCTGTCTGCCAGCGAGAACGCAGATGGCAAGCTGCTGGTGAAGAGTCTCGACGAAAACGCAATTCCAGCCATCATTCTTTTCGAGCGCCGGGGCGGACGAGTCGGCTATCGTTTAGTGCGGGCGCCCGCCGATGAAACGATTCTAGAACCGCCGGTGCTGACCGGCACCCTTGATTCTCTCTGCGGCGATCTGGAAGCAATTCTCGTCGATCAGGGTCTCTATCCAGACGAAGCACATGCCATGGTACAGACTTGGAGCGACTCCTGGTTCGAAGAAGGCAGTCGCCTGATCTATATCGTGCCGCGCGCATTCGTCGACAAGATTTTGCCACTCACCATGAACCCCGCACCGTCACAAATGGCCCGCGTTTTTGTTGGCCGGCTTGAAATCATGACGCCCGCAACTACTCGGGCAGTTGAAACCGCCCTTGCCTCTAGGGATGAGGTGACCCTATATAAGTACCGGCGCTTCCTGGAACCGATTCTCCAGACTTTGAAAGAGGAGCATCTCCAATCAACTGGAGAAAGAGGAAGCCGTCAATAACCGAGGCTTCTGCCAGGACCACTTCTGCGAAAAGTGCATATTTCGTGGAATCCGCAAGCTGGAGAAATGCCGGGTGTGTCACTTTAAACCATCGTGCCTGGATCGCGGGCGACTCTGACCTTACCGTCGCGTGTACTACTCTGATCATTGATCGGTGGCACGGACGCAACCCGTGCTGTGACAGGGCAACAACGACGTGCAACTTATTGGATTTCAACGGTACTGACAGCCCGTTCTTGATCCTCTAAGGAGTTCTTTGACCCGGCGTACCAGACCCAAATCGGACCCAGATTTGGAGAGAATGCCGCATCCTAGGGACCTTGTCGAACGCGGAACGGAGCCGCGGACTTGTAAAGATCCAATCGGTCAACACGAGGGTGAAGCAGATCCACGTGAAATAGCGGTCGCGAATGGTTTGTCGGCAACCCTTCTTTTACCGATTACGTAAGAGTTGCCGGAGATTACCGCGATCGATTCTCATCGGGCGCGCGCCCCGAAGTGGTAGCTGCGGTCGCGCCGACCTTCTTGAGAACATCCTCCACAGAGCTACGATTTCAGCTCGACGCTGTTCGGTGTCGGACCACGACGACAACGGCGCTGCGTGAGAATCGATCATGGCCAACGCTTTCTCGGCGTACTGGCGCGCCAGCGCCTTCTCTCCCACTTGTAAGTACGCATCGGCGAGATTGTAGTGCGCATCGGCCGAATCCGGATAAGCTGAGGAGATTGAGCTTGAAGATCTCAATGCCGACTTTCATCTCCATTTCGGCCTCGCGCGGATGGCCGGCTTTCTTCTCGGCATCAGCTTCGCGCATGTGATCCTCGCCGATGATGTCTACGTTAACTTCTGGCCACAACCGCACCTTGGGGTCTTTGTGCCGGGCTTCCATCAGTTGCTGTGTGACCCGGGCAACCCCGCCGGGCATCTCGATTTGGTTGAGGATTGCAGCAGATGCTACGGTATCGGCTGGTGCGTGGCCGGGTGTTCTGATCAACGTGGTGACAAACCAATCGACAATGGTGGCGGGTAGCTCAGGATGCCGTTTGAACAAATCAGTTCCATGACTACCGGTCGCAGGGACTTTGCTCGCGTCGGAGGTCTCATACCACAGCCACGGCGCTTTCGGCCCGATGTAATGGATGAACTGTTTTTGCGGGCTGGCGGAACAGTCGTAGAGCCATTCCATCGCCTCGACCGTAGGGGGATATTCGTCATCATCGGACACGACGAACAGCCCGGGCAATTGCCAGGCCTGCCGCAGGAATCGCAGTTGAGGTAGTAACGTTTCTCCTGACACTAGTACCAGTGATTTCACTTCGGCGGAATGACGGCGTGCCGTTTCAACGGAATTGTCGACGCCCAGCCATCCGGCTCCTCCCGCGCCGATTGCGTCGCGCTGCACGCCCGGCTGCGAAACCAGATATTCAAAAGCCGCGTCCAGATCACCGTCGTGGTACAGCTCCCTTGCCTCTTTTTTTCCGCCGCTTTCGCCGTAGCCGCGCTCATCGATTGTGAGCGTGTTGATTCCAGCGGCTGCCAACTGGCGGGGCACGTCGTCCCACGATATGCGTGTGCGGTTGCTCTGATGGAACAGCAGCACGCCGGGGCCTGGCGTCGCAGCCGGGAAAAAACTGGCCTTCAGCAGCGTGCCGTCAGTAGACTTCAGGTCAACAGTGTGCGGAGCCACCGGCTGTGATTGTTGCGCACGAGCTGCGGTTGTCGAGACGGCAACGACGAATACTGCAAGCGCCAACCGGTTTCGTAGCTGCTTCATTCTTGCCCTTCCTCGATTTGATTGCACCCACCGAGCATCGTAATCACTCGGATTTCGAGCGACTGGCTGGCGGAACGATTCCGTTCATTCGCAGGTATTCGACCATCTGTCCATAATGATCGTAAGCGTGAGCAACGCCGAATTCAGCCAGATGCAGGCGAGTGGATTTACTGTTCGCGGGTGATTGCAACATGTTTTCCGCGGTCAGCGTGGCCGCTCCTTTGTGACCGAGAGCGAAAGAGTCTTTGAGGAATTTGATGATGTCCGCCTTGGTCTGGAGATTCGCGGGACCGTTTCCGTCGTCCTTCAAGCCCTCGGGGAGCTTGTCGCCGGTTAGAGGGGACCAGATGAACCAGTTCGAAGCAGCGATGTGCTTTACTTGGACAGCGAAAGAGCGAACGCCTTTGTAGTTGCTGCCGGGAATGTTGAGGGATTCCGGAGTGAAATTGAATCTATCTTCGGGCATCGCGTCGGCGGCATCAACGATTTGTTTTTCGACGGCGCTGATATCGCGATCCAGGACGGAAGCAATGGAGGGCGCAGGCTGCGCAGATTGCAGCGAAGCAGAGGCACTTGCAGCGGCGCTCATTGCGGCAGAGTGGAAAGCGGCGCTGGCAACGAGAACGCCAGCTGCGACAGCAAGGAACAACAATGTTCGTGCGTTCTTCATAAAACTGCCTCCCTCAATTCCTTGAATTCGGTTAAACCTCTATCCTAGACGAGGCAGCAAATTACGTTGCCTACTACATATCGCGTCTAATCTACTACATCGTACGTATTAAATGCAATTAGACGTGTCAGGCACTTGTGGGTGAGCGAGGATCGCGGGGTGGTCAGTGACGAAACAGCAGGCCGTATGTGCGATGGTTTGAAAGATGCCTGTGGCGATGACAGCGACAAATAGTGATGTCAACAGCAGGCTAGCTGCTCGGTATGTCCTTTGCGGCGGCCCGGCCAGGCGTGCCAGGCGGTAGCTCAGATGCGACGAGGCTGGTGCTTGCAGAACGCCGGCTTGTTTCGGAACTGCAAGTCTGGCAAGCGCTGAAACCAGTTCTTGCCCGTGCGCACGCCTGATAACAGATTCATCGCAGGAGAGCTCGCGATATAAGCCAATCCGCGCCACGGCAAGCCACATAAGCGGATGGAACCACAAGGCGCACAGGGAAGCTTCATACAGTAAACGAATCAGGTTATCGCGGCGGCGTCTTGCATGAGCCAGCTGGTGAATCAGGACAGCGTGGAATTCACGTGGATTGAGCAGCCGGTCGATGCCGTTGGGAAGCAGGATATGAGGATAAAGAACTCCCCAAACTGCGGGGCCCGGATGCCTGTCGCCGAAACTCACTGGAATGCCGTCGGGTATAAAATCAGACGTCAGCCCACCATCGCACAGAGGGGACAGCGCTTGCGTCGCGACGCTCGCTGCGTATACGCGAAACTAATCGGCCAAGCATACAGAAGCCGCCAGTCATCCATATAACTCCAAGGACGACGGCCGTCCGGCCCTGTGTCATATCCCATACCGGAACGCCAATAGCGCCCAGCGGCCTGGCCCACGTCAAATGCGGTGCCCAAAGCTTATCGATGAGCGCTCCTGAAGGCAGAACGAAATCGATTGCGGTCGCAACCCAAATCCAATATTTTGTGGTGGCGCTCGCGCGCAGAATTGATGTTAACGCCCACGCCGCCGATCCGACGATCGAGGCAAACAGCAAGTGAACGCTGAGGTAGTACATCGCGCGTGCGATATGCTCATGCACGTTTGCCTCCACGAGCGTGGCCGTTCTTATCACTGCGGGCTGCGCTCTGCAGTGCCTTCAGGTCCCGTAAGGTAAGGGCTCCATTCTCGAGCAGGTTAGAAACAAGCAGTCGCGGCGAGCCGCCGAACAGATCGAGCAAGTCCCTACCAGTCGGCTGCGGTATTGGTTTTGATCGAGGGCCGGCTGAAAGAGCTGAGCATTGCCAATCTTCTTTACTTTTCGCAACGCACCCTTCTCCTCAAGCCGATAGACGAGCGTTTGCACGGTGGTGTAAGCAACGCGTTCATCCTCAGCGAGGCTTTCCAGGATCTCGCGCACCGATGCGGTCCCCACTTTCCAGTACTGTTCCAGGATGCGAGTCTCAGCTTTTGAAAGACGCGGCTCTTTCATAATCTCCTACTCATCCCGGCAATGCTACTACAAGAAACGGTACTTCGTGTTCTGTTTCGGGGCATAACTTCCGGATAGCCCCCTCATCCGCCACATCGTCCTGGGATCTGCCGACTTACCTCGGAATGGCGCTGGTAATCCAGATGCGCATCGAGGGGATCAGTAACGCAAAGTCTTAGTGCAAGTCGCCTTCTCGACCCTGACATCCGGTGACCGGCCACTCGGAACTAATTGGCTGACGGTTGATCGGCCGTAGGACTGAAGGACCGGGAGCGATTAGGCAAAAGGCTGGGGCGCACAAGTTTCAATACACCGGCTAATCTTGTTGAGAATCACATACATGGTCGGAGAGCGTCAAAGACCTGTTGGAGATCATGGGGTGAGCGGCAAATCGGCACAATGCTTATGTCAAATGTGAGCTGCGGGCTGAACCGAAATGAACCCGCAGATCCAAGCCATTCTGGACCGTCTTGAAGCATGGCAAGCAGAGATGGCAGAGCATCGGAGAAAAATGCGGAAGCTACTCGAACGGGATGACCGGGAGTGGGCAATTGAACTTGAGAAGTATCCCACGGCCCGCCAATCACTCCTGGAAGCGGACAAGGAGCTCGCCGATCTTCTGCGTAGCAGTGAGCAGGCAGCTGAGGCAGACGAGCGAAGCTCGTCCATTTTTCTACCGCGCCAGTCATTAGGCACGGACAATGGCCTACAGCGGCTTCCCGGCTGCATGTAGCAGGATAGTTAAGGGCTGGACGTGTTCCGCTTTCACATACCGGTTGACCAGAAAGCGCTTCCCATCCTTGGCGACGTCGTAGGTAAAAACGTCGGTCGAGGAGATCGGTGCTCGCCCCTGAATCTGAAAGAGCGGGGCGGGCACGCCGGAGGAAAAGCCGCTTCCACCGTTTACGGGCACAGCCATCAACATGCCATTCGGAGAGATGTAGAATATTTCTTTTCCGTCTCCGCGCCAGCGGGGCTCAGTGCCGCCGCCGCGCGAGACCTGCCATTTCCCCGCAGCGCCCGGAAATGAGCTGACGTAAATCTCCCACGCGCCCGATTCATCGGAGGCATACGCCACCCACTTGCCGTCGGAAGATATCTGTCCATTGGTCTCGTTGGCAGTACCTTTCAGCAAGGCAACCCTCTCCCCACCCGCCGTGGGCACGGTGACTAGGTAGGTACGCGATGGACTTTGATCGGTGCAAAGAAGCTGTAGGCCGTCGGCCGACCAGGAGTTGGGAAGGACGTCATCCTTCACGCCTTTCACGCTCAGGATCGCTCTGTCTTTTTCCAGGCCAGTGGCCCGCTTGAGTAGTATCTCGGCACGGTCCGAGTTGATGGAACGGTAACCGATTAGGTTTCCATCCCGCGTCCAAATGGCCGTCGTCTCTTCCGTGGGATCGAAAGTAAAACGCGTATTGTCAGAACCGTTGGTATTTTCCAGCCAGATATCAACATTGCTAGCCTTCAGGTCGGCGATGTCCACGGCCACCCGGCTGCCATCGGGCGATAGGTTCGGGTTTGCGATGATGGCCGGTTCGCCGATGTGGCCTAATTCCTTGCCCGTGCGGTCCTCCCATGTGAGTACCGACGAGGCTGCGCCAACGCCCGTGTTGTAAATCACCGTGCCGTCGAAAGAAACGGCCATGGCAGCCCAGTAAGTGGAGGGTTGAAAGCCTACGCCGCCGGCAATGGGTGTACTGTTGCCCGATATCTGACCGCTGGCTGGATCGAAATTGACGCTGACCAACTGCTTCTGATCGCTCGCGTAATAAAGATGCGCGGAATCGTATCCAAAACTCGAATGACAGAGCAGGAGAAGCGTTTGTCCTTTGTCATCGAGAGAGCCGAGATAGACGCCGCTGGTTTTGTCATCCCTGGTGTTGGAGAAATTGCCCGCCCAATATAAAAAGTGTTTGCCGTCGGGAAGAAAGACAGGCCAACGGTGTGTCTGTTGCTCTGGTTTGGCGGATAGGATTTCCTGCGTAACGGGAGCGGCGCCGCTGCCATCGGCGTTGATTCGCCATATCGGACTGCTGGGTTCGGGAGCGTAGATGATGACATTCTGCTTTCCCCAACTTCCGCCGCGCCCGGCCAGAACTCTGGCCAGAGCCTGCGGTGCGCCGCCCGAAACAGCAGTTTTCTGCAACTTGCCATTGGCGAAAAACCCAAGGTATGCACCATCGGGCGACCAGAACGGAAGACTCGCGTCCTGGGTACCCGGCAAGGCCGTGATGCTGCGCGAGCCGATGCGCTGCACATGAAGTACAGGCAGCCCAGTGCTGTCCTCGGGCGAGACGAACGCCAGCATGGACCCGTCCGGCGAAAGCGCCATGTGGCTGATGCTGATTTCATCGGATCCTGGCAGAGAGAACTGCATGCGAGTCGTAGGCTCAGCACGGCGCGCCAGGAACCACGTCGCCGCAGCGACACCCACCATCGCCAAGCCCATGGCGGCCCAGAAGAGCAGGTGCGTCCAGCTGGGCGCGGCTGCGGTGGCGGCCCGCGCCGCCGCGTTCGTCTCGCTTCCTGAAAGGGCGCTCAGCGCAAACGAAAGATCTCGCGCCGACTGAAAACGTTCCTCGGGATTCTTCTCCAGACAGCGCCGCACAATGCGATCCAGCGTGGACGAAACTGCGCGCAGAGGACCAGACAACTCCGGCGGGTCTTCCTTTAAGACGGCGGTCATCGTCTCTGCCGCCGTGTCGCGGCGAAAGGCGCGCGTGCCGGAAAGCATTTCATAGAGCACGGCGCCAAGGGCAAAAATGTCGGTACGAGCGTCGACGCCCCCGCCGCGAACCTGCTCGGGCGCCATGTAGCTCGCTGTACCCATCACCACACCCGCGGCGGTGTGCGAACTGGTGAGCGTGGCCCCATCCACCGCCGCGCTCAAAGCCTGCGTATGCTTCGCCAGGCCAAAATCTAAAATCTTGACTCGGCCATCCTTGGTGATAAAAACATTCTCCGGTTTCAGATCGCGGTGAATGATTCCTTTTTCATGCGCTGTCGCCAACCCATGCGCGATCTGCACGCCATAGTCGATGGTCTTGCGCTGCGGCAAGGCGCCGCGGTCGAGCGCCGCCCGCAGGCTCTCGCCCTCCAAAAGCTCGGAGACAAGATAGGGGGCGGTGCCCTGTTCACCGATGTCGTGGATGGCAAGAATATTGGGATGATTAAGCGCGGCTACCGCTCGCGCTTCTTGCCCGAATCGACGTAGACGGTCGCCGTCTCCAGCGAACGACTCCGGCAGAATCTTCACCGCGACATCGCGCCCCAGCCGGGTGTCGCGGGCGCGATACACCGCCCATGCCGCCCGCGCCCAGCGGTGACTGGATTTCATAAGGGCCGAGTCTCGTGCCAGGAGTAAGAGCCATCCGTGCGCCCGATTATAACCTGTGCAGCACGTTACGCCCGGCTGCGACGATCCTGTGTGCTGCCGGCGATCCCGAATTAATCGAGATGGCATCGAGATCGGTACCAAGTCGGCTTGTGGGAAGTGAACCTAGACTCCGATGCTGGCGAGAGAGTCTTTGTCAGTGAGTAACTCGCTGATGTTCCAACAATTGAGAACGGGCGCTAACTTCTGAATAGCCGACGAAAAGGGTGATCCTAAGGCGGCCCGAATCGAAATGTCGGATACGGGCAGTTCCATAAGGACCCGCTCCAAGGGCAAGTGTTCTGGGCTCGACGCTCCGGCCCGAGGCGTCATTGACTAGCCTATGCAGCGCCCGTAAGATGAAGCGACCCGCAAGCCAGACATTCACCCGCATGATCGGACAAACCATCTCGCACTACCACATCGTAGAGAAGCTCGGCGGCGGTGGGATGGGGGTTGTTTACAAGGCTGAGGACACACGGCTACATCGCTTCGTCGCATTGAAGTTCCTTCCCGATGAAGTTGCTAGGGACTCGCAGGCGCTCGCCCGTTTTCAACGTGAAGCCCAGGCCGCATCCGCTCTGAATCACCCCAACATCTGCACGATTCACGACATCGGCGAGCAGGACGGGCAGGCGTTCATCGCCATGGAGTTTCTGGACGGCAGCACTCTTAAGCACCGCATTACGGACCGTCCACTCGAGGTGGGCCTGCTCCTCACGCTCGCCATTGAGATTGCCGACGCGCTGGACGCCGCCCACTCCAAAGGGATCGTTCACCGCGACATTAAACCGGCAAACATATTCGTGACCGAGCGCGGCCACGCCAAGACCCTGGATTTCGGACTCGCGAAAGTCATCTCCGACCGCGGCAAGGTTCTGGATGCAGCGGGAGCCACGGCCGGTCCCACGATCGGAGCCAGCGTCAACGACCTGACTTCGCCGGGCGCTGCGCTGGGCACGGTTGCCTATATGAGTCCGGAGCAGACGCTGGGTGAAGAACTGGATGCGCGCACCGATCTGTTCTCTTTCGGAGTGGTTCTCTACGAAATGTCTACCGGCCGTCTGCCGTTTGAAGGAAGCACGTCAGCCGCAATTTTCAACGCCATTCTCAACAAAGTCCCAACTGCTCCAGTTCGGTTGAACCCCAAGCTCCCACCGGAACTGGAGCGCATTGTCAACAAGGCATTGGAAAAGGACCGCGATCTGCGCTATCAGACCGCAGCCGAAATGCGGGCTGATCTCAGACGCTTGCAGCGAGACCGCCAGTCGTCCTCCTCGCGGCAGTCGGTCGAGGGGACGGACTCTGGGGTATCGGCCGCAGTCGTCCATGAGAGCTCAGAATCTACCGTGTTGAGTCCGTCGAGACGCAAACGCCTTCCGCTGATCGGCGGCGCTGTTCTAGTCGCGCTCCTGTTGGCCGCGCTCGGCGGCTTCCTCATCGGAGGGCGAACCGCCACACAACCGGTACCTACTTTTCACGAACTGACCTTCCGCCGCGGCGCTCTGACGTCCGCACGATTTGCTCCCGACCCGCGCTCGGCCATCTATAGCGCCTCGTGGGACGGCAATCCGCAGGCAGTGTTCATCAGTTCCCCCAATTCCACCGAATCCCGCGATCTGGGGCTCGTACAGACGAAAGTCCTGGCTGTCTCTTCGGGCGGGCAAATGGCGGTATTACGCCACTTCCGGGTCGCCGACAATATTTTCTCGTATATCGGAACCTTAGCCCAGCTTTCCATCGGCGCCGATGCTCCCCGCGATCTGCTGGACAATGTTGAGGACGCCGACTGGAATCCTGATGGTAGCGCGCTGGCTGTCGTGCACGAAGTCGGAGGCAAGGACCGCGTCGAATATCCGATTGGCAAGGTTTTGTATGAGACCGCCGGCTGGATCAGCAATCTTCGTTTCTCCTCCAGAGGTGACCGCCTTGCCTTCGTTGACCATCCATTATTGGGTGATGATGGCGGAACCATCAGCGTCATCGATCTTAGCGGGAAGAAGACGGACCTGACCGAGCGTTGGGCCAGTGCGCTTGGTTTGGCTTGGGCGCCTTCAGGAGACGAGATTTGGTTCACGGCCACTGCCTCCGGGTTCAGCCGTTCGCTGCGCGGCGTCAACTTGTCCGGCAAACTCCGCGAGTTGCTCACCGCACCGGGAACACTCACTTTGCATGACACGAGCACTGGAGGTCGCGCCCTGATTTCGCGTGACGCGCTGCGCGCGGGCGCGATCGGCCTGATCCCCGGCGAAACTAAAGAACGCGATCTGAGCTGGCAGGATTGGACTGTGCCCGGGGCCCTCTCCGAGGATGGCAAACTCCTGCTCTTCATCGAAGCGGGGGAAGCCGGGGGCGGCGAATATGCCGTGTTCACTCGCGAGACCAATAGTAATTCTGCCGTGCGTTTGGGCCAGGGAAGCGCGCGTGCTCTTTCGCCCGATGGCCAGTGGGCACTGGTACAGCGGCAGAACCTCTCGCCTCCTGACTTCGTCCTGCTCCCCACCGGCGTGGGGCAGCAGCGGGCAGTTCCTACCGGCAACGTGATCCCCAGCTTTGGTCAGTTCCTGCCCGATGGCAAAAGTATTGCATTTGCTGGTCACGAAGCGGGTCACGGTTCGCGCGTCTACCTCATGAATCTAGACGGAGGGCAACCTCGCGCCATAACCCCCGAAGGATTCGGCCTGCGAGGCCGTGCGCTGTCTGCTGACGGCAAACGCATTGCCGCTCTGGGCAGCGACGGGATCGCCTTGGTGTCGGTCGAGGGGGGCGAACCGCAGCCGCTGCGCGGCTCGCAACCCGGCGATCTGCCTTTGCGCTGGGCAAAGGATGGTTCGGCATTGTTGGTGGGATCCCGTGGCGAAACTTCCTGTCCGGTGTCGCACCTGGATATTCAGACCGGCGTCAGGACGCCATGGAAAACATTTGGGGTGCCCGACTTAGCCGGCGTGGTTGGGGCTGCTTGCCCTCTCATCTCCGCCGACGAGGTGCACTACGTTTTTGGCTACACCCGCAACTTGTCCGACCTATTCCTCGTGGAGCACCTGAAGTAAAGGAAGCGTGGAGCTAGATGGGATCCCGCCTGATGTAACGGCACCAGAGTGACGCTAGTGCTTTTTCGGAGGCGCGCCCTTGGTAAGCAGTGTGGAGCGGAACAGAGATTGGGGCGCGCGTTCGAACTGGCGCCGGACCGGCGTTGGGTGAACTCGACTGGCTATCTGCGAGCCATGATGCAGGGTTTCATAGAACACCTTTATCCTTACACCGGGGACGCCCGGACCCTTACGTTCCTGCAGAGCTTCGTAGACTACGAACTGGAAAACGGACTCACGCCGGGAGGGCTATGCCTGGTCGCAGGTGCCGTACGCATCCGCGAATCCGGGCGCCAAACGATACACCGGCTGGAGCCAGCCGGGACATCACCTGTTCGGTTTCTATCTTGGAGCGATGGGACGTTATGAGGAGGCCTACACCGAGCTACAAAGAGCCATTCGCCTGGATCCCCTTTTGGGTCTTACCAATGCCTTCCTGGGATACATCTATCTCCATGCGCGCCGATACGATCAGGCAATCGAACAATTTGTGAGGACGCTCAAGCTGGATCTAAACTCTGCCTTCGCACACGGTGGGCTTGGGTGGGCACATCGTTGCAAGTCGCTGCATGAGCCCGCAATCGCCGCCCTCCGAAGGGCGGTTGCGCTTTGGCATGGCCCCAGCCCCCTCTCCTGGCTGGGCGAGGCGTACGCGGCGGCTGGGTGCCGAGACGAGGCGCTCAAAGTCCTGGATCAGTTGTTTGAGTTGTCGAAACAGCGATATGTAACGCCCTACGGCGTGGCTCGAATCCATGCCACTCTGGGTAATAAAGAGGAAGCCCTGCATTGGCTGGACGCTGCATACCGCCAGCGCGCCGAGTGGATGGTACTACTGAAGGTCGATCCTTGCCTCGACGACTTGCGCCCTGATCCTCGCTTCCAGGACCTGATGCGGCGCATGAACTTTCCGCCGTAGATGCGGGTGAATCAGTCGTGGTAAATCGGGCCTTCGCGCTGTGGGCCGGGATTACGATGCGGCTATCACCCCTATGCCAGAGAGGCGCCAATGAAGATCCGACTTTTGCTCGGGCGTATCTCTGCTTAGCACAATCCTATCGGGGGAAAAGGATGTACCCCGCAGGTGGTTGAACAGATCAAGCTCTACGGTCAGCTCTTGGCTGATCGGAACGAAGGTGAGTTTGCCTCTGCGCTGGAGCAAGGCTTTCATGCAGCGGGCTGGAAAGGCGCACTCACCAAGGCCATTACAGCCCGGCAAGAACAACGAAAGACCGGCTACTCGTCTCCATACAACATTGCGGCTCTTTACGCTGGCTTAGGAGACAAAGATGAGGGCATTCAAGTGGCCTAACACCGCTTATCAGGAGCGCGATTGGCAGATGGAAAGCTTGAACACTGACTTCCCACTCGATCCCCGCGTTCTGACCCACGGTTCGCCGAACTGGTACGCAGAGTAGGACTACCCCAGTAGCGAGGCACGAGGAGTTAGCCTATGTTCAGAATCTTATTTCTGCGAGTCTTGTGGCGCAATATGGCGTACACCACAGGTAGTAAGCAGATCGCGGCCGCCGCGACGTAAAACGCGACCGCGGGCACTGTGCCTGAGGCTTCATAGCGTTCGTGTAAGGCAAATGCGATCAGGGTGCAGCTGGTGCATGAAGCAACGATGATGTATGCGTTGCGTCTTTTGGTCATATTTCCTCCCGAAGAGGCAGCGCCTTCCTATCTAATCGGCAAGTTCTGCCGCCTCTCGAAAGATCTCTACAAACATTTTGCCAGTCAGCTTGCCCGTCTGCGTGTTCTGATTGGAAGGGTGGTAGCTGGCCAGCAAAGTCTTGCCATCTGGTAACCGGTAACTGGCACCGTGTTTGAAGATGTAAGTTTTCTTGCTGGCGATCAGACCGCTGCGCTTGACGTAGTTGAGGTAAGCATCAAAACCAATTTTGCCTAAGGCTACGATCACCCTCAGGTTTGTTAGCCCGGCGATTTCGCGATCAAGAAATGTGGAGCACTCGGCCAGTTCCTGCGGCAGGGGCTTGTTATCGGGCGGAGCGCAACGGACTGCGGCGGTGATGTACAGGTTCTTGAGTTTGAGACCATCGTTGCAGTCGGTGGCGCCAGGCTGATTAGCGAAGCCGGTTTCGTATAGCACGGGATACATAAACTTGCCGGAGGCGTCGCCGGTGAACGGGCGTCCGGTGCGATTGGAGCCATGCGCTCCGGGAGCCAGTCCCATGACCAGCACGCGGGCTTCGGGATCGCCGAAGCCGGGAACAGGCTTCGCCCAGTATTCGCAATCACGATAGGCGCGCCGTTTTTCACGGGCGACCTGCTCGCGGTACTCGACAAGCCGCGGACAACGAGTACAGGCGACGACTTCGCGGTTAAGAACGGTGAGCCAGTGGGCATTCATAGAGTGCGGACATTCAGTGTAGTCGAACAAGGCGCCTCAACTCCTGCTCAACATGTGGATGCTAAACTGGAGTTACATGTCGCCACGACTTTCACGTCGGCGCTTCGTCGCCTACGGAGCAGCCGCCCTGGTTAGCGCGACCGGTGCTGACGCGCTATTGGTGGAACCCCACCATCCAGTTGCCGAGCACGTCGAGGTTCGCCTCTCCCGCCTGCCAGACTCGTTTCATGGATTTCGGATTGCACAAATCACGGACATTCACTTTGGCCCCTACATGGGAAAAGCCGGGGTAGAGGAAGCCGTGCGAATTGCGCGAGCGTTTCGCCCTGACTTGCTCACGCTCACCGGAGACTTCGTTTCTCCCCCTTTCGGTCAGCCCTTCGGCCCAGCCGGTGCGCATCATGCGGAGCCGTGTGCCGATGTACTGGCGAGCTGGAAAGGAGTTCCGATGGTCGCGATTCTTGGCAACCACGATCACTGGAACGGTGCGGACATCGTGGCAGGAGCGCTGGTGGATCGCGGCATTCGCCTTCTTCGAAATGAATCCTTTGCCTTCGAGCGCGGGCATGACCGGTTGTGGATCAGTGGAGTCGATGATGTGCTCGAGAACGAGCACGATCTGCCGAAGACATTAGCCGCCGTTCCGGAGACAGAGGCGACCGTTTTGCTTGCGCACGAGCCGGATTTTGCCGATGATGTGGCGGGTTTTCCGGTCGATCTGCAACTGTCCGGACACTCGCACGGCGGCCAGGTGAGGATCCCCGGCCTTGGTCCCATTGTTCTGCCCCCTCTGGCACGCAAATATCACACCGGGCTGAACCGAGTCGGGCGGCTGCAGGTATATACCAGCCGAGGTCTAGGCGTGATCAATCCTCCCGTACGGCTGAACTGTCGTCCAGAGGTAACGCTACTTACGCTCTTGAAGCCAACATGATCCCGCGTATACAGGGGTACCTCGGTCATGTCTCTACCAGAGTCCGGGAATGGGCAAAGGGACTGTGGACTCGGAGACTAAGGTCGATTCCTTGGTTTGACGCTGCTCTCTGTTGTCTTTACACTCAAAGTTAAAGGTCGCATAAATTCAGCCCCGTTTCGGACCGTAAACAGACACCTGGATTGGGCCGTAGAGCGAAAGGTAGAGCGTGAGCCCCACAGAGACGGCGGAAACGAAGAATAGAGAGAGCGTCAAGCGCGAGATTTCCGTCGAGATCCCAGCCGACGAGGTGGCGCGCGAAACCGAAGTAATCATTCAGAAATATCAGAAGGTTGCGCGCCTCCCGGGCTTTCGCGCCGGGCACGTCCCCGCCTCCATCATCAAGCAGCGCTTTGGGGAAGAAGTTAAAAGCGATGTGGTCGAAGCTTTGGTTCCGAAATACTTTCGCCGCGAAGCCGAAAAACAGGGTTTGATGCCGGTGTCACAGCCGCGCGTTACCGATCTACACATTCACGACAGCGAACCCCTGCGCTTCAAGGCCAGCTTCGAAGTGATGCCTGAGATTCCGGTTGAAGGCTACAAGGAGCTGCGCGCCGATAAACCTGAGATCGCAGTCAACGACGAAGAAGTCGAGCAGGCACTCGATAACGTACGCGAGCAGCATGCGACGTTCACCTCGGTCGAAGGACGTCCGCTGGCGGATGGCGACTTTGCGCAGGCCTCGCTGGATGGCCGGCCCAAGGATGGTCAAGCCACGAAGGATGCAAATCCGGTTCACATGGACGAAGTGCTGGTGGAAATCGGCGGCAAGAACACCATGCCGGAATTCACCGAGCACCTGCGCGGCGCTTCTGCGGGCGCGGAGCGCACCTTTGAGGTGAACTATCCTCAAGACGCATCCGACAAAAGACTTGCAGGAAAGACATTCTCGTATACGGTGAAGATTCACGCCATCAAGCAGAAGAGCCTGCCGGAGCTGAACGATGAATTCGCGAAGGAGCTCGGCGAGTTCACCAGTATGGATGCGGTAAAGAGGGAGATCCGCGAGAATATGGAGGCGGAAAAGCGTCACACGGCGGAGCACGAGGCAAAAGATAAGCTGGTAGCCGAACTGGTTAAGCACAATGAGTTTGAAGTGCCGGAATCATTGGTGGAGCGGCAAATCGATCTTCGCCTGGAGCGCGGGCTGCGCGCGTTGGCGGCGCAGGGCATGAAGATGGAAGATATGAAAAAGATGGACCTGCCAAGGCTGCGCGTGGGTCAGCGGGAACAGGCATTGCAGGATGTGAAGTCGTCTTTGTTGCTGGAACGGATCGCAGAACTGGAAAACATCACTGTCAGTGACCATGAATTAAACCAGGAGGTTGAGGCGCTGGCAAAACAGACAAAACAGACGCCGGAAGCGGTCCGCGCTCGTTTGACACAGGATGGGGGCCTCGATAGAATCCGAAATAGAATCCGCAGCGAGAAGGCCCTCAACTTTCTCTACCACCAGTCCGCTTAACCGCGGACCACTTTCGATCCTCCCCTGGTAGCACGAGCGTTGGTTAGGGGCGGAGTGTGGCAGGTGACCGTGAAGCAAAACGATCCACAGATGATGTTGGTACCGATGGTCATCGAGCAGACCGGCCGGGGCGAACGCGCCTACGACATTTACTCCCGACTGCTGCGCGATAACATCATTTTCATAGGCACGCCGATTGACGACAACATCGCCAATCTGGTGATTGCGCAGATGTTGTTCCTTGCCCAAGAAGACCCGGAGAAGGACATCCAGCTCTATGTGAACTCTCCCGGTGGATCGATCACCGCAGGCATGGCCATTTACGACACCATGCAATACGTGAAGAACGATGTGATGACGCTGTGCGTCGGCCAAGCCGCGTCGATGGCGGCATTGCTTCTTGCCGCAGGCGAACCGAAGAAGCGGCTGGCGCTGCCCAACTCTCGCATCCTGATCCATCAGCCTTCTATGGGAGGACTGTCGGGACAAGCGACGGACATCGACATTCACGCCCGGGAAATTCTGCGCATGCGCGAGATTACTAACCAGTTACTATCCAAGCACAGTGGCCAGAAGCTGGATAAAGTGGAGAAAGATGTGGAGCGCGACTTCATTATGAACGCGCAACAAGCGAAGGAATATGGAATCATAGACGATATCATCTATAAGACCGGGAAAGCGGTATGATCGCAGCGTCGCGGCCGTGGTGAAGACTATGCGGCAACGAACGGTGTGGCGGGCTGGAAGTTCTGGGACCAGCCACGCCGGATAAGGTTGAGGGGCAAAGCCGAGTGAAAGCCAAGTCGGGTACAGATGAGATACTGCGTTGTTCGTTCTGCCATAAGTCGCAGGACGCGGTAGCCAAGCTGATCTCTTCACCCAGCGATTATCCCCGCGCTTACATTTGCGATGAGTGTGTGGCGGTCTGCAACTCCATTTTGGAAGATGACCGCACGGCAACGCCTCAGTCTGCTACTCCCAACCAGCTGCCCAAGCCGCAAGAAGTCAAGACCTTCCTCGACGAGTACGTCATCGGGCAGGAACAAACCAAGAAAAAGCTGGTAGTCGCTGTCTACAACCACTACAAGCGCATCTACATGAACCGTCAGAAGAGCAGCGACGGCATTGAGCTCAGCAAGTCCAACATTATGCTGATCGGGCCGACCGGCACGGGCAAGACGCTGCTGGCGCAAACCTTGGCCCGCATGCTGGACGTGCCCTTCGCCATCGTCGATGCCACCACGCTTACCGAAGCCGGCTATGTGGGCGAGGATGTTGAGAATATCATCCTCAAGCTGCTGCAGGCAGCTGATGGAGATGTCAGCCGGACGCAGACCGGCATTATCTACATCGATGAAGTCGACAAGATTGGACGCAAGGACGAGAATCCGTCGATTACGCGCGACGTTTCCGGCGAGGGCGTGCAGCAGGCATTGTTGAAGATTCTGGAAGGCACCATTGCCAACGTGCCGCCCCAAGGCGGGCGCAAGCACCCGCACCAGGAATTTACTCCGGTCGATACCACCAACATTCTTTTTATCTGCGGCGGGGCATTCGTCGGGTTGGAGAAAATCATTGGCCGGCGCGTGGGTAAAAAGTCCCTAGGCTTTCGCGCCGGAGAGGATGCGGCAAAAGAAGATGTGGCCGGAGGAGTCGCCCGCAAGCGCAACTATGAATTGCTGAGCGAAATTCAGCCGGAAGACCTGATCAAGTTTGGCCTGATTCCGGAATTTGTCGGCCGTTTGCCGGTGGTTGGCATGCTCGAAGACTTGGACGAAAGCGCATTAATAGAGATACTCACTCGGCCGAAAAACGCTATCATTAAGCAGTACCAGCGGCTTTTCGAGTTTGAGAATGTGCGCTTGAAGTTCAGCGAAGAGGCGTTGCGCGCGGTGGCGCGCCAAGCCATGGCTCGCAAGGTGGGGGCGCGAGGGTTGCGCATGATTCTGGAAGAGCTCATGCTCGATTTGATGTTCCAGTTACCTAGTCAAAAGAAACTGAAAGAGTTCGAGGTAACGCGTGAGATGGTGGAGAAACGCAGTGCTACTCTGGCCATGATGGAAAAGGCCGGGTAACCGGGGCGTAGGTTCGAGCGACGTCTGGGTTTAGGGAATTCGGGAGACAGAGTGACCACAGCCAAGGAAAAATTCGAGACCAAGAAGCTTCCGATGATGCCCATCCGCGACGTGGTCATCTTCCCTTTCATGATGACGCCGTTCGTCGTGGGCCGCGAATCGAGTGTGCGGGCTTTGGAAGAAGCGCTGGCCGCCGACAAGAAGATTTTTTTGGCGACGCAACACGACGCCGGCATTGACGAGCCCAAGGCGAATGAGATCTATCAGGTTGGGACGATCGTCAATATCGTCCAAAGCCTCAAGTTGCCCGACGGAAACATTAAAGTATTGGTTGAAGGCATTGAGCGGGGCAAGATTCTACAGGTCACGGAAGCCGACGGCTACATGCAGGCCTCGGTGCGGGTAGCTCGTTACTCCACCGAACTGAACCAGTCGATCGAAGCCAGCATGCAGCGGGTCACCACCCTGTTTGAGCAGTACGTCAAACTTTGTCAGGCGTTGAACTACGAGACCATGATCTCGGCGGTCCGCATGGAAGATCCGGCCAAGCTGACCGATATCATCGCCGCGAACTTGCAGCTTTCCATCGAAGAAAAACAGGAGTTACTGGAGATTTTTGATCCGGCGGAACGGATGAATCGTATCGCCGACGTGCTCGACATTGAGATCGAAAAGCTGAATGTGGATCGTACCATCCAGTCGCGGGTGAAGCGACAGATGGAGAAGGCGCAAAAAGAGTATTACCTCAACGAAAAGATCAAGGCCATTCAGAAAGAACTGGGCCGGGGCGAAAAGAGCGAATTCGACGAACTGAAAAAGAAGATCGAAGCCGCCGGCATGCCTAAGGACGTGAAAGATAAAGCCGTTCAGGAACTGAAGAAGCTGGAAGCCATGCCGCCCATGTCGGCCGAGTCGACGGTCTCGCGGAATTATCTGGATTGGCTGCTGGCCGTGCCGTGGAAAAAGCGTTCCAAAGAGATTCGCAATATTTCCCGAGCCGAAAAGGTTCTCAACGAAGATCACTACGGGCTGGAGAAGATCAAAGAACGCATCCTCGAATTTCTCGCGGTGCGCCAGTTAGTGAAAAATCCCAAAGGTTCGATTCTTTGTTTCGTCGGACCTCCGGGAGTCGGCAAGACCTCCCTGGGCATGTCCATTGCCAAGGCCACGGGGCGCAAGTTCGTGCGTATGTCATTGGGCGGGGTGCGAGACGAAGCGGAAATCCGTGGTCATCGGCGCACTTACATCGGCGCCCTGCCCGGCCAGATCATTCAGATGATGAAGAAGGCGGGCACCAAGAATCCCGTCTTCATGCTCGATGAAGTGGACAAGATGTCGATGGACTTCCGCGGCGATCCTTCGGCCGCGCTGCTGGAAGTTCTCGATCCCGAGCAGAACTTCATGTTCGTGGATCACTACCTTGACGTCGAGTACGACCTGTCTCAGGTCTTCTTTGTGGCCACCGCCAACGTGCTGCACACCATCCCTCCGGCCTTGCAAGACCGCATGGAAGTGTTGCGACTGCACGGGTACACGGAGCAGGAAAAGGTCGAAATTGCCAAGCAATTCCTGGTCAAGAAACAACTGGCGCAGGCGGGCTTGTCGGACAAGAATGTGAAGTTTACCGACGACGCCATCACTGGACTGATCCGCTCTTATACGCGGGAAGCGGGCGTGCGGAACCTGGAGCGGGAGATCGGCAACGTGTGCCGAAAAGTCGCGCGCAAGGTGGTGAAAGAAGGCGCAGAGTACGCCATTACAGTCACAGCTGAAAACGTGGGCGATTTCCTGGGCGTGATCAAGTTCCGCGATACGCTGGCACACGAGAAGAGCGAGATTGGGTTGGTCACCGGTCTGGCTTGGACCGAAGTCGGCGGCTCGATCCTGAGCACGGAAGCAACTGTGGTCGATGGCAAAGGCAAGCTCACATTGACCGGCAAATTGGGCGATGTAATGCAAGAATCGGCACAGGCGGCCATGTCCTATGTGCGCTCGCGTGCGCATCGCCTAGGCTTGACGCGGGATTTCTACCGCAATCTCGATCTTCACGTACACGTCCCTGAGGGCGCCATTCCGAAGGACGGGCCGTCGGCCGGCATCACCATCGCGACCGCCATCTCCAGTGCGCTGAGCAAGATTCCGGTGCGGCGTGACCTGGCCATGACCGGAGAGATCACATTACGTGGCAAGGTTCTTCCCATCGGCGGACTCAAAGAAAAACTGTTGGCTGCGCACCGGGCGGGACTGTTTGAAGTGATCCTGCCTAAAGAAAATGAGAAAGACGTGGCCGAGGTCCCGGAAAACCTGCGGAACGCCATGAAACTGCACTTCGTGGACACCATGGACCAAGTGCTGCAAATCGCGCTGGAAGGCCCGCTGCCCAAGCTTGAGGACGAGGCGGCGCGGACGATTGCTCCATTGACTTCCACCACCGGCGATAGCCCAACCGCGCATCAGTAGAAGGTCTAATCCAGCAAGAGGGCGCGTCACATCTCTGAAGCCATGAAGAGACACGGGGAACCCTGACGATGTCCACATCCAACCAGAGTCAGATTGCGTTTGAAAATGATCCCGGGTCGCCTGTCGAACAAGCGCAGAGCCGGACCACAGGAATATTCCCCTCGCAGGAAATCAGCAATCTCATCGCCCGTGGAAGCGTAAGCGCCACGCCGGCGATAAGCCCAGACCATATCCAACCGGCGAGTCTCGACTTGCGTCTGGGAGATATCGCTCACCGGATGCGAGCCAGCTTTCTCCCCGGCCCGAATAGCACGGTCGAAGCCAAAATCAAAGAGCTGCGGATGACCCGGGTCGACTTGACGAGCGCAGCGGTTTTTGAGAAAGACTGCGTTTACATCGTGCCTTTGCTCGAGGAAGTGAATTTGCCGGAAGACATTTCGGGCAAGGCAAATCCCAAGAGCACCACGGGGCGCCTGGACGTTTTTACTCGTTTGATCACGGATTACGGCGTCGAATTCGACCGCGTTCCGCCGGGATACAAAGGCAAATTGTATGCGGAAATTGTCTCGCGCACATTCACCGTCGGAATCAGGGCGGGAATGCGGTTGAGTCAACTGCGCTTCGTCCGCGGAAATCCCGACACTCGCGACAGCATGATCAAAAAGCTGGACAGGGCGGAGACGCTCGTCTACATGGACGAAGACAGTCCGGTAAAAGCCTTGCTCGATCGAGGTTTGAGGATCACGATCAATCTGGAAGCGATCGAGAAGGGCGAAGTCATTGCCTACAAGGCGAAGCGCAACGCGCCAGTGATTGAATTGGATAAGATCAATCACTACTCTCCCGAAGAATTTTGGGAATTGCATCATCAGAGCGCCAGTAAGAGCCTGATTCTTCAGCCTGGTGACTTCTATATTCTCGCGTCGCGGGAAAGGGTGCGTGTCCCGCCGGACTTCGCGGCAGAGATGGTTCCCTTTGATCCATCCGACGGGGAGTTCCGGATTCACTACGCCGGGTTCTTCGATCCTGGCTTTGGGTACGGATCGAGCGACATCAAGGGAACGCGCGCGGTGCTTGAAGTTCGCGCCCATGAGGTTCCGTTCTTAATGGAACACGGGCAGCTTGTGGGTCGGCTGAACTATATGCCGCTGTTGTCCCGGCCAGACAAGATCTATGGCACAAATATAGGGTCATCGTACCAACATCAGGCGCTCACTCTGAGCAAGCAGTTTCGTCGCGAAGCGGTTCGCTGAATGGGTACCGGGCGGATCGCCCTCGCGAATCTTTCGTTCTTTCGCCCCACGTTCCTTCGTTCTTTCGCCCACGTTCTTTCGCCCCGCTTGCCAATCTCGCGCAGTTCATAGCACACTGGGGCATGAGGATTCTGGCCCGGTTCCTGGCGGCGGCGACCGACGTGTCGCACTTCCCTGCTCCCAGCCTGCCGGAAGTCGCCTTCCTCGGGCGCTCCAACGTCGGCAAATCGAGCGTGATCAATGCGCTCGTGGGGACGAAATTGGCACGGACCAGTTCGACTCCCGGACGCACTCGCAGTATCAACTTCTTCGAGATACGATGGCCGGGTAAGCCGCGGCCTGAGCTCATCTTCACCGACCTCCCGGGCTACGGTTACGCCAAGCTCTCACGAGAAATTTCCCAGGAATGGCCGAAGTTCATCGAGCCGTACTTAAATGAGCGTCCCAGCCTCGTCTTATGCATCGCGCTGGTGGACGCGAACGTTCCTGCCCAGCAAAGCGACCGGCTGTTGCTGGAATTCCTCAGTGCTTCGGGTCGTGACTTCCTTGTAATCGCCACCAAAAGCGATCGGCTCTCGGGAAATCAACTGCCCACTGCGCTGCGCGCGCTTGAAAAGGAATATCCCACCGCACGCATTGTCCCTTTCTCAGCCAAAACGGGCGCCGGACAAGAGCATTTGTGGAAAGAGATCCGCCAGGCCGCCCAGCGGGTGCCTGCGGTCGAGTCCCCTTCCTGAACCAGTCCCGAGGCGGCCTTATCGATATCAATCGCCGGAAACATCTCGTGGGCTGATAAACGTTCGGCCTGCGATCTCCGTAATCAGAGCGTAGCGAACCGTATCGCGAAGTGAGTCCGGCAGCAAAGTAGGCACTTGGTCCTTCCTTATGTTGTTAATTCCCTCCGGTTCTCTGCACGTCTGGCGAAACAGGAGGCGGTACTGCATTACTTTGGTTTCGCCCCAAATCGCTGTGAAACCGAGCAAAGAAATCATTCCATTCGCTATGATGAAACAATCATGGCTCTTTACCTCATTACAGGCATTGGTGGCTTCATCGGATCGTCCCTGGCGCGTGCTCTCGTTGGACGTGGCGAGCGGGTTCGCGGGGTGGACAATTTTGCCACCGGGAAGCGCGAAAATCTAACAGATATCCTCGGCCAAATAGACTTTCGAGAAGCAAGCATTCTCGATCTCGATGCCATGAAGAGCATTTGCAACGGCGTCGACTATGTTTTGCATCAAGCCGCGATCCCTTCGGTACCCAAGTCCGTTTTAGACCCCATTGCAAACAACCAGGCCAACGTGGATGGAACAGTAAACGTGCTGGTTGCGGCGAGGGATGCCAAGGTCAGGCGGGTGGTCTATGCGGCCTCGTCATCCGCCTACGGCGACACGCCTACACTGCCCAAACACGAGGAGATGACGCCCAGTCCAATTTCGCCCTATGCTGTGGCTAAGCTGGCCAGCGAACATTACATGACGTCGTTCTACCGCTGCTACGGATTGGAAACCGTGGCGTTGCGTTATTTCAATATTTTCGGGCCACGCCAGGACCCTTCGTCGCCATACTCCGGAGTGCTAGCCAAGTTCATTACGCAGATGCTCTGTGGGGATCGGCCCACAATCTTCGGGGATGGTGAACAGAGCCGTGATTTTACCTTCATCGACAATGCAGTCCAGGCAAACTTGTTGGCTTGCGAAGCGCCCGCCAGCCAAGCCGCCGGACAGGTTTTCAACATTGCAACTGGGCGCCGTGTCACCCTGAACGAAATGTTCAGCGCCCTCGAAAAGCTGACCGGATACTCCGGCACACCTGAGTACGGTCCGGAACGCGGAGGGGACATCAAGCATTCGCTGGCCGATATTTCCAAGGCAGAGAAGCACTTGGGGTACAAGCCAAAAGTCAATTTTGAACAAGGTCTGGGCCTGACCGTGGACTGGTATCGTCAGCAAAGAAACGCGCCGCAAGAAAATAAAAATAAAGAACCAGTTTCCCTTCGCTCTTGAGACTGTCTGCCTCCGCCGCTCCGCCGGAGACTGCTCGGCCTGCAAGTTACGTCGGTGATCTAGGGCGTATTCCCGCGCATCGCTAGATTGTAGACATGACACTTTCTTCGATGGTGGTTTCGCGCGACTGGCAGGAAGTTAGCGTCCTGGAATGCATTCTCGGTAGCCTGCAGATGGATGTTGCTGTTGAAAACGTGCCGGAACGGGCGCTGGCGCGGCTGAATAAAAGCAAGATTGACGCTCTGATCGTAGATTGCGACCTTGACGGAAGCGCACAGTTTTTGCGGGAACTGCAACGGGAGCATCGGCATCCGAACGCCGCGCCCCTGGTCATCATGGGCAGCAGGCATCGCAAGAAGGATCTGGAAGCGACGGGAGCACTCTTCGCCTTCGACAAACCCATTTCGGTAGAACAGGCAGTACACACGCTCTCCGCAGCGCGCAACATGATTCTTGACGGACGCTTGCGCTACCATCGCGCGGGCCTCGAAGTGCCGGTAGCACTGAGCTGCAATCCCCGCAAGCGGGTGGAGGCGCAACTCATCAACCTAAGCCAGGGCGGGCTGCAAGTTCACTCCGACGAACTCTTCGAAACCAACAAACCTCTGCAAGTCTGTTTTGAACTCCCGGGCACGAAGCACGCGATGAAGGCTCAGGCGCAGGTAGCGTGGAGGGATAGCCGGGGAAACCTCGGGATTCGATTCCTGAAGGTCGCGCCACGCTCGCAACGCGTTCTCCAACTGTGGCTGGCCCAGCAGTACTTCGCAAACTAGAAGAAAACAGCTCTCAGTCTCGGTTCTCAGCTCTTAGTTTTCGGCTCTTAGTTTTCGGCTCTCAGCTGCGGCTGCTGGTTTTTGCCAGCTACCCTTAGCCCGACCTTCGCAGTGCGGGATGATCTTTCCCTGGGTGAAGCCCAGGCGCACTTCGGGCAGAGCATTTGCCTTTGTTTTTGTGTCTTGCGATTTTAATCGCGGCCCGAAGGGCAGCACCCGCCTACTCTGCCTTGTTTCCCAAATCTGTTCGACCCTTTACGCTTGAGGTACCGCGTACTTCTTGGGTAGTGATCGTCAGCTATCGGAACAAAAGGACCAGCGAACTTCGCCCCCGGGAAACGGGTCAAGGCATTCTCTGGATTTGAACGATCCGCGCGCTGAAGCTTGACCGTCTGGGGGCGGCCACGTCGCTGAGGGACCTTGCCGACCTTGCTGCCTTGCCTGGCAACCGTTTTGAAGCGCTGGTAGGCTAGCGCAAGGGCATCGCTATGGCACTCACTGCTATCCATCCGGGTAAACACCTGGCTGAAGAACTGCAAGCACTCGATATGAGCGCGGCTGAACTGGCGCGAAACATCGATGTGCCAACCAATCGCGTTACGCAAATCTTGAACGGAACGCGCGCCATCACGGGCGACACTGCCCTGCGCCTCGCTCATTTCTTTGGCACGAGTGCTCAGTTTTGGGTGAATCTACAGAGTCTCTACGACCTGCGGCTCGCCCAGGAGAAGGCAGGAAAATCCATCAAAGCGCTTCCCGCTCTAAAACGGCGCGAGCTCGTACACGCATGAAGGTATCCAACTCTACCCTTGTGCTGCCTTGCTCGCGTTTTGGCACCGGGCCGACGATGGCTTGATCTTCTCGGGTGGCCGTAGCGAAGGGTCGGTAGGGCGCAGAGAACACGGAAGATTTCCCCACAACTTTTGGCCGGTGTATCACTGCCAGGATGCGCAAATCTTTACGCAACAGCCTCGAACTGCGAAAGTCGGGCTAGCGAAAGCGGGGTCCTGCTCCCTCTGTTCGCTCATTGAGATCGCGGGTGGCCAGACGTGCCACACGCTCGCCTAAGCTGGACTCTCCGAATAGCGATAACAACGTCCAATACGCAGTCGTGACAAAGACTCCGGCTAGGACGAGACTGCCGATCGTCACTGACCAAGGCGGCAGTTCACGAGCGGTGGCGAGGAAGACCAAAGAAAACAAAAGTAGGCCAGCGATCACAACCAACGAGTCCACCAGCAATGCAAGCGTGCGTCCTGAGAGTGGCTGTGAAAACCAATCCTGAGATTGCTCTGATCGATCCCGGCTGCTTTCCGGATCGAAAATCACGGGGCGCTCAGCCGTTGGTATTCGAACGTGTTCCAATTTCCGCTCGGATGTAGCATCCGCCTTTGACCCCAGTTGGATGACGGGCCGCGGCAATGCGGATACGATCAATCCATCCCTTTCTGTCAGGCCATCCGAAACGGGCGACGGGGCGAGGATCGAACCTGTACCGCCTGCATCCTGGGGAAGGAAATCGAGCAGGCTTCCAAAAATCCACTGGTTGATCTGGCCACGCGCACGCGGCGAAAGATCGACAAAGCGGACGCCGCATTGTCCGGACGAGGTGGCCCAGGTCACTTCGCCGTGGGCATCGACACCTACATTGGGATGTCGTAATTCGAAGCGCAGGCGGACGGTTTGCTGTGGCTGCAGGGGAGCGACCGCTTGGATAGCCACTCCTTTGTCACTCAGGTTGCGTACCACACCGCCATTTACCTGGTCGATGGTGACGTAGGTCAACGTGCGTAGACCATGCCGGTAGTGCACTCGTGCTTTCCGCGCGGCAAAAAGTACTGCTTCCATACTCACCGCCACAAGGGAGGTCGAGCTCAGCCTTTATGTGAAAATTCTATTTCGTGGCCGACGCCTTGTCGCAGTAACTGAGGTGGTTCCAAACTGCCGGCGTACGAATTCAGCGATGAGAGGTGGGTGGTTCCCGTGAACCCAGCAACGCTTCCTTGGCGGGGAGGCCTGAAGCTTGCCACAGCTTAACCACCTCGAAAACGATGATGGTCCCGTAGGCGACGGCAAGCCAGACAAAGACTGCCTCGATAGGAAGATCGTCCCACGCGCCGATGAAAAGCCCCATCATCTGGCGGTGCTGGTAATTCCACCATCCATAAGGCAAAGCCAGTGTTGCCTCCCAGAGTAGGCTGATAAGCAGAACTAAGAACAGGGTAAGGCTGAGAGCCCGCCAGTTGATGAAGCGGCAGGTTGTGGGGAAAAAACTCATTGAAGAAACCAACCCACCCACCATGAGGACGATGAAATAGCCCGCCCAACCGTCATCGAGGGGAGAGATCCATTTCTTGAACAAGATCGAGAGCGCAATCAGGACTAAACCGACAAGCAGCGAGGTGGGATGGAAACGAAAGAGGCGGCGCATGGTTCTTGTTTCGCCAACATAGTCCGGAACGCTGTAGGCGACCAGCCAGTATTCGCTCAGCCAGACATAGAGGAGAAGGATCATGACGAATCCGCTCAGATAGAAGATGTACTCTTCAATAGGGACGGGATGTCCCAGGGCCGGGGCGGGAATTCTGAGTGTCGCGCCGCGGTTGGGAAAACAGAAGAACCAGCGGGCGAAAACAAAGTCGAGCAAGAAGCCAACTGGGGCAAGAATGCCGATAGTACGCCAGAAGGCTCGCTGTGGAATTTCCAGGCCCTCGCTCGGCAGAAACGCGCCAGAGACGAAATGCGGCCTTAGCTGCCGAGCCTTGTTGTGCGTCGGATTTTAGTTCGCACCAGGATGCTTGTCACTCATCACACACTTTGCTCATACAGTTTCTGAGTCATACAACCACCCCGACGGGGTGGGCCTTGCTCCTTTCGAACTAGTACGAAAGCGCCATTCGGGCGGCTTCCCGGGATTGGAAAACGTGCGGGCACAATGACTTACCAAAGACCATGCCCGAGAGGGCATGGCCGAGCAATTGCAAGCCAGTCGAAAGCCCGATAATCTATTGAGAGCTCTGCGTCACTATCTGAAGACCACTGACGGAAGCAAGCCAGCAAGGTTGGCCTCGGCCCGACGAATAGGAAAACAGAATCGGGTAAATACGCAGAGAAGCTAATTGGCTAATTGACAACGATTTGGCGCTATGATCACACTTGGAGCATCAAGTGTTGAGACGGGCACGGCGATGGCAACAACTCCCACCAAAGCGACAATCGTGCCCGACGCGAGGTTTACGGGCATGAGTGCGTCCTCCGGCTCTGTCGGGGACACGCCGTCCTGGACCGGACACGCCATCGACGCTGACTTAACCGGTTCGCGGCCCTCCGGTCGCGATGCTTTGCAAGCCTTGCTGGCTTTTTCCGCACTCCATGAACAGGTTCGGTGGCGGCGAGCTCTGGCTCGACGGCAAGCTGGCTTTGACACAATTTCCTCGACAGCAGAATTCGAAGCAGGAGAACAATTCGTTCTCGACGACGTACTGCAACTCGTGGCGGAGCGGGCAGTCGCGATCACCGGCGCCGACGGACTGGCGATCGCGCTTGCCGAGAATGATGAAATCGTTTTACGGGCTTCGGCAGGCATCATCAAGCCAAGTGTGGGTGCGCGTCTGGACCGGGACTCAGCTTTCTCTGGCGCGTGCTTTCGCACCGCGCAGATCGTGCGCTGTGACGATACGGAGATTGATCCACGTGTGAATCTGCACGCGTGCCGGCAGCTGGGAGCGCGTTCCATGGTGGCAGTGCCGCTCTGCGGCCGGCGACGCGTAATCGGGCTGGTGGAAGCGTTCTCCGCGCAGATCTTTAGCTTTAATGATAGCGATGTCCGCAGCTTGGAACTGCTCGCCGAGCTCATTCTTGGAGCGCTGAAGCCTGAGGATGAGGATCGTTTCGCGGAATTCGCGCAGGTGGCGGCAACCAGGCTCGGGACGCCTGGGCAAACAGCCTCGACGGCAGAGATTACCGAAAAAACTGGTGACTCTTCCGCTGCAATCGGGGCCATCTCGGTCGATGTGTCGGTTGATGCCGGAGGCATCGGTGTCTCCTCGGGCAGTGGGGTAGAGGGCAATAGGCTCCTGCTGCCACTTTCGGATTCAGCGTCTCCCGATGCGGGCAGTCGGGCAGCTACATCATCCTCTTCCACCTCAACCGCGGATTCAGCTCCGGCGCTGCTGGATTCAGCTCCGGCGCGAGTGGAGATGTCCGGCAAAGACGATAAAGCAGAGCAAGCCTCTCCCGCCGTAGCGGAAGCGACGGTCGCCAGCCACCACCCCGGCGTTGTGCTGGTTCTTGTGCTGGTGGTCATTGCCTCGATGCTGGCTGGAGGCCTGTGGTGGAAGCTGAAGAATGATCAGATCAAGGCTCTGGTCGTGCCCGCACCGAACAAAGTCACGGGCGGAACCACTCGCGGTTCATCCCGCGACACTCGAGAGCCGAGCCCTGGGATTTCCATGCCCGCGGTTACAGGCGGAATTACTTCCAATGGCATCTCTTCTGGAGCAGCTTCCGGCGACAACACTAAGACTACGACCGCGGATACGTCCGCTGCGAATCAGCATGGCGCCGCGAAACTACCCCGTGTAACTGGCATCAGGCACTGGTCTTCGGCCGACTCGACCACCGTGGTACTGGATCTCCAAGACCAAGTGCAGTACGAGGCGCACCGCTTGACTGGCCCTGACCGCATTTACTTCGACCTGCACGATACAGAACTGGCGCCCGAATTAGAGGGCAAGACCATTGACGTGGGCGACGGGTTGTTGTCCCGCATTCGCATGGCGCAACCGGAGCCGAATACGACGCGCATTGTGCTCGAAACCAAGGGCGGGTCGAATTTCTCGGTAAGCCTGGAGCCGAATCCTTACCGCCTGGTGGTGCAGGTGCGCAAGATCGGAGCCGACAACCGGGCCAGGGTCGATCTGTTTCGCGACTCTAGAGAAACGGATGTGGACAAACTGGCGATTGTTGTAGCGCCGCCGACTCGTGAGGATTTACAGCTGCGAGCGCGGGTGCCCAAAATGCGCATTGCCGTGGACGCGGGACACGGCGGCTGGGACCTGGGTACAGTGGGTCGTCGGGGGCTGCTGGAAAAAGATCTGGTGCTCGAGATCGCCCAGCGGCTGGGGAAACTTCTGCAGAGCCGCCTCGGCAGCGAAGTGATCTTTACGCGCCAGGATGATAACTATGTCCCGCTGGGTGAGCGGGCCGCGATGGCGAACCAGGCTCAGGCCGATCTGTTTGTTTCCATCCATGCCAATTACAGCGATTTGGGGTCGGCGCGCGGCGTTGAAACCTACTACACGAACTTTCTTACAGCGCCGGGCGCACGGGAGGTAGAAGTACGGGAGAACGGTGGGGCGAGCAACAGTATGCCCGCAATCAAGCTCTCCAGCGTGGAATTGAAAGAGAAGATTGAGCAGTCGCGGCGGCTTGCGGCGAGTGTGCAGCGCTCGCTGTACGGAACGCTGGCAGGTCAGAATCCTGGCATTCGCGACCGGGGAGTAAAGGAAGCAGGGTTTGTGGTGCTCACCGAGACCTCAATGCCAGCGATCCTGGCGGAAATTTCGTTCGTCAGCAGTCCCACCGATGAACAGAGGCTGCGCAACGACGGCTACCGCGAGCAGATCGCGGAGGCGCTGTACAGGGGTATTGCGCGCTACGCGGTTAGCTCGCACGGGGTGAAGGTGGCGAGCGTGGACAAATAGCCGGGTGACGCGTAGCGAGAAACCTACCGGAACGGATTCAAAATTCGAACCCCATCCATCTCCCGGGCTGCTTGCATATCTTCTGAGAAAAGTACCCCGCATCCAGCCTGTTTGGCTGCCCGCAGAACCGTAGCGTCCCAGAAGGAAAATCCGTGAAGACGGTGCCAGTCGATCGCGGCGAGAATGTCCGGGACCTCGGGAACGACCACGTCGAACTCCGCCAGCAGTTCGACCTTGCGACGAGCAGTACTGGGATCTACTCCTAGCTTCCGCGTGACGGTGACAAAATACTCCTGCAGCACCTGCAGGGACACGACTCCCGTCCTCGCACGCCTGTACTCCGCAACCAGATCGACGGCACGCTTCTGCTTTGCCGGCGCAGCCTTGTCATCTGCGTAGACCAAGACGTTGGTGTCGAAGAAGCTACGAGCGCTCATGAATCTCGTCTCGATTGAACCGCCAGCCGCGCGAGTTGCCTTGACCCGAGAGCTGCTTAAACTCCTTAATGCTGCGCTCGGGATCGTCTCCGCCGGCTACCGTTTGCAAGTAATCGCGGATCAATTGATTGAGACTCTTGCCGAGGGCCTCGGCTTTCTTTCGCGCGCGAGCTACGAGTTGCTCATCGATCGAGAGGGTGACATTCATTGACACATTATATGTGGACACGTATTATGTGTCAACCCCTTCGGAATCCCCTTCCCGAATCCTGGTAGTGTCGTCAGTTCCCTGCTGCCGGTACGTCTCCATACTTCTCGAGCCACTTCAATTCCTCTCGCACTTTAATCTTGCCATGCCACGGGTTCTTTGACAGCGAGTGGCCTTCGCCGGGAAAGATCAGCAGCTTGTTGGGGATGCCGAGCGAATACAGCGCGTGCTCTAGCAGATAGTCTTCCAGCACAGCGACGCGGATGTCGTCGGCGCCGGCGACCATATGGGTTGGGGTGCGGACTTTGTCGATCTGGAAGATGGCAGCCTCATCATGATAGCGCTGGGCGGCTTCCCAGGGACGCCCGCCGAGGAAATAGGCATCATCAAAAGTTGTGTCGTCATTGCCCCAGTTGCCCACGTGTTCGACCGCGCCTGCTCCGGTGACTGCGGCTTTGAAGCGGGTGGTCTGCGTGATAAGCCAGTTGGTCATGTATCCGCCATAGCTGTAGCCGCCAACGGTGAGATGATCAGGATCGGCGATGCCGTCTTTCACCAGCGCGTCAACGCCTTCGAGAATGTCCTTGCCGGGACGCGAGACGATGACGGGAACGATCTGCATGAGGAACTTATCTCCGTATCCGCTGGAACCGCGGTAGTTGGGCTCGAAGACGAGCCATCCGTTGGTAGCGGCGAACGCTCCCCACTGGTACCAGTCGGCTTCGAAGTGGTTGCCGTCGGCATCGGCGGGGCCGCCATGGATGAGCGTGAACATCGGCAGATGCTTGGCTTCAAACTTTCCCGGAGGATAAATCAGCATGCCTTCCACGCTGGTTCCATCGTCAGCCTTCCAGCGATAAGGCTTGCCTTGAGGCAGATCGCGCTCGCTGAGAAGCTTGTTCAACGAAGTGAGGGGCCGCGCCTGCTCAAGCTTGGAGGCGCTTTCCGCGAGACACACTTCAACCGGCTTGCCCAGAGATGAATACACGAATGCGACGCGGGGAGAGTGCGTCGAAGCGGATATCTTCGCATAGGTCCCGGCCCATCCGGAGATACTGCGAAGCGATTCTGAGGGCTGGTTCACGGAGTACATTTGCACTTCTGTCCCCACTCTCGCGGCCGCGAGTACGCCATTGCCAGTAACGGCGTAGTACTCGACAGGACCGACAAAATCCTTGCTCCATCGCAGTACCGTCCCGGTTTCGCTGTCTACCCAATAGAGATGAGGCTGGAGGTCTTTATAAGATCCCTCCGCGTCGCCGACCTCAACCGTGAAAAAAACGTGGCGGTTGTCGTTGGCCCAACGCAGATTGATCTCGACGGCCTGATTATGGGTAAGCTGGCGCGGAGATTGGGCGGCGCCGACGCCTGGGTTGCCATCGTCCAGGGTGCCAGGTGAGGGAGGCCCCGCCACCCGGGTTAGATCGAGACTGTAGATCTCGAAGTCTTCGAATTTTTCCTGACGCTGATTGATGGAATTGGTAATGAAAGCAAGCTTGTTTCCATCGGGCGAGGTGACCATTTCAACAACGCGGAGTGGCGAGGTGGCAAGGACGCGGGCGCCGGGGATTACATCGGACTCTTTTTCGGTGTCGGATTTTTCTCTCCTGCCTGCAGCCGCATGAAGGGCAATGGCGGCAGCCACGTCAAGCGCGAAAATGGTGTCACCGCGCTCGGACCCCCGGTACTGGACGACATCTTTCCATTCTTTCTTGTACTCATCTTTTTGCGCCTTGGTCCACGGATTGCGCGTGGCGAAAATCAATGTGTGTGAATCGGCGGACCATGAGAAGCAGTGCACTTCTTCATCGCCCTGAGTGAGGGGAAAGGCTTCGCCACCGTCCGGGGAAATGAGATAGAGGCGGGACACTCCTTCATCTTTGGAACTGTCGTCTGAGTCTCCGCCCTTGTCGGCAGTCAATTTCCGCTCGGAGAGGAAGGCGATCCAGCGGTTGTCTGGCGACCACTTGGGGTCGACATCATGGCCTGATTGCGTCAGCTGGATGAGCGAGCTTACTTTGGCGTCATCGCGGTATAGCCACAAGTCTTTGCGGAAGATCTGCTGCTCCCAATCGGCACGCTCGGCGACGATCGCAACTGAGTTGCCGTCAGGCGAGATCTCGACCGAGGGAAAACTGACGGAGTTGAAAAACTCGTCGAGGGTCAACTTGGGTTTTTGAGCGAAAGCAGCCGTTAGCAGGATGAGTACAGAGAGTGGGATCAGTTTTTTGGCTGTCATAGGAGTGAATCAGAAGGTATATAGTGCCCACCCCCAATTTGTAAATCCAGAATGCGAAAGATTTCGAACCTCGGGTCACATCCCTTGGCACGCGCCCGACCTCTACTGGAGGTGATCGAGGGCGTCGATCTCATCTTTCAGCCCAAGATATTCCCAGCGCTGCAGCGCAATGGGCACGTTGCCATGCCGCCACAGGAAGTCGTGAAACGTCCGCAAGCGGAATTCATTTCCTGCGGCACGGTGTGCGTCGGCAAGAAATTTGTAAATCTGGAGCTTGCCAATCTGATAGGAGATGGCTTGACCAGGCGTGGATGCGAACAACGCGGCCTCAGCATGCGCGGTCGAGGAATCCATGGGTACCGCGCTCTCGAGATATCCGGCAGCCTGGTCCATGGTGAATTCGCCGAGCGCCAACTTCACGTCCACTTCCACGCGAAGTGCGCGCAGACGCATGAAGTTCCAGATGATCTCGCGAGTGCGGGGACTGTCGTCGAACAATCCGGCATGCAGCATCATTTCTTCCGCATAAAAACCGATGCCTTCGTTGGCGCTGGAATCATGGTAGTGGCGGCGTATTGGATCGGGATTCATCCAGGAGAGCACGAGCTGAAAGTAATGCCCGGGCACCCCTTCGTGGACGATTAGTCCCCGAGGGTCTTCAGCGATGGTGAGCGCGAAGTAGCCGAGGTGGGGCCCGGGCTGGTCTACATACCGCATGCCATTGTCTTTCAGCCTGCTGGGTGAGGTGAAATCATCCGTCTCCCCGAGGCCAGCCAGCGGCGCAAGATAGGGCGGCATGGACGCCATTTGGTAGTGCCCGACTGAGGCGGGCACGGTGAGAATGTCCCTGGCTTCCAAATAGCGCCGGATGTCGAGTTCATCTTTCTGTCCACGGGCAAGCTCTTCGTTTTGGTTCTTGAAGAGACTGAGTTGAGGCGTACCTACATTGCGATGTTGCTCGTAGGTCTCGGAGGCTACCGAGCGAGCCCATTCCTGGCGCCCCATGGCGAGCAGTTGCTCAGGAGTGAAGGGCAACAGGGCCACGTGCTCGAGAAAAAACACATAGCCTTCACGTCCGACAGCGGTCGGTGCGGACATGGTGGGACCCCGTTCGGTGATCCAGTCGCGATAAGACTCCAGGGCAGCGACGGCGCGGCCAGCCGCTGAGTCGAGGTTGCGGGCGGACGCAGCTTCGACTAAAGGCTTGAGCTCACGGACGGACTTAAGCAAACGCGGGCGGATATCTTGGAGTTGTTCGATTGCCAATCCGGCAAAGGGTGCTGCGGGTTGGGTAAGATTTTTCTTTGCTCCCTCCACCGTGCCGGGAATTGCATTCAGTGTGGCAACGATCAGTTGGCTGCGAGCTACATCGAACGGCGGCGGCTGAAGCAGCAGATGAAAGTACGCACCCGCAGTCTGATCCACATAAAACATGGGATTGCGCTGCCAATTGCGCAGCACCTCCAGTTCCCAGCGCACGCGCGCGATGGCCGAGCCCATGAGGCGGTAGTCCACTTGTCGCGGCACCGGCCATGAAGATGGATCGATGCTCTTCCACCGAGTTTCAAATTCCACAAGTTGCGTGCGATATCGCTTAACCGCCTCCGGAGACCAGTCCGGCGTCCAGGTTCGAGGGCGTTCGAGACGCGGAATATCGTCGGTGGACAGTGGTTGTTCGACCGCGCGCCAGCTCCAAAAGTCCTTTGCCAGGTCGTCGAGGGGGTCGGCAGCGAACAGAGGGGTCCCAGAGAGGAAGACCAGGAGCGTAAGAATGCAGAGAGAGCTTACGGTTCTCATGTTTAAGTGCGAACAGCATACACCGAGATCGATGCCCTCTGGCCGGCGCTACTGGGCGGGTTCGGCGTTCTTCAAAGCGTCATCCACAGTCTGGCCGCTGCGGACAGCGCTGTCCACCAGACGCCATCCGTCGTCATAGTCGCGAAAGCTGGTGGTGGATTTGTATTGCAGCTCGCCCGAGTAAAGCGCTGCTCCGATCTCGTTCAACGGCACCCATTTCCAATTGAACTCGACATCGGCTAACTTGCCCTGCTTGATGATGCCGGTGATGGCAACCAGTTCCCTTCTGGCTGCGGGAACGCTGAAATATTGTTTGCTACGGTCACCCTCTGAAATCAGCGGCTGAAAAGTATCGACGCCAGAGGGAGTGAGCATGACATCCCAACACGGCGCGGGAGCAAGACCCGCCGGACATGCACGCTTGGTGCCCGAAATCCAGCCACGCTGTTGAAGCACCAAATAGTCCGGTGAGAGATAGTCTTTGCTCGAGATCACGCCGGTACGGAGCCAAAATAATTGCGGAGCCTTAAATGCCTCGGAAGCAGCGATCAGATCGGCTGCCAGACGGCGGGTAAGGAAGTTGCGCGGAGAGCAGGCGCAAAGCAGAAGCAAGGGCGGAAGGCACAGCGCGACGATCGATCGTTTTGGCATGAAGCAGATCGCTGGACGCCTTTCAGCGATTGAAGATTGTAACCAAACGAGAACTTCCTCGTGGAAGAAAAGGATGGGAGGCAATCTGGCCCTCAAATTTTCGAGACCAGCGGCCTGGTAGGGGGGTGAAACACGATGGGCAACTGCCTTCGGGGGTGAGCCGATAATCTTCGATCAGATAGCTGCGACGCTTGACCAGAATCTCTTCGCAATTGGCGCAGCGCGTGTCTTCCCAGTGGCCCACCATTCCCGGTAAATTGCCGGCGTAGGTGTAACGTAGTCCTGCCTGTCGCCCGATGTCGACTGCACGCAGCAGATCGTCCGGACTGGTGTTGCGAGTGTCTGTCATCTTGTAATCGCTGTGGAACGCCGTGATGTGCCAGGGTATATCGGGCGAGACTCCCGCCAGGAATTCGGTCAGGCGGCGTAGTTCGTCGTCGGAGTCGTTGAAACCGGGAATAAGCAGCGTGACGATTTCGAGCCACAGACCCATCTCGTGGATGCGGCGAATGCTGTCAAGAATGGGGCCGATGCGACCGCCGAGTTCGTGATAGTGACCATCGTCGAAGCTCTTCAGGTCCACTTTATAGAGGTCAAGCCATGGACGAATATATTCGAGCACCTGCGGCGTTCCATTGCCGTTCGAAACGAAGGCGGTGAGCAGGCCTGCGCTCTTGGCTTCTTTGAAAACAGCCACAGCCCATTCACTGGTGATCAAAGGCTCGTTGTACGTGCTGACGAGAACTTTGGCGCCCTGACGCAGAGCATCGCGCACCAGAGCCTCGGGGGAGGCCTCGAGGGGTAGCGAGATTGCACTCGGATCGCGCAGGGCCTGCGACGTGACCCAGTTCTGGCAATAACCGCAGTGCAGGTCGCAACCCAGCATGCCGAAGCTGTACGCGAGTGCACCGGGATAGGCGTGGAAAAACGGCTTCTTCTCGATGGGGTCACATTGCGTCCCGGCGACATATCCCCAAGGCGCATAGAGCGTGCCGCCTCGGTTGTATCGCACCTTGCAGACTCCTGCCTGCCCCTCAGGTATGGGACAGCAGTGGCCACAGGAGTAACAGCGGACCCGGCCGCGGTCGAGTTTTTCGTAGAGCCGCGAGTCGGCTTCGCGGACTCTATCGTCGAGGATGTTGCGCAGGGTAAGCACAGGCTCTAATGGTTATTTTAGCGCCGTTGGGGCATCCGAGGGTGGCCCTTCAGGCCCAAGTCTTGGGCCTGAAGTCTTCCGGCGAGCTCGAGGCTTTCGAGCAGGTTGGTGCTGCTGCAACCATTCGTTGGCTCGTTGCTCGATGACCAGGATCTCGGAGCTAGGAATCTGCGAGGACAGCATTTCCACTCGTAGTTTACTTCCCGCGTCCCCGCCCGCGCGCGCCACATAAGCCCAGAAATAAGCCTTGGAAAGATCTACCGACACGCCGCGTCCGGCCATGTAGTAAGCCCCTAGGGTGGCTTGAGAAATCACGTGGCCTTGCTCAGCAGCGCGGAAAAACCAGCGCACAGCTTCGGAGTAATTTTGCCCGACCCCGTCGCCGAAAGCGTAACGTGCACCCAGAGCATACTCGACCGAGGGATCTCCCTGATCTGCCAATTGCCGGAGTTGTTCAAGCGTGGGAGCATCACTGGCCGATTTCGGTTGCAAGGCGTGCGCAGAGTTGGGCTGCGCCGGTGCCAACGGTCGAGAGGATGCAAGAACGGTTTGATCCCTACTCGGAGCATGCCCCTGCATCTTCTCCTGAATCCACGGAGCGAGGATAAAACCGAGCGCTAGCGCAATCGTGGCCGCGGCGATGAGAAGTAATATGAGATGGGCACGCGGTAGACGGACGCCGCCGAAGGTTCTTTCCTCGGCACTCAACCGCTCTTTCTCGTCCTGGTTTTCCTTCTGCTCATCGTGGGAAGCCAAGAGAACACTTCCTGCAGAGGAGAAAGTTGGGGCAGGAGAGGCAATCACCGGTGCGGAGTTCTGTTCGGGTGCTTGAATGTTGATGGCGGCGAGGGTGATTTCCGCCAGCCGCTGCAAGACGGAAATGTCAGTTTCGTGAAGCGCACCGGGCTGGGAAGAAAACACTTCGATGATTCCAAGGACTTCGTCGCTTGCGCGCACTGGAACCGCAATCATGGAGCGGATACCGAGAGCCCGGCAGCTCTGCTTGTTGACGCGAGTGTCGGTCTCGGTGTCATCGCAATGCAGGGTTTTTCCCGTGCGAACGCACTCGCCTGAGAAGCCCGATCCCACCTGTAGTTCGGCGCCCACGGGTGGAGCATCCGGCCCCGCGCTTGCCCGGCAGACCATGATTCCGGGATCCGTTGCCGCCAAGGCAATTGCGGCGCCGGTCGCCCGCACCAGAGCCTGAGACCGGATAGCGATCAGTCGAAGGGATGCATCGAGATCAGTTCCGAAAGTCTCGACTTCACGTTCAACTTCCGACAGGGCCGCCAGCATGTTGCTGTGATCCGGCCGCGGCGCGGATTGGGCTGTTTCAGATGGTCCGGGAACAGCCAGCACTGGTGCAGCGATCATTTCAGCGTTCACCACGGAGGCCATGGCATTGATGAAGAGCCAATCCCGCAATTGGAGTAAGGACGACTCCGACAGATGGACAAAACGCAGACCCGCGCGTCCGGAGGCTTCCGACCATATCACCTGACCGGTTGTATAGATTTGTACGTTGGCCTCCGCCAGGTCAAGGCTCAGAGCATACTCTCGGTTAAGCTCCAACGCCGATGGGCACTGCACTGACGCACCGTCTTCGCTAATGTCTACGATCTCGTTCAGCTCAAGTGCCAACCCCTTCGACATGCCGGTGAAACTAGCGTACGCGGGTGTATGCACTCGGTGTCGCACGCGACGACGCCGGTTCAGGAGTGGAGACTGCAAGTCGGGGGTCATAGCGGCCATGGGGGGTAACAAACCCAGATGCTTGTCGTACATATTACCCTGAGACTGTGAAAAAGGTGCAAGAACATAAAATGGAAAAGGCAGAAGTCGGTGACGAAACATTAGAAACCAGCCAGGTGAGGCAAGCCGACTGACGGGCGGCTTGAGGCTGGTCGTCGGGTGGGTTCGGACTTTCAGTTCGCCGCCGTCGCCGCGTTATTATCCGGAAAGGCGCGCAAAACGAGCCTGATGCAGGCTGGAGATACGGGAAATAGCAGCCACCATGAGGCTCGAAAGCAGCTGCATAGTAACCACGTCCCGGTGGTCAAAAGCACACGGGGATGACGAAAGCACTTCGAAAACCCCCAGGTTGCGCCGGTAGTGGCGCAGGGGGGAAACGAGGATGGAGCGGACTCCCAGGCGCCGGCAGCTGGCAAGATCCACACGCGGATTGCGCTCGGCATCGTGGCATAGCATGATCTCCCCGGTGCGGACGGCTTCCGCCGAGATGCCAACATCGGTTTGCAGGCGAACTCCCAGATCTGGTGCTGTGCGGCCGACTCGTGCGCGGCAGACGATTTCGTCGCCACGACGCAACACAATCGCCGCGCCGGTCGCTCCCGTAAGATGCTGCGCACGCTCGGTGATGGCGCTGATGGCCGGCTCAAGATCGAGTTCGGCAGTATGAAGCTCGGCTTCTTCCGGCGCCGGAACAGCGCGAAACCCAGACGCTGGGTGCGCAGCATTCGCCACGCGCAGCTGGCTGCGAGGGGCCGCAGACGGTATCCGAGAGCTGTGACTGGCGGCACTCAATAGCTCGGGATCTGGGACCATTCGCAATAAATCACGGACCAGCTGGTCCAACTCAACATCAGTAATGAGGTGTGCGGTCTGCCGGTTTCGCAACGACCCGCCCAAAACGCGAGACAGGCTCAGCAGCGCGCGGCTCCCGCAAGCCAGGTAATGCGGAGTGCTATTGGTGCTGATAAGTTCACATTCGGCGCAAAAAGTGGCCGCTTGTAAAGGCACGAAGTTTCGGTCCCTATACTTTGATACGCCCGTCCTGCTATTACCGAACATTTTCAGTCCTCTCCACCAAGTGCGAAAACGTGAAGCCGAGGGAGAAAGTGACCGCCGAGGTTCCTCACTGTGCAAAAGATGGTTTATGGTCAAGGGAAACGGAGGTCGTCGAAAGTACTTTCGTACTCAGGCGGGTCTCACTGAACACCTTGGCACACTCCCGTAGCCTGCGTTGGAGTTGTCGTACTTTTTCCGCTGGGTTATTGGCTGTTTCCAGCATGCCCTCGCACTTACCTCCGTCCAGGCGTGATCAAAGCAGGGTCCCTTCCCTCCAGCGCGTTCTCTTGCGCGCCTTCCTCGGTACTGTGAACCCCTCGGACTCCCTCTTGGCTCCGTGCCATCCGGCCTTAGACGCCCGGTCTTTGCCCCTGACCCTGACTCGGCTGCCAGCGAGGGTCTCTCCTGTTCCGCATTCTTCTGTGCAGACGTGCCGCCGGCTTCAACCCCGGAGAAGTCCAACAGGCGTTCTGGTCCAGCCTGCTGTCTGTTGCCTTCGACGCGACATGACCGTCTCGGCGCTCTCAAACGCCTTTCGGCTGAAGAAATGACGCGGCTATGGCGTTCACTCTCGTTGCGGCCCATCTGTTTGCTCTCCACCCATAGTGGACTTTTGACACCCCGCTCTGGTCGGTTGGATCTCTCCTTCCGACTGGGGTCTGCTACCGGGCGCTCCAGCGCTTACCCGGACAGGCCTTTCACCTGCTAGAAAAATGGGTCTTTCTCAGGACGCACCATGCCTTCCTCGTATCAGATTGTTTTGCGGAAACAAGCCTAATTCTTGGTGCGGGAGTCATTTTCGTCTGATGGCTCCGATCAAGTCAGCTACACTCACCACGTGCACCAGGTAGACCACGCACCCGCGATTAGTCCAGCAGGCTGGCTAGCGTCATCGCTTCTA
>QIAN01000218.1 GCA_003225005.1 Acidobacteriota bacterium | reverse complement strand
GCGGCAGCGCAGAAAGTGGGATAAAAAGAATCGTAGTTCATGGGGGCTCTGCCACCGGCGCTGACCCGCCAAGATCTGAACCGGCAGCAGAGCTCCTTCTCCTGAAAAGCCCAATCGCAAGAGAATAAAGCTTTCCGGCTAGAGTTTTTAGAATGTGATTCGAAGGGTTGGCCGGTAATTATCGACGATCCGGGAGTTGAATTTCGGTGGCACGACTCGAAATGCTGGGATCAGGCCCTTTCAAAGATCCCCCCACTACAAGGGTTAGGTTCTAAGCTCCGCACGCTCGTGCCGCAGCTGCTGCCATTCGTTGACTGGCCGTTGCCAGATCCGGAAGATGAGGCGACCCAAAAACCGAGTATCTCCAGAATGATCGGCCTGACCGTCTCGCACTATCGCATCATGGAGAAGCTCAGCGGCGTCGTTATGGGAGTGGTCTACAAGGCTGAGGACATCAAACTCGGCCGTTTTGTTGGCCTGCCGCGTGAGATGGTTCTTGTTGCGCTTGTCGAGGTAAAGATCACCCAGGTCGTTGTAGGAAACTTGCTGGGCAAACGGGTGATAGATCGCCACCCGAGATCCTACGGGCTATGGCCACCGCGGCGCGCTTGTATCCGCGCCGGGCCTTGAGACGGTAAAACTTGGCCCGCGAGTGGGTGCCGAGCCCGTACTCCCTAGGCGCGCCAGAAATCATGACACAAATCTGGAGCCGTTAGAAGAAGGCCCACGCAATTCGCACATTGCCGAACGGCGCTCACTTTGGGCCTAGATCCCCCTAGAACTGCCAAATGCTGCTTTGCCTGACGGAGCTCGGCCGGTGAGCAATTAGCTTTTGCAATTTCTCTGCTGTTGCTTAGCCCCGGAGGTCAACCGTTTGGTCGGTCGCTTGCAGCAGCGGCGACTCGCGCCCGCGTGCCGAAACCTTTTCCACGGACTTGACCTCGTTATTCCGCACCAGCAGCGCACAATCAAAATTGTTCACCGTGGGGCAAACATGCCGCGGAAGGAGATGAAGCGCCTCCCCAACGTACGGACCCGTCGCTTCTTCCCGCAACGCCATTGGTAGATGCTCTTCGCTGGGGGAGAGCGGCGTCAGTTCCGAACGCCCAACGACCACGCATGTGGGAACACCGGCGTCGGCTGATACTGCCTTATGTCCAGCATCGCAGGTGACAATCCCCGCGCGCGGCTGGCTCACTACGCGCGTCAAGACCAGCACTGCCGGCCGGTAGCCGTACTCGCTGGGAAGCTGTGCCAGGCTGGTTGCATCGCAATAGACAACGGTTCCGGGCGAAACGCGATGGATGAACCCTCCACCGCGAAAGCCCTCGAAGGCAAGCGAGCACGGGAACGTCGGCGTTCCGGCAGTGACCACTTCCGGCACACCCGTACCCTGGCGCTCGATCTCGCTCACAACTTTTAGCAAGCGTTCATAGCCGGCGTGAGCCATCGCGGTTCGTTGGCGCTGTTCCAGGCTGCCATATTGACCGTCGTAATAATGCAGACCGCGAAACTCCAGCCCCAGGTCGCCGATTGCGCGACACAATTCAATAACCTTGTCGCCGCGACTTTGCTCGATGCCCGTCCGATCCATGCCAGGATTCATGTCCAGAAAGACTCCGACCCGGCTGTCGTGCCATTGCCCCACCTGTTGATTGTTCTCGGCCAGAACGGAAATGCGCACCCCTGGGAACTGATCGGCTATTTCCCTGACCCGCCGCACACTTGCGCCCACCGCCGGATAAGCGAAGAGTACGTCTCCCGCACCGCTGCCGCAGGCCACTAGCAGTTCGAGAGTGGTCGCGCATTTGAAATTGCGGATGCCGTGATCGACCAGCATGCGGAGCGTGTGGCTCAGCTTTGCGGTCTTGATGTGCACGCGCCAGCGATTCGCGTCGCCGCCCAACAACTCCAGGGTGCGCTCGATGTTGGAGGCAACGATTTCTGGATAAAGGAGCAGCGCAGGGGTAAGCACGTCATCGAGAACGGAAACTTGGTAGCGCTGGTCCCAGGCGAATTCACTCAACATGGCCTTTTGCGCAAGCATTCGGCCTCGATGATAGCGTGTCAACGCGACTCAGGGCCATAGAGACCCGCAAACTGCCGCGCTGCGCCAATCTGGTCATGGAAGAGTAGCCGACCATGCGGAACATACGGTGGTTTTTCCGGAGCGAAATGCCGAGCAAAACCCTCCTCCTGGATAGACGCTAAACGCTGACTACAAAAACCGATTCCTGCGATTATCTCGCATCCTTTTCGCATAACTGCTCTCACAACGAAGAACATTTTAGGTGATGGGCTACTTTCCGAGAGTAGCCCACCACCCAACATGAGCGGGTACGGCAAAACACTTTGGAAGTCCGATTCAGTGGCGAAGATCTGCTCCCTGAGGCGACACGGCGACCATGGTCGCGACTGCCGTGAACGGCTCCTTGTAGAACACGACTCCGTTCAAGTCCGCCATGGTGAACGTACCCGGACCGGCAAACCTTGTTCCGGAAGGATTAACCTTGAAGGCTCCGACGCTCTCGAACGTGCCAAACGTTGCTTCCGCTGCCTGATTGTAAACCCAACCCCTTTACTTATAGGAGAACGAGCGATCTTCTTGGGGGAGGTAAGCTCCCATGGTGGGACTGAATTTTAGGCCCTGGAATCCTTCGTCCACGTCTCCAGCAGCCCCAGCTGCCGTCGGAGATTGCGTACTTGTAGTGATATAGGTTGAAACCGGTGACAACCATCTCCCACATACCGCCGAGCGACTTGGTCTTGGATTGCGTGGGGAGCACCCTGACAGTGCTCCCTTAAAATTTGAATCGCAAAGGATACCGCTCCGGGAAGCAAGGTTGGGGAGTGGTGCAGCTTGAAATCCACCGGGCTCTGTCGACAAACCAGCTCTTAGTGCGCTGACGCACCGACAATATGCCCCACCTTTGGTTAGTCTCAAGCTATCGGAAACGAACAGGCACTTTATGGCTCAGTTGAATAACGTCATTCCCCTTGGTGAGTCCTTCAGTCCTACATGGAAACACCTCTACGAATGCGCAATGCTGGAACTCGACAAGAGCAAGTTGCCGGAGCGGATTGCTGCTGCGCACCGGGCGATTGTCGATAGAGCCGAAGAAATAGTAGACAATCAGTCAGATGACGAACACTACGCTCTGAACGATGCGCTCCGGGCCTTGCGATTGCTTGCGCAAGTGGCAGCTCGGGAAAAGCCCACAGCTCAAAGTCCTATTCAGTAATTGAGCGGTGTTCCCGCCTCCTGTTCTCGCCGCCAGCGCGTCGTGCGTGACTGTTGTAACGAACCCACCGATTCGCGCTGGGGCTCTGTGCCTTGCTCACCAGTGAAGTTTGATCTTGTTGGCCAGCAAGTTCATAATGCCACCTGCCGCCGCTCAGCCAGGAGTGAAGGTTCCACTGTGTCGTACACGTACAGTCCCCGCAAAAGGAGTGAAGCAATGTGGAAAAAGCAGGATGATGCTATGCGCGCGCAGCCAGAGTCCGACTCGGAGTTGGAGTCGCTCGGCGACGCGCTGATTGAGTCTTTAATGGACAGCCGGTTGGAAAAACGGGATTCCGCAGTTGGTCCCCGGAAGGTTCTTGCCGAAGGCCACCAGCCGTCATCGTCGTCACCAACCATGACGACGTATACGGAAGCGCTGAACGAGTTCACCAAGAACGCTACTGCGTTCATTGAACAGCTTCCGCTTCTTACCAAAGCTCGGGATTCGTATGAGCAAGCGATGAGGGCCGGCGCGGAACTGCGCAAGATCTTGGACACCGGCCAGGAGAACCTTAAAACTCTCATGACCCAGCTGGAGCAAGCGGTCAACATTCACGCGGTCAGGTCCGGTCTCGACAGGAAGAAACCGGAACCGGCGAAAGTCGAAGCTATTAGAGGGACCGACGAAAGCAGTGGTGGTGTGAGGAGGTTTCCATGAAAAGCCCACGGCGCTCACGTCCCTGAAAGGTCGCGGAAACAGCGGGTGGGAAAAGGTGTGTTCAATCGTGTGTTCAACCAGTGCCGCTAGTGTCAGATTCTGCCCTGCGTGACCCGCTCCAAGTGCTGGATTCTGCGTGCCACGAGGCATTGCCGGTAGCTTCCCAAGCTGGATGTCGCGGCTTCGATCCCCATGTGGTCTGAATGATTCAAGAGTTTGCGCTCTTGGCTCTTCGGTGAGCATCGCAAACATGCAATGTAAACTCCTGGTCGCACCGCGCCTGGAAATTCCGTTTCATTTCATCGAGTGATTCGCCAGTGGGCGGGCCAGAAGGGTGAAATAGCCAAGCACATTCAGAGCAACCCCATCCCTTGACACTCTGCCCTTCGACCCATACCACTTTGCGTACCGAACTCTGAGGCCCCTTACGAAGCATGCGGCCCTCACTAGCGGACGCGGAAATAGTACGTCAAGTGAAACGTGAGGAAAACAGTGAGTAGTACGTCGAAGTGTGTGAATGAGCACTAGTGCTCAGCCACGGTTTTGACTCCAAGGTAGCTTGGTTTACGGCAGAAATGGAGGCCCCGCTTATGGCCCTGCAATCTACAGATCAAGAGTGGCGTTCGATTGCAGAACAAGTCAGTAAAGAAATGGATTCAGCGAAGTTGACGATCCTTGTTGACCGGCTTTGTCGTGCTCTAGATGAGCACCACAAATCGCCCCTGGTGCAGTGAATCAAAGAGAATTGGACGATAGCTTTTCCGATGCTGCGCCGGGGTTCGCGGTTTGCACCTTTTCCATGGTGCGCTATCACACTGTTGTTCGAACGGCAGGGGACCGTCACTTTTGGTATAAATTTCGCAAGGCGCAGAAAAGGCCACTCGCCGCCTGCCTGAGCTTGCGCCTGACTTTCCAAGCGCAGTAATATCTCTCTACGAAAAAGAAAGCCGCGAGGCTGACGCCAAACTCACCGAGCTAGGGAAGCAAAAGAAGACCGGCGAAAAGGTGGTTTACTCGTCGCGGCGACACGGTGAATAGTCCGCTGCCAGAAAGTTGTGTCCTGTTCGTGCGGATTTATTCTGCCCCAAGTCTGCCCATTGGACCCTTCACAGGGCCTCACAAGACCGCATGAATTGACCCGCCGGGATACTCACAAGTCTCTGTAAAGCAAAGAAAATGGGTTGGCCGGAAAACCCGCGTGGACAACGCAAAATCCGCTGGGACCAAAAGACCTGTGGGGGTTCGATTCCCCTCCCGGCACCGTCCAGGATCACGGGAAAAATCCCTGTGCGGTCCAACATTCGATCCGCCACAATAGAATTTAGTTTTACAAACTCCCGCGCTATGTCCTAATCAACAGCGGCAAACCTGCGGAACACAGTCCCGTATAATTGTGTTCGGAATATTGCATGAACTTGTCCGCTGCTTCGTTGGACCGAGGCCTCGCGCGTAATTTCCCCCCGCCCCCGTCCATTCACCGGAAATCCATTCGCATTCGTTCCGTTCTAATCATCATTCTGCTGTGGGCTGCAATCTACGCCGCGGCCATGTTCACTCCGGCCCTCCTGGATGATGTCGATACAGTCCACGCTGAAGCGGCGCGGGAAATGGTGTTGCGTCATGATTGGGTAACGCTCTACACCGATGGGGTCCGCTATCTGGAGAAGGCTCCTCTTATGTATTGGACCGTAGCGGCAAGCTACGAACTGTTCGGCATCAGCGACTGGAGTACACGTCTGCCCTTGATGCTAACCGTTTTGGCCCTGCTGCTCGCCACCTACAGCGTGGGGAAACGCGCCTACGGCGAAACTGGCGGATTCTATTCCGCGGTGGCGCTAGGCACCTGTGTAGGTCCTTACATTTTCACGCGGTTTCAGATTCCCGATGTCATGGTCGGCCTATGGCTCACCTTAGGCTTCTCTTTCTTTCTTCAATCTTTCGAAGAAGAACCACCCTCACGGCTCGCTTGCTGGGGATTTGCCGCCACCTGCGCTTTGAATGTCCTGACAAAGAGCCTCATTGGGCTTGTGTTCCCGATAACCACTGTTGTCCTGTATCTACTGCTCACCGGCAACCAGGCACGTTTGCTCAAGCTTCGGCTGGTCTCGAGCGGTATTGTTTTTCTACTGATTGCAGCGCCCTGGCACATTCTGGCGGCACTGCGAAACCCGTCGCAGGGGGCAGTGCGCGGTTTTCTTTGGTTTTACTTTGTCAATGAACAGTTCCTGCGATACGTAAACAAAAGGGTGCCTCCTGGTTACGACACGGTTCCGCTATTTATTTTTTGGGGTTTGTTGATTCTCTGGCTCATGCCATGGTGCATTTTTCTTCCGCAGGCCGTTCGCGAGATTCCGAGAAAGTGGCGTGGACTGAGCGGCGCATCCAACACGCCGCAAAGGGCCAATCTGCTGTTCGTACTCTGGGTTTTGGTGATTGTAGTATTTTTTAGTTTCTCGACCCGCCAGGAGTATTACACCATTCCGGCAGTGCCGGGCGTGGCGCTTCTCATTGGAGGCTGGTTGGCAAAAGAATCGGAGTCTGCGTCAGATTCGGCCGAGCGCCGCGCAGGCAGAACTTCTTCCCTGGTTTTCCTCGTGATGGTCGCGATTGCTTCTGTCATAGGACTGCTATTTCTGTTTTCGTCGCAAGCCCCAGCCCCCGGAACGGACTTGGCCGACTTGCTGAAGAAACATCCCCAGGAATATGACCTTTCTCTTGGCCACTTGCTTGATCTGACCCCTGAGGCCATGGGAGCTTTTCGAGTCCCGCTGCTGGGGGCGGTTGTCTCAATGTTGTTGGGGGCAGGGTCGAACTACTTTCTAAGGAAGCGCGGACGCCCGGGGCAAGGAAATATGGCATTGGCCTTGATGATGGTCGGGCTGTTGGCTTGCGTGCATTCGGCATTCGTGACCTTCTCGCCAATTCTGTCGTCCCATCAGCTCGCCATGGCCATTGAGCAGCACTACCGTCCAGGAGACATCCTAGTGGTGGACGGCGAATACCACGAGGCATCGTCCCTGAATTTCTATACCGACATTTCCTTGCGTGTTCTGCACGAGCCAAGTGGGAATCTGTGGTATGGCTCGAAATTCCCGGATGCTCCCCACGTATTCGAAACCGCTGATTCTCTGGCTGCCCTGTGGAGTGGACCTGCCACGGTATTTCTATGGAGTTCCGAAGACGATCCGCAGGAGTTGCGGGGTGAGTCTCGGTATCTGCTGGCGCGCAGCGGTGGAAAATCCATTCTCACCAACCGGAAGGTGAGTCATTGACCTGAGTAATGTACGGGGCACCGGTTGCATTCGATACGCATGGACGACACTGTCATTTCCGCCCGAACCGGGGCCTGACTATTCGGCCTGACTATAATGAGCCGTGCGCAACGCGGTTGTTCAATCGCAGATCAGAGCAAGCTAGTCGTTTTCTGGAAGACTTTCGGATGGATGTGTAATATTCTCGCAGCGCAGCCCGCGAATAATTAATGAACGCAAGACCCGGCATTGAAGTGGCTAGCCTGACCGACATCGGTCGCCAGCGTGAAAACAATGAAGATTCTTACCTCTATTGGGAGCCCGCCAGCGATGAGGAGTTCGAGCGTAAGGGCCGGTTGGCCATCGTTGCCGATGGCATGGGCGGATACGAAGGCGGCCTAGAAGCGAGCCGTCTGGCAGTCCAAACTGTCCTCGAAGTCTATGACCAGGCCTTCAGCGATACTCCTCAGGCAGCTCTGCTTCGAGCCTTCTCTGCCGCCCACGAACGCATCCAAAACTATGCTGAGCGGCATCCGCAGTTTTACGGGATGGGCACAACCTGTACCGCCTTCGTCCTGCGAGGCCGCCAAGTCTATTTCGCGCACATCGGCGACAGTCGCCTTTACTTGGTGCGTGCGACCGGAATTTCACAACTCACTCGTGATCATTCCTATGTCGGCAGATTAGTGGCGAGCGGCATTGTCCGCTCCGAGGATGCTGAGACTCACCCCCAGCGCCACATCCTGACCGCGGCTCTTGGGGTGGGCCAGGGGTCCTTGGCGGACAGCGGCGGACAGGAACTCAACCTGGAAAATGGAGATGCCCTGGTGCTCTGCACCGACGGCCTGTGGAGCCTGGTTAGCGAGCAAGAACTTGAAACCGTGATCAACAGCAACCGCCCGTCAGAGTCTTGTGCCACCTTGGTGAGTATGGCCCTCGAACGAGGTGGACCGGACAATATCACGGTGCAGGTCTTGCAGCTGGGGTCCTGACTGCTGCGTGACCCCTCTTAAGCCTTGTTCCCCTTGGCTACACACACAGGGAACGCAGTGAAGCTGCAATTAAATGCACTCTTGGTGAGCCGATCTCGCCTCCCGGTTCTAGCAAAACCCTGATTAGAATCTGTTTATTTGTGCCGCGGCGGCTCCGGGAAATGGCACGAAAGTTGCATTGTCCCCCCCTTACTTCTATAAACTCTATTAGTTAGATAGAGTTTATGGGATAATCGGCCAAGAACATGAAGATCTCGCAAAAAGGACTGTACGCACTGCAGGCGATGATGATGCTCGCCCGCAAGTATCAGCAGGGTACGATCAGGATCCGAGACATCGCGTATGAAGAGAATCTTCCGGAGAAGTTCCTGGAATTGATTCTGCTCGAACTCAAGAACGCTCGCATTGTCGAGAGCGTGCGCGGTGCCAAGGGCGGCTACCAGTTGCGCCGCGATCCGGCGGACATTCACCTGAGCGAAATCATACGGCTGATTGACGGGCCTTTGGCCCCGTTCGGTGACGCGGATCAGTTGCGTGTGCTGATCGACCGCGATATTCCGCACCGCGCGCTCTACCAGGTTTTCCTCGATGTGCGCGATGCAGCGGCCCACATACTCGAACACACCACCCTGGCGGATCTGATTTCAGGTGCAGAACCGCGGTCCGCAAAGCGCGGCAAACGCAAGAGAAAATCAGCCGCCAGTGTTCTTGCCATGGTTGGGGGGGGATCGAAGGGTGAATAAGCAACTTGCGATCAAGGTGATTCTGTGGCTGACGATGTGCCTTCGGGTCTGTCTTCCGGTTTGGGGGCAGCGAACTGCGAACACGATTCGTGTGGGCGCGTTTCCCAACATAACGCATTCCCAGGCAATGGTGGGAAAGGCCAATGGTTTTTTTGAGAGAGCCCTGGGGCCGGGCGTGAAGATCGATTGGAAGACATTCAACGCCGGACCGGCCGCGATGGAAGCGCTTTTGGCCGGGGCCATCGACATGACCTACATCGGTCCGAATCCGGCCATTCAAGGCTATGTTCGGTCCAACGGTGAAGCATTGCGCATTATTGCCGGGGCGACGAGCGGTGGCGCCTCATTGGTGGTCCGTAGTGATTCCGGTATCCAGAAGCCGGAAGACTTTCACGGCAGGAAAGTCGCCTCGCCCCAACAGGGAAATACGCAGGACGTCGCACTCCGTGCCTGGCTTCGGGCGCATGGCATGAAGTCCCTCGACAAGGGCGGCGATGTGCAGGTGATTCCGATGGCCAATCCCGATCAGCTAACGCTGTTTCTGAAAAAGGAGTTGGATGCTGCCTGGGCGCCTGAGCCCTGGGCCACACGCTTGATCAGGGAAGGGAACGGGCGGCTGTTTCTCGATGAACGAGACTTGTGGCCGCAAGGACAGTTCATCACCTGCCATCTGATCGTTAGCACGAAGTTCCTCGACGACAACCCGGAGCTGGTGAAGAAGTGGCTTCGTGCCCATGTGGAGCTTACGGAGTGGATCAACGGCCATCTGCCAGAGGCCAAGAAGATATTGAACCAGCAGGTACAAGCAGAGACTGGCAAAGCACTTCCAGCCTCAGAATTGGATGAGGCCTTGGGTCGCTTGGAAGTTACGTACGACCCTTTGCGGTCTTCTTTGATAACGGCTGCCAAGTCGTCATTTGATGCGGGATTTTTGGGACGACAGATGCCTGACCTATCCGGCCTCTACGACCTGACATTGCTGAATAAGGTCTTGGCGGAGACGAAGCGAAAAGGAATCCAATGAGCTCCAATATACAAAACGCAGCCGCGCCAATTGTGATCCCTGGCCACCGGAGTCCGGCACGCGTCGCCGGTCCGCGAAGCAAGTTTGGGCCCGCTTCGATCGGCCACACGCTGGGGCACGTCTCGCCCGAGATCGCCAAGGTCGGCTTGAGCGAAATATGCCTGAGCTACCGGACGCACGGCGGCGAACGGCTTTTGGCGCTTGATCACATCAACCTGCAGGTTAGGCCGGGCGAGTTTCTCTGCGTGGTGGGGCCTTCCGGATGTGGCAAGTCCACCCTTCTGCATCTGATTGCCGGTCTCCATCCACAAACCTCCGGTCAGATACTTGTTGACGGCAGGCCGGTCGAAGGGCCTGGCCCGGACCGCATCCTGATTTTCCAGGAACTGGGTCTTTTTCCATGGCTCACCGTCGGCGAGAACGTCGAGTTCGGAATGAAGATGAAGGGCGTCAGCAAGGCGGAGAGGGAAGAGAAGACCCGTTACTATTTGCGCCTCGTCCACCTCTGGCAGTTTAAGAAGAGTTATACCCATCAGCTCTCCGGCGGCATGCGCCAACGCGTAGCCTTGGCTCGGGCTCTAGCGACAGAGCCGGATGTACTGCTGATGGACGAGCCCTTCGCCGCGCTCGACGCGCAGACTCGAGATCTGCTGCACGATGAACTGGAACGCATATGGGCTGAAACCGGGCGGACTATCATTTTCGTCACGCATAACGTGCGCGAGGCCATTCGGCTCGGCGATCGCGTGGTTCTTCTGACTTTCCGCCCGGGTCGAGTGAAGCGGGAGTTTTCGATCGATCTGCCCCGGCCTCGAGTACTCGAAGATGTCCACGTCGCCCACGCAGCCCGCGCGATACTAGACGAACTGCGGGAAGAGATAAATCGCTCCCTGGAAGTTGAGTACAGCGTGGGAGTGAAGCCACACCTGGCACCGGGAGCGGAGCAATGAAGCGCGCGGCCCGACTCGTCATCTTCTACACTTGTCTGTTCGGCCTATGGGCACTTCTGGCACAGCTCAAAATCTGGCCGCCTTACTTATTTCCTACGCCCTGGGGAGTGGCGCAGGAGCTGTATTACGGCTTTTCTGACCATAGCTACTGGATTGCCATCGCCGTCAGTATGCGTCGGGTGTTGATCGGTTACGCGATTTCTGTCGTCGCCGGCATGATTCTGGGGTTAGGCGTGGCCAGTAATAAGTTTCTCGAAGAAACGATGGGCGGACTGCTGGTGAGTCTGCAGAGCTTGCCCAGCATTTGCTGGTGGCCTCTGGCGCTATTGTGGTTCGGCCTCAACCAAAAGGCCATTCTCTTTGTGGTGATCATGGGATCGCTGCTGTCGGTTACTTTGGCCATGGAAGACGGGCGCAAGCAAATGCCCAAAATCTACGGCATGGCGGGACGCAACCTCGGGGCTCGCGGATTCCAATTGTTCTGGCATGTGCTGTTGCCCGCCAGCCTACCCTTTATCGTCTCCGGATTGAAACAGGGCTGGGCCTTCGCCTGGCGCTCCCTGATCACGGCGGAAATGCTTTATGTGAGCCTCGGACTGGGACAAGTGCTCATGATGGGGCGAGAGACCAGCAACATGAATGCTGTGATCGCTGTCATGATCCTGATCATTGGTCTCGGCTACATTGTGGACGGTCTGATTTTCAAATCCATGGAAAAGCGCCTGCAGCACAAGTGGGGGTTGACAGCCGCCACGTAACCGACTGCCAGGGCTTTCGGGCAGGGAACTGCGCGATCCCTTAAAAGAAAATTTGACGAGATTTGGCGGGATGACAATTTTCGATAATCTCTACTATGTCGATGGTGATAATGATGTAAGGTGGCGTGACTGCGGCGGGCATGTCACAGCGGCGAAACAAAGTTTTGTTCATCATCCGGGTAATGCAGGACGTTCAGAATAAAGAGAATTAAGGAGAGGACTGTACTTCTATGAAACTCAGCAAGAGCCTGCTCTTCACGACCCTCACGCTGGCGGCGTGGACCGCTGCCGCCCAGGGACAGACCGAGACCTCGTCGAGCGCTGTTCCACCCAAGGGATATGCTGCCGCGGCTCCGGCCCAGCCGCCCGTCACCGCAGCCGACATCCAGGAGCTCAAAGACGCTCTCGCCGCACAGCAACAGCAGATTCAGGCGTTGCAGGCGCAATTGAAGAGCAAAGACCAGGCCGCCGGCGCAGCATCGGATTCGCCCGCAACCGTCGCGACCAACCTCCAAGAAGCGCCAACAGACAAGACTAACCAGAACGCCGGCAGCTCCGATGAACGGATTCGGAACGTTGAGCGACAAATCAAAGGCATCGGCCCGATCTCTTTCAGCGGCGACGTACGTCTTCGCGCAGAGCCCTTCTTCGGCGGCCCCTCGGATGAATCTCTGGAACGTGCGCGCGCCCGTGTTCGTGCACGCTTTAACGTACTCGCCACTCTCGGCGAGCAATTCCGAACCGGCCTCACACTCGCGAGCGGCGACATCAACGACCCCACAAGCACCAATCAAAATCTCACCGGCTTCTACACCCGCAAGGCCGTTGCTTTAGACCAGGCGTTTGTGGAATTCACGCCCAAGGACTTCAAGCCCCTTACCCTTACCGGCGGCAAATTTCGCTATCCCTGGTACAACACCGAACTCACCTGGGATAAGGACTTGAACCCTGAGGGCGCAGCCGAAACCCTGGCCTTCAACCTGGATACACCCGTCCTGAAGCGCTTCGCGCTGGTCGGGTTTCAATTGCCCTTCGCCGAAATGGCCGGCACTTCTGCCACGGACAAAAGAATTGCGCAAGCCATCACGTATGGTGGCCAACTGCAGACGACGTGGCAGCTTGCCCCACGGATGACCTTGAGCGCCTACACCGGCTACTATGACTACCGGGGCTCCGATTCCATTGCACTGGCTCTCGCGCGTGCCAGCAGCAAGAATCCGCAGACTCCATTGACCGGTCAGCTTCCATTGGGAGTCGGGAACCCGGTTCAGGACTCAACCTACACGACCACTGCGACCACCATCGTCACGGTAAACAAAACAGCCTACCCGACCGGAGTCAGCTCCATCACCAATGCGCAGTTTGCCTCGAAGTTCGGGTTGTTCGACAACATCGCTCGCCTCGATATTGATACCGGACATCCTCGTGTTCCGCTGAGCTTTATTGGCGACTACGTGCAGAATACCGAGGCCTGCGGCAACCTCGCCAACCTCGTTGCTGTTCCGGCGAACACCACCACACAAACCTTCAAGCGGACGCTCAATTCCCCCTGCAATTCGCATTACCGGCGCGGATATTGGGCCGAAGGAACCGTCGGCCGCCTGCAAAAGAGTGGGGACTTCCAGTTCGGATATGCCCGCATCTACATCGAGCGCGAGGCGGTGTTGGGTAATTTCAACCACAGCGATATTCGCCAGGGGACGAACGTCACGCAGCACCGGTTCATCTCCTTCTACCAATTGAAGCCTAGCGTGCAGTTAGGTTTTACTGCTCTGGTCGGGCGTCCGCTGGGCACCACCGAGCCCTGGCTCACACGCTTGCAGTTCGACACGATTTACATCTTCTAATTCCTTTTCGAGGGGCGACTACCCTTCGGAAACGCCGTCGGCCCGCTTTTGTCGGTTTTGGCTACTCTCCTTTTCCGGGCCGGCGGTGTTAACTTAAAATCAGGCTGAGACCTGAGATCGTGTGGCATTCCCAGCCTGCTCAAACGCTATGAACTCGAGACGCAATTTCCTGAAGCAGATGTCCGGTGCCGCGTTCGCAGTCAGTGCAGCTCCATCTCTCATATCGTGGGCAGCTGTCGACATTCCCGGCGAAGATGGCTTGATCGTCCGTTCGTTCCGCTTCGTCGACCTGGAAACGCCAGTCGAGTACTTCGATACCTGGCTCACGCCGGTCCCGCATTTTTTCGTACGCAACCACATGCACGAGCCAAGCGAGCTTAACCCAGAGGATTGGAGACTTACCATTGGCGGAGAAGTAGAGAAGCCCCTCACTCTGAGCTTGGCGGAGCTTTCGAAGATCGAAACTCATGAAGTGGTGAATACGCTAGAATGCGCCGGCAATGGACGAAGTCTCTATCGGCCACAGGTGCCCGGTGTGCAGTGGGGTAAAGGTGCCGTGAGCACTGCGAGGTTCTCCGGACCCCGATTGCGTGACATATTGCAACGTGCCGGAGTAAAGACCACAGGGAGGCATGTAATGTTCCGTGGCCTCGATGAAGTTCCTGGCAAGGTTCCGCCCTTCATCCGCAGCATCCCCGTCGAAAAAGCGCTCGATTCCGACACACTCATCGCTACCCACATGAACGGAGCCCCTCTGACCAGGCATCACGGATTCCCGGCGCGCGCCCTGGCACCGGGCTGGATTGGCGCCGCATCTTGCAAATGGCTCACCGAGATCAGAGTGCTCGAGAAGGAGTTTGAAGGCAACTTCATGAGTCCGGGCTATCGCTTCCCCAACCAACCCGCAAAACCGGGAGATGCGGTGAAGCCTGAAGATACGCACGTGATGACCGCGCTTAATGTTAAGTCAGCGATCTCCAGGCCCAGCGAAGGGGCTAAGGTCAAAGGAAGCAAAGTATCCATTCACGGAACTGCCTGGGCGGGTGAAGCGGACATCGCGAAAGTCGAGGTCTCGACCGACGGCGGAACAACCTGGAGTGTCGCCAAACTCGGACACGAGCAGGCCCATTATGCATGGCGACTGTGGACCTATGACTGGAAGACGGCTAAAAGTGGCGAGTACATTGTCATGTCCCGTGCCACCGACACCCAGGGACGCATCCAGCCGGCCACGCCGGTGTGGAATCCCAGTGGCTATCTTTATAACACCGTGGATCAGGTGAAAATCCGTGTCGTATAGTCGGTGCCCGTTGCCGTATCTCTTTGTACTGATCTTCAGCACCGTTTTGGTCGCTGTTGCTTGTGTTCCGCCGTTCTGGGCGCAGTCTGCGGTCCCGCCTTCGCCAAAAGCCACGGAAGACTTGCCCGCTGGCCCCATCGAGGCGAAGGCGACTACTGCGTGCCTGGAATGTCACGAGGCGCGCATCATCGTGCAGCAGCGGCTGAGCAGAGCCGCATGGACCAAGGAAGTCGACAAGATGACAAAATGGGGAGCGCTGGTCAATCCGAGCGACCGCGACGCGCTTATCGATTATCTGAGTGCGAATTTCGGTCCCGATCAGCCGCCGTATGAGGCGCCCCGAAGCTCGCCGGGAAAAACGGCGCAGGGCAAGGTTGCGCCCGGCAAGAGTCCGCGCAGAAAAAATGTAGTGATTAAATAGAAATTCCACGCGGCAAGAGCAAACTGCAAAGCGCTGCCGACCCAACGTCCAGGAGGCTATGCGACATTACGGCAGCGCCGCCACTTCTGAAGCCCAACTAGAGGAAAGTATAGAGGCAGTGATGCACCACTGCTAGTGCATCGTTGGGTACTGTTAACGACCAACTCAGGCATTTCCCTCGGTGCCCTCTGTGGTTAAGCTTTTCTCCGGCCGCAACAAGGGAAACAGAATCACATCGCGGATGGTGTGCGAGTCGGTGAGCAGCATGCAGAGCCGGTCAACGCCGACGCCCACACCACCGGCCGGTGGCATCCCGTAGGAGAGCGCCCGGATGTAGTCCTCGTCCATCTGGTGAGCTTCCTCATCTCCGCGCTGACGTTCCTTCAACTGCTGCTCGAAGCGTCTACGCTGATCTTCGGGATCATTCAACTCGCTGAAGCCATTGGCGATCTCCATCTGCCCCGCAAAAATTTCCCATCGTTCTGTCCAGTCCGGCTCGTCCGGCTTCTGCTTGGAAAGCGGTGACACGGCGGTTGGAAATTCGTAGATGATCGTCGGCTGGGTCAGATGTTCCTCGGCCACCGCCTCGAACAACCCGGCGACAGTCTTGCCGACTGGCCCGCTGGGATCGTATGCCATGTGCTTGTGCACAGAATTGAATCGCTCCACCAGCTTCTTGACCCCATCGTGTGAGCCAAAATCGGCCAGCACAGGCTTTGCGCCCGCGGCTTCCGGCCAGTGTTGAATGATCGCCTCGCGCATGGTCATGCGCCGCCAGTTCGAGCCGGCCCACTCAATTTCCTGATCTCTCCACTTGGTCTTGGTTCCGCCCGTCACGTCTTTCGCCGCCTGCTCGATCAGATTCTGCGTAAGATCCATCACGCCGCGATAGTTCGTATAGGCCTGGTAAAACTCGAGCATGGTGAACTCAGGATTCCAGCGCCAGCCCAGCCCTTCGTTGCGAAAATTCCGATTGATTTCGTAAACCCGGTCAAAACCTCCTACGGTCAGCCGCTTCAAGTAGAGCTCCGGCGCGATCCGCAAATAGAGGTCCATGTCGAGCGTGTTGTGGTGCGTAACAAACGGCCGCGCCACGGCCCCGCCGGCGATCGCTTGCATCATCGGAGTCTCTACTTCAACGAATCCCTGAGCATCCAAGCTTCGCCGCAGCGACTGCATCAGCTTGCCGCGCTTCAGGAACACCTCCCGGACCTCGGGATTCATCACCAGGTCTAGGTAGCGCTGCCGGTAGCGCAATTCAACATCGCTGAGACCGTGCCACTTCTCGGGCAAGGGAAGAAGGTCTTTGCTGAGAAATGTGATTTCCTCGACGTGAACAGTCAATTCCCCGGTGCGCGTGCGAAATAAATATCCGCTGACCCCGATGTGGTCACCGAGATCGAGCAGCTTGTAAAGCTCAAATCCCATATCGCCGACAGCATCCTTCTTCACGTAAATCTGCAGGCGTTGCCCGTCCTGCTGGAGGTGCGCGAATCCGGCCTTACCCATCAAGCGAATAGCCATGATGCGACCGGGCACGCGTACGGGCACGCGCGGGTTCTCCATTTGCTCGGCCGTCTGGTCGGAGTACTGCGCCAGAATCTGTGGGACCGTGTGGGTGAATTCGTACTTGGTCGGATACGAGGGCTGGCCCAGCGCTTCAATCTGCTTCAGCTTCTCGCGCCTGAGTTCGTAGATTTTCTCGTCGAGTGCCAATCGGCTCCTTTTGCGGGGAATCGCGTCCAACTGCGCGCAACATCCAAAGGGAAATACGGAAACGCGATTATAAAGCAGGGCACCCGCAATCGCTGTCCGCGGAGCAGGCCGCGCCTCTTTCTACTGCTTGACATTTTGTTGGTATCTAGGTACATTGGTACGCATGAATGACGAATCGCCATTGCTGGTGGAGCGGGTGCAGACCGGCGTGCGCATGCAAAAGCGCCTGATAAAAGTTCTCAAGGCCTTTGCCGAATATCACGACATGACGCTGGGTGATCTGCTCGAGGGCATTGTGCTCCACGCCTTCGACGGAAAGACCCCGTTCAGTCCGGCCTCCCTCGAACGCATTCAGGATTTGAAGAAGTTTTACGGTCTTGATCTCGATTCGGGCGCCAGTCACCGGCTTAAGGAAATCAAGGGACGGACTGCCCGCAAGCGCCGAGCCGAGAAATAAAAAGGTTTCTCCCATGTCAGAACAACGCATGAAAGCCGCCCTGACCGGTCTGCAATGGACCTTGGGCTTGGTAATTCTCATGGAAGCCATTCTGTTTCTGATGCCGGGCGCACGCCAAGATTTCTCCCAGACTCACATGCCTGATGTGCTGCGTCTGCTACTGGGATGGGGTGAGATCATCGGCTCCGTACTTCTGCTCATTCCACGAACCGCCGCCCGCGGCGCCTGGATTTTAGCCGGCACGTTTGTGCTGGCCATGATCGTTCACTGGCTGCGCGGGATGCCCAATGTCGGCGAACTTGCCATCTACACGGTGGCGGCCTGGGCAGTCGCCATAGGCAAGGATAAGAGCGCGAGCAAGTCTTGCCATGACCCATCAAGAAATTATCCAGCGCTTTGAAAATGATGCTACTGCGGAAGACTCTTTCCACCACGTGGACCATGTCCGCCTGGCGTTTGCCTATCTGTGCGAATATCCGGCTCTTCCAGCCCTGGAGAGATTTGCCACGGCCTTGAAACGATTCGCCGCCGCCCGTGGGAAGGCACAGCTCTACCACGAGACCATCACGCACGCATACTTTCTTCTTGATTCGCGAACGTATGGCCGGATCTCAGGGCGCGGATTGGGATGAATTTGCCCGTCAGAATCCGGATCTTCTGGTGTGGAAAGACGGCATCCTGAATCGTTACTACCGGGAAACCACATTGAAATCGGAGCTGGCAAGAACCGTCTTCGTCTTTCCGGACAAGTGGTGCTAAAGCTGCCGTCAGGATTGCCCGTCACGTAGAAAGTAAATCGCGGCAACTCTTATGCGGGGAAGGCAATCATAAGGTTGCAAGGTTTGGCATCGGCACATCCCGACGCAGGAGGCCCCATGCAAAGTGTGGTCGGAATCTTTCCCTCGCTGGCTTCGGCCGAGCAGGCGGTTGAAGCTTTGTTGGGCAGCGGCATGACGCAGCAGTCCATCATCTTTCTAAGCGGCGAATTGCCGGATCGAGACGGCACTCGATCCGCTGAGCAAAAGCTTGAGACCATTCCCACCACGGACGCCGAGCCTGACGGGATGGGGAAGGCCATGGGCGCGGTGGTCGGCGGAGCCGTAGGCGCGAGCGCCGGACTGGCGGGCGGTGCGGCGGTAGCTAGCCTTCTTGTGCCCGGCGTGGGAACCGTGTTTGCCATCGGATTGGGCGCAGCGGCTGCGCTGGGACTCGGCGGTGCCGCCGCGGGAGCGAAGGCAGGGGATGTCACCGAGCACGCACTCGATGTGGGAGTTCCGAAAGACGATGTGCAGTTCTATCACGACTTGCTGCGGCAGGGCCGCTCGCTCGTCATTGCGAATGTGGGTACCGAGGAACAAGCCGCAACTGCACGGTCCGTGTTCAAGCAGCAGGGTAGCGAAGATGTGGACCGAGCCCGCAAGGAGTTGGGAAAAGCGGCATAAGCAGGCCCCCAGGTTACCTTCCGGCCAGAAAGCCGTATTGCTTTTCGGTTAGCGGGACTACGCTCAGTCGTCCTTGGCGTACCAGCGGAGAATCCGCAAACAACTTGTTGGCTTTGACCTCTGCCAGCGTAACTGCGCTCCCCAACGCCTTGCCTGCTTTGATCTTTACCCGCGGATTCCTGGCGTCAGAGATCTCGGCCGAGACAACGGTCGCGGTGCCCACTGCACTCTTGTGATCTCCGGTTTCATAAATCACCAGGCGGTCGCCCGGTCTCATGGCGCGGAGGTTTTTCAGGGCTAGTGGATTTGAGACGCCGTCCCAAACGGTACTCTGGTCGCGTTCGAGGTCGGCGAAGGAATACTCTGACGGCTCGGTCTTGAGCAAATAGTCCATGGTCATCATATTACCGGAAGCCCCCGGTGAAAATGGGGCCTTCGTTCTCCCCAACATTCGAGATTCGTCAGCACCGGATAATACTTCGCAATCATCCGGCCGGTCATGAGGCCGCCTTCGTACTCGGGGATGATGACCTCGTCAGCGCCCGAGTTGCGGAGGTTGTCGCTGTCGTTTTGTCGATGACGATGCAGACGCCTCGTGCGAGTTCGATGCCAGCGGCCTGAAGAATGTCGTGGCGTTTGGCGTCGCCCTGGATGGCGAGAACCTTATCCTTGAGGAGCTCGCAGCAGAGGATCTTGCTGGTTTCGATGAGCACGAAAGGAATCTCCAGGCGGGTGAGCTGATCCACGACAGTTCATCTCCTTCAGCTTGCGAATTGCAGGCGGTTTCTTGCTAGTGGAAAAGATGCGCCGCACACCGTCCATTCCGGTCGGCGCCAGATTGCGGGAGACCTGCCTGGCACTTCAACGGCGACTTGGGCTTACGCGCATGATCCAATACGGCGAATGCGCCTGGCTGGAGGCTCCGGCGGTGATCGGATCGTTTCGCCCAATTGTGCTTTTGCCGATTACGGCTTTGACCGGACTCTCCGAGCAGCAACTGCAAGTCGTCATCGCACACGAACTCGCGCATATTAAGCGACTCGATCCTTTTGTGAACGTCTTCCAGATTGCAGCCGAAACGCTGCTCTTCTACCACCCCGCGGTTTGGTGGATAAGCAAACGTATTCGAGCGGAGCGCGAAAACTGCTGCGACGATGCCGCGATTTCGGTGTGCGGCAATGCCATAGAATACGCGCGGGCCTTGACCCTCATGGAGGAATGGCGAAGGGCTCCGGCGCTGGCGATGGCTGTGAACCAGGGTCCGGTCGGGAACCGCATTGCGCGGCTGCTCGGTTTGGGAGCGCTAAGCACAGAGATTCGCGGCATTGGTCTGACCGCCAGCTTCCTCTGCCTCACTGTGGCGCTCGTGTCGGGGAGCGCTCTTCTTAGTTTTGCCCATGCCAGTTCCGGTGTTCGATCGAGCGCAAGCGTTCAGGCGACGCAGCCTTCGGCTCCGCCTGTGCCGGCTGCGTCGGCTCAGCCGGCGATCAAAAGCATCCCGGCTGCAAAACCAACTCCCGACCTTGCCCCGAGCGAGCATGAACCTGTCAGCTCCTACATTGATGGAATGAAGGCGGCAGGGCTTAGCGACCTGACGGTTGACCAGCTCGTTGCCTTGAAGATTCAAGGCGTCACGCCCGAATACGTTCGCGCCATCCACGAACAAGGCTTGCATCCCGATGTGGACGGCATTGTGGGAATGCGTGTCCAGGGGGTCACGCCTGAATATATTCGGGAGATGCGCGCGACAGGCCTCGCACTTACTGAAGAAGACGAGATCGTCGGAATGAAAGTGCAGGGAGTCATCCCGGAATACGTTCGCGCCTTAAAGGAACTGGGAGTTCAGCCCGACGCCGACCAAATTATCGGCATGAAGGTGCAAGGAGTGACACCGCAATACATCCGCGATATGCGTGCTGCCGGTCTTCACGTCGATGCAGATGAAGTGGTTGGCCTCAAAGTTCAGGGCGTCACACCGGAATACGTACATGGCCTGCACGAACAAGGTCTGCAACCGGATGCGGACGAGGTCGTGGGCATGCGTGTCCAAGGTGTAACTCCTGAGTACATTCGGGATATCCGAGCCACAGGCCTCAAGCCGACCGCAGACCAAATTATCGGGATGCGCGTGCAAGGTGTTACGCCTGAATATATCAAAGCTTTACAATCGGCCGGATTCAAACTCGACGTCGACGAAGTCATCGGAGCCATGGTACAGGGCCTGACGCCCGAGTTCATCGAAAGAGCGCGAAAACATGGATTCCAGGACCTTGATCTCGACAAACTAATTCAGCTGAAACACATAGGAGCCTTCGATACACCGGCAGAACTCTGACGGCGCATCGGCGCAGTCTCGGCTTAGATCCGAAAATTTCGGAAGCCCCGTGAACTGTCTGCCCATTTAGGAGATAAACATGAGAGCACGTCGAACGCTAGCATTCATGGTATTTGGCTACTGTGTCATTCTCGGCATCGTTACCCGCGCAGCAGAGACGCGTAGCGGCGATTGGACGATGCGCAAGTCCGACGATCCCGGCAAAGTCGAGTTCTCACTGATCGAAAACCATCGTGGGGGAACATCGCATCACGAATCCGATTGGCCTGTGAGTTCGTTCTCAGGCTTGGACGTTTCCAAACCCGCCCGCCAGGATGTCCATTTCACCATTTCGCGCGATGCAGGCAAGATCAACTGCGAAGGTTTCCTGAACAATGGCGAAGGCGCTGGAATCTTCCACTTCTCGCCTGATCCCAACTACTCGGGGCTGATGGAATCGCTCGGCTTCTCCGTGGACGAAGAGAAGCAATTCAGCATGGCGGTCCAAGACGTAAGTCTCGACTTTGCAAAGCAGATGAAAAATGAACGTCTCACAAAGCTGTATGCAGACAAGCTGATCGCATTTCGCATTTTTAACGTGAATGCGGGCTTCATTGAAGAGCTACGCGCCGTCGGCCTAAAAGTATTTGACGCCGATAAACTCGTCGCTTTCCGCATCCATGGCGTAACTCCACAGATGGTTCGCAGCCTACACCAGGCCGGTTATTCGCCAGATGAAGACACGCTGATCGCGATGAGGATTCATGGAGCCACGCCGGAGTGGGTGGACGAACTGAAGAAGCGCGGTTACGATCACATCGAACTGGAGAAGCTCATTGCATTCAGAATTCACGGAGTTTCGCCGGAATTCATCGAGAAGCTGCAGGGCTTGGGCTATTCCCATCCCGATCCCGACGAATTAATCGCCATGAGAATTCACAACGTAACTCCCGAATATATTGCCGGGCTTCGATCGCGGGGCATGCAGAACCTGACCGTCGATCAACTGGTCGGTATGCGCATACATGGAATAGATTGATCCGCGCAGAGGCGACATAGCACGCCTGCGATTTACTTTGACGTAAACGCGATATTCAGCCCCGTGGTAGACACAACGTCATTCTGCTTCTTGCCCGTTGGCGTGTTCGTCACATAGATGTCGCCACGCAGGCTCAACCGGACAAATTAGAATCGGCGTTCTTCAATTCTGCATCCTCGTCACGGTGCCCCAATTGACAGGATGCTGGTATTGCCACCTTGGTTCTGCACGTCCTGCTCCATCGCGCCCTTGCCCCGATCCTGATCCTTCAATTTGTCCATGGATGCTGTCTCCCCTCGCTCAACTATGGCACGCTCAACGCGGCTAGGCGCTAGTGGAGTTTCCACCTAGTTACACTCTGAAGTACTGTCTCGGAAATTCGCAATACGCGGATGCCTGATCTTCTCTTGTTGTCACGTGAACTGCAAACCCACCTCCGAGCCGGCGCCGCAGGTAAGGCGGAAGGATGGCTGTTTCCTTCCGCTCGTTCACGGTGTGGTCATTTGATGGACATGGGAAAGCAATTCCGAATCGCACGCCGGACGGGTCAACTCCCTGAGGATCTCGTCTTGTATTGCGCACGACACGATTACGGGACGAGGGTCCTAAGCAATACCGGCAATCTGGCGGCGGTGATGACGACAATGGGGCATAAAGATGTCAGAGCTGCCATGCAGTATCAGCATCCAGACCTTGAGATTGTCCGAGCCGCCCTGAATCCAACAAATGGATCGTCCGTGCAAACGACCGCATAGGCAAGTCCGCGGCACGTTCTGGGACACAGGCGAAAACGATAATTCGGCAGGTGGTTGAAAACATGATCAGAACAGGAGGAAATCAGACTGCCGGTAAACGGCCGATCCAGTCGCCCCCAGGGGTCGGAAGAAGGAAATTCTGGACGAAGTAGGAATACGTGCTCACGGCAGAAGCGTAGCGAGGCCTGTGGAACCACGCCTTCGTGCGGGGTGAGTTCCGGGCGATGTCAGGGCGGAGAAGTATGGGTGTGCGGTGCCTGGGAACGGGGAAGAGCAATTCTCAATGAAATGGTCTGTTCTATGAGAGGATGTCAAGAACATCTTTCTGTCTTCGCCAGAGACGTGGGTGGTGGTTCACGGCATGCAGCCCCTGTCAGTTATGAGAGGCGCTGGGTTGGGGTGCTGCGCCTTATGAACGTGGTTGCTTGGGTTGTTCCATCTCAGTCGTTATATTCTGGTTGCGACGACGCTGTGGCTGCCACTCGTGGCCCAGCGCTTTTTCGGGTCGTCACGAGACACTGGCTGCTGCCGCTGACGACCTGTTCGAGAGTTCCTCCGCCATCCGGTTTGGGAATCTTCTTGCTTCGTATCGCTCGATGACTAATTCATCACCAACTTCAGTCCGGCTGCGGAAAATGGTGTGCGCGGGCAGTTCGATAACGCTTTCCGCGCGCAGCTTTGGCAGAATTATCCGGAAGGGCTTCACCAATTCCTTCACACTTACGACGTTGAAATTCTTGTCGATCATCACGACATCGAACGAAAACATCATCCCGATAGTGTGGATCGCGTTTGCCGGAACGATCCACACACCGCTATCGGGTTTGAGAGACCTCCGGCCCAGCAAGCCGATCAACCGGCCCGCCACCGAGTCGGCAATATTGACCCGAAAGGCTAGGAACGTCTCTTTCGTCTTGTTGTAGACAAACACCTGTCCTGATGATCCAAACATAACCTGTCTCCGGACTACGGAAGTTTCAAATCTAACGTGGAGATTTTTTCTTCATCCGGTAGATCAGGATGACAAGCGTGACAACAAACAGAACACCAGCAATTACTCGAATCAATGTAGTGTTATCCATAACTCACCTCGTCTTGATTTGAAAACCACAACTTAGCTGTTCATAAAATGCTCGAAAAAATGGCGGAGCGTAACGATGGCTGGCCCGATTAGCACTACCCCCATAGCTGGAAAAATGCAAAAAACCAGGGCAGGTACTAACTTGATGGTTGTTTTGGCGGCCATTTCTTCTGCCTTTTGCCGGCGCTGTGTTCGCAATGCATCCGAGAAAGCACCTAGCGACTTAGCGATCGGCGTTCCGAAGCGATCCGTCTGAATAAGCATGGCCACGAACGAGCGCGCACTCTCGAAGTTCGCTCTCACTGCAAACGACTGCCATGCTGCGTTGCGCTGAACCCCTGCCCGTTGTTCAAAGTTGATGAGCAGCAGTTCTTCACTTAGTTCTGGGTGGCTAACCTCGAGTTCCTGCCCGACACGCACCACAGACTGGTCCAGGCCCAACCCGGCCTCCAGACAGATTGCCAGCAAGTCCAAGCTGTCAGGCAAACTCAACCTCAGCCGTTCTCGTCTTCGATTAGTTGCGTAGGAGAGCCAGAAATCAGGGACAAAAAAACCAATCACAAGTGCCAGCAAGAAAAACATAATTGTGCCGCTGCTAACCACCAGTGCGACGGTCAGTCCGAGTAGTGCCGGAACCGCCAGCCTCATCCCCAAGAAAATGTCAGCATGATGCGGCTTGCGATATCCGGCAAGCATTAACTTGCGGACAATCTCGGGATCGGGTTCGGCCGCGAAAAAGAGTCGGAAAGCCGTGAAGGGCTTTGCCACGAGGTCAGAACGGACTGAAGGTCGCCAAGGTCCGCTAACCGGGCCCGTGCCCCGAGCCTCTCGAGCAACTTGTGCGAGGAGCGCCGCTTGCGACGAAGAGCGGCCCATCAAGAGGACAAAGCACAACATTAAAGCAGCGAATAAGCTAAGCCCGAGAACAATGATAAGCGTCATGGCTAAACCTTGATATCGATGATCTTACGAATTGCCAAAATCCCGATTACCATCATCCCCAGTCCAAAATAAACCATCTTGAGTCCGAGAGAGTCCCTGAACAGAGTCATCTCGTAGTCATGCTTGACGAGGTTAAGCAGGCCGAACATAAAGAACGGGGCAGCGCCCAGAATCCAGCCCGTGATGCGCCCCTGCGCGGTGTAAATTCGGAGTTGTCCGCGCAAGCGCGCTCGCTCGCGGATCACCGCTGCAGTCTTATCAAGAATCTGGGCAAGATTGCCGCCCGACTCCTTTTGCAGAAGAATTGCGGTGGCGAGAAACCGCATGTCATCCACAGGCGCCCGATCGACCAGATCCGCCATTGCGTCCCGAAGGGGAAGACCCAGGGTCTGCTCCTTGTGCAGAGCACGGAATTCTATTCCGACTGGATCGGCAATCTCATTGCCGACCATCTCCAGCACGGCTTGGATTGAGTGGCCTGCCCGTAGACCTCGTGACATCAGGTCGACTGCTTCGGGTAGAAGATCGCTGAACTTGCTGAACCTGACTTCCCGGACTATGGAGAGATATACGTACGGCGCCAAAGCGACGGCAGCGGCTAGGGCGATGCTAAACACGCTACTAACATTGAATAACGATGCAAGTCCGTAGGCTGCAAGACCCGCAATCAAGGAAAACAACGTGAGAGAACCGAAAGACCAGTTTTTGCCGGCTTGTTTGATGAGAGGCGTAGCCGTCTGCGACCAGGGAAGCAGCTGGGCAAGTTCCTCGACTGCCGTGGACCGGACGGCTCTATCCTTCAGAATCGTCGAGCTCCGGTCCCGGGCTCCTGACTGGGCCTCCTCGATGCTTGCCAATTGATCTTCCACCGCCTTTTCCGTTGAGGTCGGCTTCAAGAAATAGACAATCACACCGAAAATCAGGACCAGGAGCAAGAGAAATAGAAGCATCAGCGCCATAATCTTTTCCTCAGTTCCAGAGTCTGGTCGTCTGCTCAAACATGTTCGAGGGCAGGGTAATCCCGGAGGCCTGGAGTTTCTCGGAGAACTTGGGTCGGATGCCCGTGGCCGTGAACGCTCCCAGAGTGCGGCCTTCGGGTGAAACTCCCTGTTTCTCGAATACGAAAACATCCTGCATGCTGACCACGTCATCTTCCATGCCGGTGATCTCGCTGATGTGGGTGAGGCGCCGCGTTCCATCCGCGAAGCGAGAGACCTGAAGGACGAGTGTAACCGCAGACGCGATCTGCTTTCGCACCGCCTTCTCCGGCAAATTCAGGTTCGCCATCATAGCCATGGTTTCCATGCGGGCGATCGCATCCCGGGGACTATTGGCGTGAATGGTGGTGAGAGATCCATCATGGCCCGTGTTCATGGCTTGTAGCATGTCGAGCGCTTCTTCTCCGCGCACCTCACCGATGATGATGCGGTTGGGTCGCATACGGAGGCTGTTAATCACAAGTTGCCTCTGATGTACTGCACCCTTTCCTTCCACATTGGCGGGACGACACTCCAGTCGTACTACGTGGCGTTGCTTGAGTTGCAATTCCGCTGAATCTTCAATGGTGACAATACGTTCTTTCTCGGAAATGTAGCCGGAGAGCACGTTCAAGAACGTGGTCTTGCCTGCGCCGGTTCCACCAGAGACGACGATGTTGAGTCGCGATTGGACCGCGCCCTTGAGGAGCGTCAACATCGGTTGAGTGAGCGTCTGGTTTGCCAGCAGGTCATCCTCTGTGATGGGGATGTGCCCGAAACGGCGAATCGACATATGGGGGCCGTCAATGGACAGCGGCGGGATGATCACGTTAACACGGGATCCATCGGCCAGTCGGGCGTCTACCATGGGGGACGATTCATCGACCCGCCTCCCAATTGCCGAAACGATCTTGTCAATGATGTGCATCAGGTGCGCATCATCCTTGAACATGATCCTCGTCTCTTCCAGTTGGCCTCCTCGCTCGACGTAGACCTCTTTGGCGCCGGTTACCAGGATGTCGGTGATCGTCGGATCCTGCAGCAGCGGTTCCAGCGGACCCAAACCAAAGACCTCGTCCAATACCTCAAGCGAGAGCCGCTCTCTTTCCGGACCGCTCAAAGGCATCTTGAGATTCGCCACCAACTCCTGGATCACCACAAACACCTGCCGCCGGGTACGATCGTCCCGCACCGTGGCCACCTTCTCCACATCGATCTTGTTCAGCAGGTCACGATGGATTCCGGTTTTCAGATCCTGATAGACACGGAAATCGAGACCGCCGCGCTTCTTCGGTTCTCCGGGAAGCACGGGATTAGTCGCCAGCGGAATTACAGGATTAAAATCAGCCATACACCCTCCCAATTTTTCAAATGCCTTTCTACCGATTCCACAAACCCAAGAGGCCCTTGCCTTCTTTTTTCTTTAAATCCGCACCCGGCTTCTTGCCGATGCTTCCGGCCCACTCCTTGAGATTGCGGGTCACCTCGGAACTGGAAAGCTGGGCGATGGGGTCGCCTTCATGAATAGTTTTCACAACTTGTGGATACTGATTTGGAACTCGCCAGAAGATTTCCTGCTGTAGAACTTTTTCAATCTGGGCATCCGAAATCACATTGCGTTTGTGATGACGGTTCAAAATGATGCGAATCTTCGCGCGAGGAATGTCCTTGCTGCCGAAGTATTCCAGCTGGCGAGCCACGTTGCGTACCGCGGACACTTCCGCCACCGTGACCAGATAGAGCTGATCGCAATCTCGAATCACAGCAAGATTCTCATCGTTGAGCGCCGGAGGGAGGTCCACCAGAATGAACTCATAGCGTGAGCGGAGGAAACTCAAGGTATGGGTCAGGGCACCCGCCGGCAGCACCTCTCGGCTCGCGACGCTACCCTCTGGGGCCGGAATCAAATCCAGACCGCTGGAGTGCCGCATCACGAAACTCTGCAGAAAATCAGCGTCAAGTCGATCCGCATTTTCCAAGAGCTCGAAGAAGTTGAAGCGACCCTTGATCAGCTTGAGATACAGCGCCGCGTCTCCGAAATCCGGATGCAAATCGAGCAGCAGGGAGTTCCGGGAGAACGAGCTCGCCAGCAGAGCGCCCAGTTGCGTGGCTAACGTTGTCGTGCCGCAGCCTCCTTTGGAACCCATGAAGGCCAAAACCTGCGCCCTGCCCTGCTCCTGCTTTTCTTTTCTGCGGGATCCGATCCGCGCTATTGCTTTCACCAGCTGCTCGCGATCGAGGGGCTTCACCAGATACTCGCCGCAGCCGGAGCGCATGGCTTCAAGAATTGCTTCCGGATGTGTTTGCGAGGACACGGCAAACACCGCCGTTTCTGGAAGGCCACTGTGAATGCGCTCCGCTACTATCGCCGCACTATGGCGATCTTTGTCAAAATCAACCAGGCAAATATCTGGCGTGGGATTGCCCAAGGATTCCAGGAGCGCATCTGGATCCTGAGCACTACGATAGTCTCGAACCCGAGCCCGCAATTGGATCAGCCCGGTCGAGCCGGCAAACAGATCCAGAAGGCGCCACATTTCGTCGTCCACGCAAACGCCCACCACAGAGACCACCTCACCGAGGTTAAAGCTTTCCCGGCGGGAAGCGTTCGTGGAATCGTTGGCCGTCATCGGTTTCATTTCACTCCCGTAGCTGCCGGAGCAGTACCTACTTCTTTGTTGCCTGGGGCCTGTTTATCGAACTTCGCGGGGTCGAGGAATGGAACTGCGAGCTTTGGCGGCGCGGGAAGAGGCGCGTCTACGTGAACCGGATCCACAATGTGCGGCGTCACTAACACGAGCAGTTCGGTATTGTTCTTATTGATTGACCTTGAACGGAACAGCTGTCCCAATATTGGGATATCCCCGATTCCCGGAATCTTACTCAACTGCGTTGTGGCCCGGTGATCAAGCAACCCGGCGATGCCGAACGATTGGCCATCCTTAAGTTCGACTTCCGTCTCAGCGCGCCGGGTGGAAATTGCTGGCACTGTAAAACCAGAGAGAGTTAACGCCTGGGAGAAGTCTAGCGTGCTGACCTCGGGGGCCACGTGCAGACGAAGAGTGTTATCGTCCTGGACAAAAGCGGTGAAGTCCAACTTCACGCCAAAGGGCCTGAAACTAATCGTGACGGTAGGTAAGCCCGTCGAACCCGAAACCACCGGGAAAGGAAATTCACCGCCGGCCAGGAATGTAGCTTTCTGGCCACTGATCGCCATCAGATTCGGCTCCGCGAGAATCTCGAGCACATCGCGCGCCTGCAGAGCCTGGATCGCAACCCCAAAGTTGATATCGCTGCGGAATAGAAAAAGGTTCAGAGGGTTGGTGAGATTGAGGGTGGGAGGAGTGGCCGTGACCGAAGTCGCAGTCGTGTTTCCCACGGTCGTGGTGGTCGCAGAACTGGTTGAGACCGTCGTTCCTCCAAATTGTCCCGTGCTCAGGGTTCCCGTGGTGTGACCGATACCGGGAGTAAAGTAGTTAGCTCCCAGTTGCAACAGTGCCGTCCGATCGACTTCCGCAAATTTGACCTCGAGCACCACTTGGCGTTCGTGAGCCAGGGGCACTCGAACCGAGTTGACGACTTGAGCCGAGTAAGCCCCCGCCATCTTGCTCAAGTCTTCTACGATGTGGGCATTCGAGGCGGTTCCCGTCAGCACAAGTCGGCCAGCGTCAGCCTCGACGTCCAATTGCTCTTTCGGATAGGAGCGCTGAATCGCATTCCGCAATCCCGCAATGTCAATATCCACCGCAACATCCAGGATCTGCGATCGCCCCGACGCGTCCCAGAGAATCAAGCTGCTATTGCCCGCCGCTTTCCCTTCGACCACTACCTGTGTGGGAGAGGTCGCCATGGTTTCGACCACCGCGGGATTGCTCGAGAGCACGCGGCTCAGCGGCGCTTGAACATTGATGACCAGAGATTTGCCAACCAGCACGTGCATCGTTTCTCCTTCAGCGGGTGACGCCGCTGCCGGCGCGCTCTGTCCGGCCGCAAAAGCGCCGATCGCGAGAAGAAAACACACGTGGTACCCAAGCTTGGATTTCATCATTGTGGTTTTTCCGTTGCCTTCTCATCTGCGTTGAATTTGTGAACTGTCGTCTTGGTGCCCTGAATCACCTCTAGCACGTAGGTGGGCTGGGACTTGACGACGATCCGTTTCCCGCGTTTCACGACAGCAGCCGCAGGTTTGGGCATGGGCACGATTTGGTCGAGGCGTGTGCCACGCAGCTCCGCGGTCTTCGTATCGGTGCCATTCCGCAACACAAACTGAATCGATCCCTGGGTGCTGGCGAGTTGCAGTTTTTGCGAATCCTCCGGAGTCAACAGCAGGGTCACCACGTCCACCTGCTGGGGCTTGCCTTGCGGATCCGGTTCAATGGTCTGTCCCGCGGTCAGGACCTCGACATCCTGTAGCACTGTCTGGGTAATTGTGCCCCCGCCATTCGGCATGTTAGGCATGTTAGGCATATTAATGGTGCACAGTACGTCGACGTGAGATCCGGGATACAGAAATCCCGCCACGCCTACGATTTCATTGGACTTTATCGCCGTCGCTCTCATTCCTGGCGGAATCTTGGTGGACAGTCCAATTCCCGATCCCTCGAGTCCCAGATCCCTTTTCAAGATCGGTTCTTTTGCCCCAAGCGAATGAATCAAGGGATGTCCAAGGACTTCCTCTTTCTTCGTATAAGAACCCGGTAGCGCCATGTCGCTGGGCCAGTCGACCAGGGCTACGTCTTTGTCCGTCAGCGCCACTCCCGCAGGAAGGTCGTTCACCGCAGCTACAATCTGGATCACCGGGCGCTGCTGGCCTGCCCGCAAGCGTTTGAACACCATCCATGTGAGTGCCGTGGCCAAGATCGCGGCCATCACAAATGCGACCATAATTCGTTTCGGGTTCGTAAATCACCTCCACCAGATTGCGTGACTGGCGCACGCTAATGCGCCCACTGCGATCGCTACCCCGAAGGGCACTCTTTGCGCGCCCGACGATTGCACATTCAATTCAGGATGTGGCTGCAGTCCGGAAGTAAGACGATAGTATATGAGGTGCATTATATTGCGAAGAGTCTGTCCGACTGCTTTGCTGAAGATCATACGTCCGATTGCCAGAACCCCACCCGCCAATGCAGCTGTCAGAATCAACATCATCACCTGCGTGCTGCCCACCCACGCTCCAACCGCGGCCATCAGCTTCATATCTCCGCCCCCCATGGCCCCTAACACAAACAGCATCAGAAACAGACCACCCGCCACGAGCATGCCGAGTGCGCCGCTTTTGAGTCCAGAGAGGCCTAGAACAGCGGTCCGCAACATCAATGCCGCCACCAGGGCGGTATAGGTTAGCCGGTTGGGAATGCGAGCGCTGCGAACGTCGATGACTGCTCCCACCATGGCCACCAGAACCGCGCCGACCAAAGAGTATTTCTCCACTAGCGCTCTCTTTCAGACCCGCCGCAGCCCGGAAAGTCAGTCGTGGAAGCTTTAGAATTCCAAGCCTCGATTTCGTTTCTCCGAGCTCAACAGGTAACCCGGGGCATCAGGCAAACAGAATCGGTGTCATTCCAGAACTACGGGATGTTAACGTCGAGTACCGATCCGATCTTGCTAAATGCGGTGTTGATATCGGTCGCCAGGGTGTTCATCCCGACAACGGCAGCGAAGGCAATCAGGGCAATGATTAGTGCGTATTCCACAAGACCCTGACCAGCTTCGTCTCTGTGCAGCTGACTCACCGATCGCAGAATTAGACTGGTCATCTCATCCTCCTCAGGATTCGGTTTTTCCGGCGTGGGGGGAGTGGATCACGGCAGGTCTTGCACTTGCTATTCAACCACTTGCTATTCAACATCAGTGTTTGTCCGGGCCCCCGCTCGAACTTCACGGGTCCCGGACAAACAAAACTCTTGATGTTCCCGAAATTACGGGATATTGACGTCAAGCACCGAACCGATCTTACTGAACGCGGTGTTGATATCGGTAGCCAAGCTGTTCATTCCGACTACCGCAGCGAAGGCAATCAAAGCGATGATTAGCGCGTATTCCACCAGGCCCTGACCAGCTTCGTCCTTGTGCAGTTTCAGAATCAGATTCTACATTGTTTTTCTCCTTTAAAGGTGTGAAATAGTTTTTCGGCTGTTCCAGCGCCTAGGGGTGGGCGTGGGGTACTAGTTGACAGTCATCCCTGGAGCATTTGTAGGGCCAAAACGCGTCATCATCGTGGCAGCGTTGATTTGGCTCCATCTTATTGTGTTAAAAAGACTTCCTACGGCATAAACCGCACCCGGCAAATGGCCAGCTTTCTCGAGCCATATCCTGCTGACCTATGGGTTTTCGACTGTTATCTACAGGAATGCTGTTATAGGCCCATGTGAATACTTTTGTTTACAGGGCGTGACGCTACTAGGGCTGCGAGTAGGGGTGCCCTGCCTAAAATCCCCAAAATATGACCTTTACAACGCCGATGCTTTCACTGAAAGGGCCAAAGACTTGCGTCGCGATATTGCGGGATGACTCAAGGGGCCAATTTAGCATTCGCGGATCCCAAACGTGAAAACCGCGGTCATAGCAGTCGGCGGAAAACGCGGCTCGCTAAGACGAAAGTGACTGGCGCGAAGGAGTGGGCATGGTTCCATGGACGGGAGCGATTCTGATTTTGCTGGTTGCCATGTTCCGGCGGGATCAACGCCGCCGGTGGCTGGATCTGACGACGGTGATCGGTTACACGGTCTATGTCGCGGTCGGAACCCAACTGACCATTCTGTTGGCTCAAAAAATGACCCGCACCTACGACGCAGCATTCTTTCGGGCAGATGCGCTGTTGGGGTTCAATCCAGTGGCGTTCGCGGACGCGATTTCCCATCATTGGCTTGTGTCTGTGATCGTCATCCTCGCCTACGTTTCCCTGCCTGCTCTGATCGGGTTTGCTTGGGTTCTCGAGCAAGATCTTTTGATGCGCCGGGCCGTTTTGTTGGCAGGCTGTGTATGTTTTGTCTTTTACGGCTTGTTTCCAGCGGTGGGTCCTGGACACTTTGACTGGACCCTTCAGGTCCCGACGTCTGCTCCAGACAACTGCATGCCATCGATGCACTTGACATGGGCGCTTTTGATTGCCATCAATGCGCGCTCAATGCGGTTGCGCCTGGGGCTATGGGTCAACGTTGCGTTGACGGTCGTTGCCACTCTGGCTTTGAGAGAACATTACCTGGTTGATCTGATTGCGGCCGTGCCTTATACGCTTGCAATTCAGTGGATGGCTCGCCACTACAAGAGCTATCTGCCAGTTTTCAACGCAATTACATCTCGCGCTAACGCCGGCCGGCTCGAGAGAGGCGAATCCCAATTGTGAAGCCCATTCCGTATTACGTGTTAGCCGTGGCCATGGCGGTCCCGGCTGCGTTAGTGGGCGTTCAGATTCCCTCCTGGCTTTCTCTCCGCTCCGAGACACTAGCGTTGCAGTCCGATCTTCGAGTGTTCTATACCCCTGGATACATGTTGCGCACCGGCCAAAGGAGAGATATTTACAATTTCGCCGCTATCCGCCGCAATCAGGATGAGAAGATCGCTTCCGATAACGCCGCGGTGCCGTTTCTACATCCCGCCTACGAGGCCGCCGTTTTTGTGCCGCTTTCATTTCTTTCGTATCGCACGGCCTATCTTGTCTGGGCCGGAGTGAATTTGGCGATTCTGGGATTGATTTATTTCCTGCTTAGTCCCTGCCTTTCCGATCTGTCACTGTTAGGCCCTCAATGGATACCTCCGGCCCTGCTCCTGGGATTTATGCCGGTCGCGTTCACGATTCTCGCGGGCCAGGACTCTCTGTTCCTCCTGCTGATCTTAGTGATGGCCTACCGCCTCATCGTAACGCACGAACTCCAGGCGGGAATTCTGTTGGGGTTGGGCATGTTCCGGTTCCAAGTCCTGCTGCCGATCGTTGTCCTTTTCCTGCTGTGGCGCGGCTTGAAGTTTGTTGCCGGCTGGACTATAGGCTCGGCGGTGATCCTGGGTATATCGGCCACGATCACTGGAATTGCCGCCCAGGTACAGTATGCAAACTTGCTGCGACAAATGAGCGGCATCTCGATCTGGTTGCTGATACGCCGTATGCCGAATTTGCGTGGTCTCTGTTCAGCTTTCGGCCTGGGTATTATTCCGCTGGGGCTGGTATCGCTTTCAATTTTTGTCGTTGCGGCGGTGGTGGGCGCCAGGCAGGATGCGCGGCACAAGCTTCTTTTAGCAGTTTCCGTAAGCGCTCTAGCGACGTACTACTTGTTTCTGCACGATGTAAGCGTTCTAGCCATGCCCTTGCTCCTCGCAATTAACGAGGCCATTGCCGGAAGAGACTGGGTTCGCGCAGCTCTGGTTTCTGCTTCGCTGTCAGGATTCGCGATCTTCTGGTTTGCCCGAGATAGCTTTTACCTGGGAGCGTTATTTACGTTGCTCTTCGTTGGTATAGAAACGGCTCGGCTCTGGAAGAAAGGCCGCGACATCCAGCCGCGTCTTAGCTGACTGCCAATTCCTACGCTGCAATTCCTGCCGGGAAGCGTTCATCGCTCTTCGCAGGAAAATGACGCTGTGATCGTCCTCATACGCCTTCTCCCATTCGGAGGAGCCGGCAAGCTTTGCGACCAGAGGGCCTTCACGTGGCAGCAAACATGCCCTGACGGCATACTTTTGCAATAGCACAAAAGCACTCTGATCCGCCCGGGCGATCGAGATGTAGTCTGCCAGCACGCCGGCATATTCGTAGATGTCGAGCCTGCCGTCGATGAAAACCTGATGTTGCGGCCCTAATGACCAGATCAAGAAGCCACCCCAGTGGTCGTTGTTGAACATGCCGCTATCCATTGGATGAGCCCGAAGATAGTCGACAGCACCAACGGGATAAGCGCGGCGGAGCGTCTCCTGCAACTTCCTATTGGAAGGCATGAGCGCTATACCGCCGGCGAGGATCGCCACGATGAACACGGCATTCATTGCGTAACTTTCCTTGGCGGCGTTGTAGGCAGGCAGCAGCCGTGCCAGATATGTTGCGAGAACCGGGGCAAATAGAGGGACAAACAGCAAAAGGAACCTGTTGTGAATGAAGCACTCATAAGTCACGGCCAGCAACGGTGCAATGATTTCCAGGGGATAGACGATCGGAGAAATTACCTGAGCGGCGATCCAAGCCAGCACTAGCAGCAGAAACGCCTGACCCCACCAGGTGGACAGATCAAGCTGCCTCCATTCCACAACAAAAAATACATTAAGGGGCTGCGAATGCATTAGTTGGAACGGGTAGGCCGCCAGCCGCGCGCCGTAAGGCGTGAGCAAAACGGCAAGGCCGCTCAGCAGGGAGACCAGCAACAAATGTCGTCTCTTTGCCTGTGGCCACCGATCTGCCCTCAGGTTCCCCCACTGAAGGCCCACCAGTCCGCCCGCCCAGTAGCACGCGAGAAAAAACAAGCCGAGCACGAAGCTGCCGTGCGTATTAACCCACACCGCAAACAGCACGGGAAGAAACCAGAGCGATTTCAGGCGCTCCTGTTTGAACAGATCCAGGGATATCAAGGTGAGCATCAGGAAGATGTATCCCAGCATCTGCGGGCGCAGAGTGAACATGGGCTGTTCCACTTGCAGGAGTATGGCGACTGCCGCGGCGGAGCCGAGGGGGTTCCGCGTCCGAAGCAACGCGTAGCAATACGTCAGCAAGACCAGCATTACGGAAAGCAGCACGAGTAAAATCTGTAACCCTTGTAGGGAGTCCAGGCGTACGGCCAGGGCCATGACCATTTCTCCGAGCCACTCATAGGCGAGCCACGGGTTCCCGTGAGCGGTGAAGGAGTAGGGGTCGACGCGGGGCACATGGCCGGTCGACAGAATGCTCTCGCCCGTGGCAACGTGCCACCATACGTCTCCTTCGGCAAAGAGCCTGCCTGAGCCCGCTGAGGTCGTGGTAAGAAGCACGCCGAGCGCTAGCGTTGCTCCGAGCAGGACCTGGAAGGAGAAGACGTTTTGCAAACCGGCAACCGGAAACGCTGGCCGCGAGTGCTTGTTTAAGGTTTCTGAGGTCTCCAACCGATGCTCCTATGTCCTGATGCAGACTTCACCGTCTAATGGATCATCAGTTCTGCCAAAGCCACTGCGTAAATAATCACGTGGATGCCAACAAATAGGCCAAACAGTCGCATCATTCCCAATACAAAAACGATGCCGACAACGGGCAGCCACCAGTTGGAGCAAAAGCGGTCAATGACAGGACGTATGGTATCTCTCCACGGAAAGGCAAGCACGTAGAGCAGAGTGGCGCAAAATACGGCACGCACGGTCGCGCCAAGCCAATATGCGCTTGCCATGTCGCCGAGGTCAATGCGGAACGGCAAGCGGGCTAAATAGAACAAAGGAAACAAGCTGATAAGAAATACCAGGCTGGCATACCAATGCAGCGATGAACGCCGAAACAAGAGCCCTCCGGTGAGGAGGAAGCAGTGTAATCTTCCCATAGCCTGAACCTCCGCGCAAGCCTAAAAACTCTATACCTCTACTTCTTCTTGGAAACGTTCCGCGAAACTAGAAACTTGCAGGGCACGGAATTCTCTCTCGGCTGGTTATTGAGATGGGGAGAGGGGCCTAGCCTTACTTGGCGTTTCTGCACAATCTTGTGAGAAACTGCGAGCGTACCAGTACCACGAGGACCAGACGAGGCTGCTCCAAAAATAAATTCCGGTAGCGGGACGAATCTGCGCCCGCAAAATCAGCAATAACAATAAATCCAGCAACACAAACAGTAGGATTACGAGTTGCGATCGCACTTTCAGCTTCGCCCGATTGACCCACAGCACGCTCTGCAGAATCGCGGGCAGCAAGACCACCTCATCCGTCATCCACGAATACGGCGTGGTCAGCAGCGACACGATCAGAAGCGCAGGGCCGTGGATGCGCCAACTCCACCTCTGCCGGCGGCGCAAGTAATACGACACGGACCATAGCAGCCCAAGCCCCATGGGCACGAACTGCACCCAGAAAAATCGCCGGAAGAAAAGCGCGCGGATCATTCCGCTGAGCGCCGGGATGAACTCGTTCTGTATCGCTTGCTGATGCAGCATCTCGCGATAGTGCTGGAAAATTGCCGGATCGAAGGTAACAGCAATGGAATTCGCGAGCAAGAATGCGGCCGCCATTCCGCCGAGCAACATCCACTTCTTTCGACTGACAATCCACATCGTCAGCATCAGCCATGCCAGAGTGAAAATATGCGGTTTCGCCATCGGCATCAGCAATGCCGCGCCCGCAAGGAAGGGGCGCTGGTCCTCGAACAGAAGGAATAGAGCGATCCCGAGCAACATCACCATCCCGATCTGCCCCGCCACCAAGCATGCCGCCACAGGAGCGAAGAGGTAACCCGCCAACAGAAATGCGTTTGGAGGACTGGGGCCATCGCCATACATCCGCCACGAGATCCGCATGGAGATCACCAGCGATGCCAGCAGAATCGCCTCCCACGTGACCCACGCCCAATATGAACTAAGTAGTCCCACGGGCAAAGTCATCCACACCGACCAGGGCGGAGTGCGCAGCATCAGTGGCCTCTTCTCCGGATATCCCTGGCTGCTCTCCAGCGTTTGAACATCTTGGACGGAGTAAGGATTCTGACGGTGCACCAGAAGTTTTCCGGCGGCCCAGTATTGAATGGAATCCCGTCCGGCTGCGGCGGTTCGTATCTTCTGCTCGTGGGTGGCAAGAAACCACACCAACACACAGCCCAGTGACAGATTCACCACGATTTTCAGGATTCTCATGGGCTCGATGACGCTGACCTCTCTACATTACGGCACGTGAGGTCATTGCGCATCATGGATAAAAAGCTTCAGTTGCCGGGAAAGATTCGCGCCGGTTCATAATAAAGCGTTCCGCAACACCATCGTCAAGAATCAGCTCGGGGTCGACAAGGAGTGAGGGAATGGCCACACGCTCGGAAGGCGAGATAGTTGAGTTCTCGCAAGTTGACAGTGAACGGTTTGGAGTTCGCGTAGCAAGAGCACACGTTGAAGCGAAGAATTTCGCGCAGGTCCTCGACTTCTGCGCTGCAGAACAGATCAATCTGCTGATTGCCCGTTGCTCGACCAAGGAGCTCGCCACAGCGCAGAAGATGGAATCGCTGGGTTTCTTGTTGATGGACACGCTTGTTTATTACGCCTTCGACCTGGAGAAACGTGCGATTCCTGACGATTCTGGTCGAGCGCACGTGCGGAGCTTTGTGCCTGAGGACAAGACACAAATTGAGACGGTCGCAGCAGCAGCATTCGCTGGCTACCACGGCCACTATCACGCCGACCCTCGGCTGGACCCACGCAAGTGCGACGAAGGCTACGCCTCCTGGGCGGTGCGATCGTGCACTTCAAAGGAAGTCGCAACCGAAGTGCTCGTTGCGGAGATCGATGAGAAAATTGTTGGATTTCTCACCCTCCGACTGAATCGTCCTAAGGAAGTGGAGGGGGTGTTGTTCGGGGTAGCGCCGGAAGCACAGGGAATCGGGGTTGGCCGCGCTCTTATCGTGAGTGGGCTGGAGTCGTGTAAAAAGCAGCATGCGGAGCGGATGGTCATCTCCACACAGGTAACGAATGTGCCGGTGCAAAGAGTATGGTGCAGGGTAGGGTTTGAACCTGCGCACTCGTTCTATACATTCCACAAATGGTTTTAGTCTTTGGAGAACTAATGTTCGGGGATGTCTTGTTTGGGGTCACTGCATGCGAACAAAGTCCTACCTGTGGAATTGAGATGGTGAAATGCCTGTTCTAGCCACGAATATCGGCTCCCGTGTGTTGGTTTTAGGGGCGCTCATTGGGATTGGTCTTTTTGTGACTGGGTGTTGCGTCTATTGGGACCGGTATTCATTGATGGCTTGAACGGAACGCTGAACGATCAGGTTGGATATATCTCGGCGGAGCGGCACTGGCTTGACGATGGAAGGCTGGATTCATCGATCATTTATCTTCAGCCTGAAAATCAGTCACTCCTTCGAGCCACGACCACCAGGGAAGTGCCAAAAGGCAACCGTCGCTGATGGGCCACCCATCGCGCCTCCAGGCTGAGCAGCACTCGCAGTGCGCCGTTGACTCCAGGCACCACTCGAAACTCCTGCATGGCCTGCTTCTTTGACGCTGCAGGATCACCCTTGCCTGCCAGCCCGCCAAGCTTGCGCACCATCCAAACCAAGGGGAAGATGCACGCCATGAACTGACTGAGGAAATCAACGGCGAACCCCGTTTCCTCCAGGCTCTGGCGAAGCTGCGATGTAGAGTAGCGGCGGCAGTGGTGGGCAGCCTCATCGAAATGGCTCCACAGAAATTGATGCGCTGGCACGGTCAGGATGAGCTTGCCGCCCGGCGCGAGCATCTCCCGCAGCGAGACGAGCGTCTCACGCTCTTCGGGTATGTGCTCGAGAACGTCGAACATGGCAATGAGTTCGAATTTCTTCCCGAACGGAAGGTCGCGGGCATCTCCCTGCACGAGCGGCCCTGCATAGCGCCGCTTGGCATGAGGCAGGCCATCGAAAAACCGCTCCATGCCAACCACAAGGCCGTTTGGACATGCACTACCAAGTACATTTAGCACATTGCCAGTTCCGCAGCCCGCCTCGAGAACGAGGTATCCGGGCTTCAGCCCGGAGCAGAGCTTGCGTACCAGTTCATAGATCAGGAGGTTTCTCGCGCGAAACCAGAAGTGCCGGTCCTCGATCTTGGCCAGTTCATCAAAGACGGAGGCGTCGTAACCGCCAGACCGCTGAGCCGGCATGGTATGGTTTGTCATAAGAGGAGGCAGCCGCAAGGAGCCAGCGTGGCCTCAAGACCTGGAGCATAGCATCGGCAATCGACGGGGGTAGCTGTAGAATCTGTCATCCCCTCCCCCCCTTTTCCTTCGACTGCGCCGGGCGCCTTCAAATCGAGCACTTCGAGCTATATTCCCACGCTTGGCGGCTGGCGGGCAATCGTGGTTCTGGTCGTGCTGTTCGACCACGGCGCTCTAGAAACCTTCCGGCCGTATGGCTCGACGAGAATCGGGGCTTACGGGGTCGATTTTCTTCGTGCTGAGCGGATACCTCATCACCGGAAAATTGCTGGAGGATGGCTCGCTGCGGAAGTTTTACACGCGAAGGGCATTCCGCATCCTGCCGGTTTTACTGACGGTATCCGTGGCGTGTCTGAGCTACTACCTGATGGAGCGACCGTTGACGCGCCTGGGTCATGACATCGCAAGCGGCGTTCCGCGTTTCAAGCCGACCCCGGGCGGTCAGTTCGAACCGGCTAGTTTCTCCCGAAGAACTCTTCGACCGCACCTACGACGTGCGCCTGATCGTCCTTTGTGAGGTCGTTATAGAAGGGCAGCCTGAGCAAGCGGGAACTGAGGTCCTCGGTGACGGGACACTCGCATGCCCCGAATTTCATTCCCATCGTCGACAGATGCAGGGGAACGTAGTGGAACACGCTCAGTATCCCCTGCTCTTTCAGGTGCGTGATCAAGGCCTGCCGGCATTCCAGCGAGGGAAGGATTAAATAAAACATGTGATAGGCTTGCTCGCACTTCGGGGGAACCACGGGTAGCCGCACATTATTTTCCCTGGCCAGGGCGTGCAGATGTTGCCAGTAGTATTCCCAGACGCGACGGCGCTTGCGCTGAATCTCTTCCCTTGCTTCCAACTGGGCCAGCAAGAAAGCGGCCAGCAAATCGGACGGCAGATAACTGGAACCGATATCGACCCAGGTATATTTGTCGACTTGTCCCCGGAAAAACTGGCTACGATTGGTTCCCTTCTCGCGGATGATCAGCGCTCGTTCGACAAACGCGGGATCGTTGATAACGAGCGCCCCACCTTCTCCGCAGGTGAAGTTCTTGGTCTCATGGAAGCTCAGGGTGGCAAGGCAGCCGAATCTTCCTGTATAGGTTCCTTTATAGCGAGAGAAGAGGCCATGCGCATTGTCCTCGACGACCCGGACTCCGTGGCGCGACGCGGTCGCCAGAATCGAATCCATGTCGCAGGAAACTCCCGCGTAGTGAACCACCACGATTGCTTTCGTCCGAGGCGTGATGAGTGCTTCGAGCCGGCTCTCATCAAGATTCAGCGTATCCGGGCTGATGTCCGCAAATACCAAACGTGAACCTCGTAGAGCGAAGGCATTAGCGGTTGAGACGAAGGTGAATGATGGGACGATGACCTCGTCCTCCGGGCTACAGTCGAGTAGCAGCGCCGCCATTTCCAGGGCGTGAGTGCAGGAAGTTGTCAGCAGGACGCGCGGACCATCTAACTCTCTTTCGAGAAGTTCGTGACATTTGCGGGTGAAAGGCCCATCCCCAGAGGCATGCCCATTGGCTATAGCTTGTGCAATGTACTTATATTCGTTTCCCGCCAGGCATGGCCGGTTGAAAGGAATGCGAAAGTCCATTCAGGCCGTTCCTTTACTTTCTGGTACCGCAACGACTTCGCGAATCGCGTAACTGGGCCGGTCCATCATACGGAAATGCATGCGAGCCAGGTATTCGCCAATAATTCCGAGAGCGAACAATTGCGTTCCCGAGAAGATCGCAATGATAGAGGCGAGAAATGGAAATCCCGGGACTCCAGACCCGCTGAGAAAATAACGGGGCAGAACATGAATCAAGATGCCAACCCCAAAGAGCATAAAAAGAAGCCAATGATACTGGCGAACTGCAACGGCACAGTGCTGAAGCCGGTCCTCATATTCATGAAGTGCGTGACCAGTTTTCGAAACGTATAACCGGACGTGCCCTTCCGCATCCGCTGACGCACCGCGCCCTCCATCCAAAGTTCATGGCTTCCATCTGACTTCGTAGCCACCTGCATCGGCGCGATTTGGAAACTCGTGTTCGAGAGCAGTCTTGAGATCTTCCGCGATCGGGTCGACACCCCGATGATGATTCAGGACTACGAGATTGACGTTGTGCAACTCAATGGCTGCCAAAGCACGCTGCGTCCGCCCCGAAGCATCTTCATAGAAATCATAAAAAATACCGGTTGGATCACGAAAACCAGAAAGAAAATAGACTTGTGGGGAATCGGGCTTGGCGAAAATATATTCGCCGCGAGCGTGTTGCCGGATAAGGCTGTCCAATTCCTCATACTCGCTTGCGCTTTCAGCCGTAACACGGAGCCCGCCTGCACGAGGAAGCGAAAGCCGGACCGTCTGGGTGTCAGGCGCATACTCATACGCCAGGTGGTAAACGAATCCTGGCGTCAACTCGAGTACTGCATACAGAAAACAGAAGCTCATCATGCCGCTTACAGCCAACCGTGGTGGCTTTTCCATCAGGCTGACCACGGCAGTGGCGCACAACAATACCAACGGTGCAATGTAGCAAAAGTAAATGTTCCTGAAGGGAAATTGAAGCAAGCCACACGCGGCCGTCACCGAAAGAGTTACGAATAATCGCTGGCGCTGCGTGCAGTTCAATCGGTTGAGCGCGGACCAGCGAACCAGCAGGCCAACGCCAAGCACTACCACGACTGGCGCAAGGGCCCAAATCGTGTTCCACACAACCATATAGAAACCCGGCATTTGACGAGCAAGCAGCAGAGCTGCCGGAATCAAGAGAGCAATGGGTACCCCGAGAAGGATTTGTTCCCAAAACTGTCGCGGGTTGATCGATCTTATTGAGAGCACAGCAGCGATGACGACCAGATCTGCTAAACTCCCGAGAACGAACGAGAATAGCTCTGGTCTCGCTCCCGTATGCAGAACTAGCCGGCTTGGGATAATAATAAGATCGTGTACGACCTGGGAAAGGCTCCCAGTCAAACAGTAGGGGACTAAGAACACCGCAATGGGGGCTGCAACGCCGATTCCAAACAATGCTAATTCCCTTAAGAAAAAGGAGAATCGCCGGCTACAATTCGGGGCGACCTGAAACTCTTCCCAAACAATCGTCGCGCCGACGGCGAGGTTCGGAACCCAGTAATAAAGGTACGTTGCCGCATTTGCCAACTTCCGGAGAAGTCCGAAGAGCAAGGCTTCATATAAGAGTACGCTGGTTAGGAGGAAACCCCGGTACCAGATACTCTCGCGGCGGTCGGCGGGTACGGTGCGGGGCGCCATTTGCTCACGAAACAAAAGAAATAACAGGGTGCCAGCGATGAAGTACAAGCCCAGCTGCTTGAACAGTAACGAGATTCCGCCGCAGAACCCAGCGACCAGCAACCAGCGATCCGATTGTGCCTCGGTGTAGCGCAACAGTGCCGCCAGGCCAAAGGTTGCGAAGAAGAGGTTGTACCAGGACGGCATGGCCGCCGCATAATTCGGTGGTCCCCAAGCCACCGCGAGCAGGGTCACGGCGCTGGCAGCTAGCGGGGAAACAAATCTTGAAGCCACGTAATAAACCGCCGGGACCCAGGCCAAAAAAAACAGAAACAGCATGTAACGCATGCTGGCCAGGTTCGTTCCGAAAAGCCGGAACGCTGCCGCATTCAAGTAACTCAATCCACCGGTATAGCCTTCATGATAGTCACGGTGAGGAAGCTCTCCATGGAGGACTCGATCGGCACTCTCTGCGAGAGTGCCTTCGTCGCCGGGAACCCAGCCGCGCTTCAACTCCCGCCCCATGTACAGCCCGCTCAACAGCAGAACCAGGACAAGCGAGAGCCCAGTGCGAAAAGAGTGCTTTGCCGGCAGCCCGTGCGCGCCAGGGGTGGAAAGACGTTCAGGAACGCCTTGTGGCAACTCGATGCCCTGAGGAGTCATTTATTTTGCGCCCTTCGCCGGTAAATCTCGACTTTTGCAATGGTGCAGATCGATGAGCAGTTGGCCTCCGCGGCCTCGTGAAATTCCTGGAGTTCCCGCAGCGAGAGGTCGGGGTAGTACTCGAGAATCCTGTGGTGAATGATCAGGAGGCTGGTTTCCCGCCAGGCATGGCCGGTTGAAAGGAATGTGAAAGTCCATTCAGGTCGTTCCTTTACTTTCTGGTGTTGCAACGACTTCGCGAATTGCGTAACTGGGCCGGTCCATCATGCGGAAATGCATGCGCGCTAGGTATTCGCCGATAATCCCCAGAGCAAACAACTGTGCGCCCGAAAAGATCGCGATGATGGATGCAAGAAAGGGAAATCCTGGGACAGCACTTCCGCTGAGAAAATATCGGATCACAACATAAAACAGCACTCCGACACCAAAAAGCGTAAAGCAGAACCCCACGACGCTGGCGAACTGCAGGGGTACGGTGCTGAACCCGGTCATCATATTCAGCGCGTGGGTCGCCAGTTTCCGGAAAGTATAACCGGACGCGCCCTGCTTCCGGGCCTTGTGATGGACAATAACGGCGCCAAACCGGTTCGTTCCCCAGGTCAGCAATACGTCGACGGAAACGAATGATCCTTCATACTGGCGGAATGCATTCACTACCTGCCGGCGAAAAGCGCGAAACGCGGAGACCTGTCTGGCGATCTCCGCCCCCACGATATTTCTCAGTGCTATCTTGGTCGCGAGCGAGGCCAAATCCCGGCCCAGCCCGTGCTGCTCCTGCTCCGGCGTGCCGTAGACCACGTCATACCCGCTGGCCAGCGATCTCAGCAGCTTCGGAATCTCCTCCGGAGGATGCTGCAGGTCGTCGTCCATGGTAATGATCACTTCATATCTTGCAGCTCGTATGCCGCACAGGAGCGCGTTGTGCTGGCCGTAGTTGCGCATGAGGTTGATGCCGCGTATCCACGAGAACTGGGGCTGGAGATGGCGGATGACGTCCCAGCTCAGGTCTGGGCTGCTGTCATTCACCAGGATGAGTTCGTACTCCTGGGCTAGAGAAGGCAGGGTTTGCGCGAGCCGCTGCACAAGTTCGGGCAGGATGGCTTCGCTCCGATAAACCGGCACCACCACAGAAATGCCGGGCCATCGACTTGCGTCCGTTGGAATGGTTGTCATTTGGCCTGCCGGATTCATCCCTCTTCACCCGCGAGCCACGGCGGTAATGCCGGCGACGATGGCGACGAGCCCGGCTATCTTCTGCGCGGAAATCTTCTCATGCAAAAAGTAGAACGCCCCCAGCGTGATCAGCGAATAGGTAAGGCTTACGAACAGGGGATAGCAGGTTGAGAGCTTCTGCGTCGCCAGGATTCGGAACCACATCAGCCCAGCAAAGCCAGACAATGCAAATCCGACGACAAACGCCGGCTGGCGGCACAACCGGACCAGCGCCGCCACCGAGGGGTTAAACCCGCCGGCGGCCATGATGCCAGTCTTCAGCGAAAAGTTTGCGACCGCCATGCAGAGGGCAGTGATCACCAAGAGAGTGAAACCCGCAAGGGTCACGTGTTGGCCTCCTATATCAAATCAACCCGACGCAAGTCTCAGAAAAGGATCATAGCGCAAAAAAACGAGCCATCCCGCGGCGTGCTAGTGTATGGCACGGTTCATGGCTTCCATCTGACTTCAAAGTCCCCGGCATCGGCGCGATTGGGAAACTCACGCTCAAGTGCGGTCTTGAGATCGTCCGCGATGGGACCCGCAAATGGCGGACGATGATTCAGGACTACGAGATTAATGTTGCGCGATTCAATGGCCGCCAAGGCGCGCTGGGTTCGTCCGGCCGGGTCTTCATAGTAATCAAAAAAGATGCCGGTCGGATCATGAAAGCCAGAAAGGAAATAGACCTCCGGAGAATCGGGCTTAGCCAGGATGTATTCGCCGCGAGCATGCTGGCGGATGAGACTGTCTAGTTCCTCATACTCGCGCGCGCTCGCGGCGGTGACTCGTAAGCCGCCGGCGCGAGGAATGGAAAGCCGAACCTTCTGGACGTCCGGCGTATATTGAACGCCCAGGTGGTAAACGAACCCCGGCGTCAACTCGAGCACCACATAGAGAAAGCAGAAGCACATCATGCCGGCCACGGCTAACCGCGGTGGGTGATCCATCAAACTGATCACAGCGGTGATCGACAACAAAACCAGCGGCGCAATATAGCAGAAGTAGATAGTGTTACTGAAGGGAAATTGAATCAGGCTGCACGCGGCCGTCACCGAAAGAGTCAGGAATAATCGCTGGCGCGGAACGGACTCCAGGCGGTTCAGCCTGGACCAGCGAATCATCAACAAAACGCCGACCACCACCACGACTGGAGCAAAAACCCAAATCGTGCTCCACACGAGTTGATAGAAAAACATGGCTCGTTGAGCCAAAAAAAGAGCGAAAGGGATCAGGAGGACCATGGGCAGTCCTAAGAGAAGCTGTTCCCAAAGCTTGAGAGCAGCTTTCGATCGGATCAAGAGCGCGACCGTGATCAGCAGTACATTGACCACGATCCCCTGAAGAAACCAGAGCTCAGGCGGCTTCATACCAGCCCGCCCAATCAACTGGCCGGACACGACAAAAATGTCCCGCACTAGAAGGCCGACATTTCCCGTGAGAAGGTAGGGCACCAGGAATACGGCGATGGGAATCCCAACACCGGCCGCGAACAGCACCAGTTCGCGCAGAAGAAAGTGAAATCTCTGGCGTCGATTTCGAGAAACATAGACCTCGTGCCAGACTAAGGCCGCGCCAATCGCAAGTTCCGGAACCCAGAAGTAAAGATAGGTGGCACTGTTGGCCAGTTTTCGCAGGAGTGCAAAGACCAGGGCTTCGTATAAGAGGATCGAGGTTAGGACGAAGCCCCGATACGCCGGACTGTCGCGGCGATCGGTGAAGTTGGCGCTGGGCGCAAGTTGTTCGCGAAACACAAGAAACAACAAGGCGCCCGCGATGAAGAACAATCCCGGCAGCTTGAACAGGACCGAGAGGCCGCCACAAGCCCCGGCAAGCAGCAACCAGCGTCCGGTTTGGACCTCGATATAGCGCAACAGGGCCGCGAGTCCGAACGTTGCGAAGAACAGGTTGTACCAGGAAGGCATGGCCGCTGCATAATTTGGCGGTCCCCAAGCCACCGCCAGGAGGGTTAATGCGCCAGCAAGGGGTACGGAAACAAACCTCGACGCCGCGTAATAAACCACCGGAACCCAAGCCAGAAAAAACAGGAACATCATGTAACGCATGCTGGCCAGGTTCGTTCCAAACATGCGAAACGCTGCTGCGTTCAGGTAACTCAGACCTCCGGTATAGCCTTCGTGATAGTCACGGTGAGGAAGTTGTCCCCGCAGCACGCGGTCGGCGCACTCCGCCAGAGTGCCTTCATCCGAGGGAACCCAGCCGCGCTTTAACTCCCACGCCATGTAGAGCGCACTCAGGAGCAAAACGAGGGCAAGCAAGAGCCGTCCGCGTGAGGACGGTTTCGCCGCATACATGTGTTCTTCAGAAACACCGCGCGGAAGTTGTACGCCTTGAGAAGTCATTTGCTTTGCGTCGATCGCCGCCGATAGATCTCGACTCTGTCAATGTTGCGGAGCAAAGAATAGTTGGCGTCTAGCGCCGAGTGGAACTCCTGAATCTCGGCTGGTGAGAGGTCGTGGTAGTACTCGAGGATCCAGGGATGTATGACCAGTACGTTGATCTCGCTACCCGTGATCGCGCGCATGATCTGATCCTTGGAGACGACATGCATGCGAGTTCGTTTTTCCGGGCTCATCTTGTTCATGACGCGGTAGACGAAGTGGTTCTCGAGACCAGGGAAATAACGGCGGCCGGATTCGAAGACGAATCCCGGCCAGAAGGACATGACTACCTCATCGGAGCTGGTATTGGCTTCGATCACCTTCGTAGTCTCGCGATAACTGGAGAGCCGCCAGATGGAGTGCCCGGAATTTCTTGCGGTTTCCCTGCCAATTTCGATCGTGAAAAGAATTGGTGCGACCAGCGCCAGCGCGACTACGCGCTTCCCTCCTGCCCGGAGGGTCACGCGCAGGCCCTCCGCGACGAAGGGAATCAACAAGGGAACCAGCGGGCTCACAAAGTGCTGATCGTACGGCGGGAACGGGAGCAGCGCAGTTGCCACGTATACCACCAACATCAGCAACGCGAGTTGAAAGTAGAGATAGTCGCGATCAGTATAAGGGCTGTCATTCGAGCGCTGCCGACGCAATTTACGGAGGCTGAGAATTCCGATTATGGCCAGAATGAGTTGGATCGTGAAGTAGGGGTGGAACAAGAGCAGACGGACGCCGATCATGGAGAAATAGACGAACAGCACGTGCCTTGCGCTCCGATAACCCTCGGTGATCACGCCGCTTCCTGAAATCATGTAGCCGACGTCGAAATGATGGTAGGTGAGGTTGTTGAAGATGAACGCTTGCGGATAACGCAAAAAGCTTACGATCATGGGCAGGCCGCCAACGAGCGATCCTGCCAGAAAGGCCAGGCATCTGGGGTAGGGGTTTCGAGAGCTGCGGAATTCCTGGTAAAACATGCCGAGAAGAACTGCGGGAATTAGCAGGCCGTAGAGCGAGCGGGCTGAGACGCAGAATCCCAGGGCGAGTCCCGCGGCGAAGAACCACGGGAGACGCCGGGAACGCAAGGCGATGTAGAGTGAGATCGTGGCCAGAGTCATCAGCAAGTTCGCAACTGCGAAAGTCTTGACCACGACATTCCACGAGACTGAGTACGGATTGAGCAGCACGGCGGCGAAGGCTGCGAGCGCAACTTTAGGGGGCAGGCGCCTGGCGGAAACCAGCGCAAGGCCAAGCAGCAAGACTTCGAGGCCGCCGCAGGCCGCGGACAACATGCGCATCGCGACAAGCGAGCGTGGATGAACAGCCCAGATCCAACTGTAGAGATATGGCAGCAGCGGCCCTTGCTGGAAGAAGAAATCTTTGTAAGGCGTCTTCCCTTCCCAGACCAGGCGGGCCGCGGTAGTGTAAAAGCCCTCATCGCCATCGATGGGGCGGGTGGCAGCATAGTAGAAGAGTCCCGCGAGGTAGAGAAGAGAGGTGCACACGGCTACGGCGATGAGCTTTGAGTTGGCCCTCTCCTGGGCAGCCGTCTGCTCGCTCCCTTGCGGAGAACTAATTGCGACTTGCAGGTCCCTCATCAACGGCATTCTAACGGCTTCGTCCCTTCCTGCATTTAGAAAACCAACCAGAGTGCCGGGCCACGAAGCCGATGCGTACACACCGGGTGAATCTCAACTGCGATAGACTTTCCGTGCGCCGGTAGTCGTTCCGTTTGTGGCGCGGACGCACAGACAGAGATCTTTTCGATGCTTCTGATCGAATCAGGACTAGTGCTGTTTGCGGTGCTACTGGCTTTCACTTGGCCAGGGCTTGGTTCGCGATGGTTTCTTCACTGCGAGCGGGCGATGGCGAGGCTTGCTCAAAGGCGGGGCGTCGCGGTTCTGGTCGTCGGCATGACGGCCCTGGCTCTGCGTGCGGCATTGCTGCCGATTCTGCCGATTCCTACGCCCGGCGTGCACGATGAATTCAGCTATCTTCTGATGGCGGACACTTTCTCTCACGGCCGCCTCACCAATCCCACTCATCCCATGTGGGTCCATTTTGAAACCTTCCACGTTATTCAGAAGCCCACGTATGCGTCGATGTATTTTCCGGCGCAAGGAGTGTTCCTCGCCATCGGCCAGGTGATCTTCCATCATCCGTTCTGGGGCGTCTTGCTTAGCACGGGGCTGATGTGCGCCGCCATTTGCTGGATGCTTCAGGGATGGCTGCCTCCGTTCTGGGCGCTCCTGGGAGGATTTCTTGCCGTCGTCCGGCTGGCGACATTCAGCTATTGGGTGAACACTTATTTCGGCGGGGCCGCAGCGGCTCTGGGCGGCGCGCTGGTTCTGGGGGCGCTTCCTCGAATCAAACGCCACGAGCGCCTGAGCGATGTTGTGCTCATGGGGCTAGGTCTTGCTCTCCTGGCCAACAGCCGCCCCTACGAGGGTCTGTTTTTCTCGCTCCCCGTCGCGGGCGCTCTTCTGCTGTGGATCCTCCGCCGCCACGGTGCCGATCTCACGCACACGCTGCGCCGGGTTGTGCTACCCCTTGCGGTGATCCTGACGGCGACGGCCGCCGCCATGCTCTACTATTTCTGGCGCGTCACCGGCCACCCTTTTCAGACCCCATTCTTTGTCAACCTGGCTACGTATGATCCGGTTCCTTATTTCCCGTGGGAATCAGTGAAATCGTGGCCGGCCTACAACCACGAAATCATGAAAAGGTTTTACACCGGCTGGCTGCTGGAGAACTACAAAGTGGGGCGGGAGCACCCTATCGGTGCCGTGTTGGTGAAGGCAGCCACATTCTTGTTTTTCTATATGGGACCGCTCTTCACGATCCCAATTTTGTTGTTGGGGATGGTCTTGCCGCGCGGATTCTCTGCCAAAGATATCAGCCGTCGCACGCGCTTCCTGCTTCTCGTAATCTGCGTGTCTTTTGTTGGAACCCTGTTGCCAGTCTTCTTTAACCCGCACTACGCCGCTCCCATTACTTGCGTCATCTACGCCCTGCTGCTGTCCGCGCTACAACGTACGCGAAATTGGCGATGGCGCGGCAAGCCCACTGGGCTTGCGTTGGCCCGCGGGGTACCAGCGGTGGCTGTCCTGTTGCTCTCGACGTGTGCGGCCAGGTCATTCCTGCACATTCATGACAACCCGGTGCCCCAGACGTGGTGCTCACCCTACGAACAAGGATGGGATCGGCCTCGCATTCAAGCCCGGATGGAAAAGCTTCCCGGCCGCCATCTGCTGCTCGTCCGCTACAGCCCCAAGTACGACCCGCGCGGCAGTTGGGTAGCGAACGGAGCGGATATTGATGGGTCAAAAGTAGTTTGGGCCAACGATATGGGTCCGCAGCAGAATCAGGAGCTGATCGAATATTTCAAGGATCGAAAGGTTTGGCTGGTCGAGCCCGACGCCATCCCGGCGAAGATTTCTGATTACACCGATGTGGCGCGGGCGCTTGCGAACAGTCCACTGTAACCTCCATCGCGAGTCGCGACGACGGCATCAGTATTGCTTCTCGTTGACGTCTGGAGTACTAGTGATAACCGTCGTTTCCGAATAAGGCTGGAGTCTGGGAGGAACCTCATCCGCTTCGAGCAGCCACACGCGGCGGTCCTTGAAATAGTGCAGCAACTCTTCGTTCTTGTCTGCTCCCATGTCGCGTGCCCACACCACTTTCTGCCCGTCAATATCAGCGCCGTTATAAACCCAGTCCGCCAAGGGATCGTGACCCGGACCATAACACACCAGTACCAGTTGAGGTCCGGGGAGCGATTGCAGCTGCTTCTCAAAAGCGACCCGCTCCTTACCGATGGCTGGCCAGGACCCTGACTTTGGAACCGCGGCAAGAATGTGCACCTGCACTGGAATCATCAGGATGCAGATCACGACCATGGCCCTCACTAGAAATTGACCACTGGGTTTCTCTTCGAACCGCCAGATCCGCAAGTGCCGCATGCCTTGGACGAGCACAACCAGCAGCACCGAGGCCATTGGGGCAACATAATGAATATTGAAGAACACCACCAGGGCGGAGGTGGCGAGCCCCACTGCGCCCACAATCACCAAAAATCGAATGCGACGGTCTCTCAGGATCCGGGGCAAGAAGAATAAGGGAAGTGTAAGCGCAGGAGCGAAATAGAAAACCCAGATCGTACCGATCTTAGTTGCCAACTGCAGCAGCATTCCCCTGCCAGTCTGTCCAAGCTTGAAATACTTGAACTCGGTATCTGTATAAAAATCGTGGATCGCTTGGTGGCGGTAGGCAGGCTCTGGGTATGCGGGCTGCCAATAGAAATAACGCGCCACCGCGTAGGTTTCCCGGTTGGCCTGCTGTGGCATAGTCAGCGGATTACCTGTAACCCGCCAGAAGTAATAGGAAGTCGCTGCGCCCGCCAGTGTCAGCACCAGCAGCATGGGAAGCGCGACGCGCCCAACAAGCAGTCTTGTCGGCAACCCATGCGGAGCCGATCTGTTTTGCACGGCCCACCAAAACAACCGCGCAGCCACGACCAGGCTCAGCATCAGGCCTTCGTAGGGCCGAGTGTTGGCAAGCACAACAATACCAATCGCCATCACGATCGCATCGCGGACGCGCAGGCGGCGAATAATCCGAGGCAATGCGCCCAGCACGAGCGCTCCGCCGGCTGCCGCTAGGGTGCCTCCCCAGTAGCCGTTATTCCAATAGCTCAACACGCCAAAGCGCAGTACAGGCAGCATACCCCCAAGCAACGCCCATGAGGGCGGAAACCAAGCTTGCAGCATCCAGCAGATTGCCGCGCACATGATTCCGGCGCTGAGCCACATCCCCCAGAAGGGATGCCCAAAAACAACCTGGCCAAACGCTAACACTAATCCCTGAAGCGGCGGATACATCGAGGCGTAGGTCGGATGAAAAATGACGTGGAAGGTTTCCAGATGGGTCCACATCGGATGAGTCGGGTTCGTCAGGCGGCCGTGGGCGAAGGTGTCGCTGGCCAGAAGAAAACTGAACTCGTCATTGATAAACGGCTTAGGGATCGGCAGCCACGGCAACAATGCCAGGCGCATTGCCAGAGCAGAAATACCGCAAAGCAGAACACTGAGGGTGCGTTTTCGGGCTACCTCAGCCAGTGCTTGTTCCGCTCGCTGAAACCATCGTGCTCCCAATCGCGGGTACACCAGCGAAACCAGCAGCGCGAGCGAAACGAGCAGGGCTTCAGGCCCAATGCGCGCGAACATGAACAGGAACTGAGTTCCAGAAAGTTGTAAACGCATGTCAACTCGGGGAACACCCTCTGCGACTCTGGCAATCGGCCGCTAACGCCCCATCATATTTCGCGTGACCTGACCCCACCAATCCCCAGCCGAGCGCAGCGATTGCCGGAACGAAATGCTGCTCCACTCGTACTGAGTTTTCCACGCGCTCGACGCATTCCATGTGGCGTGGAGTTGCCGCCAGTAGTGGCGGCGAACAGCGTCGTCGTTTGCGACCGGCCCGATTTCGCTCGCCGTAACTGAGAACTCCGGGGGCGGATCATCGGGAAGCCGGGAAGCGTAGCCGTATTTCCACTGCACCTGCTTAACCGCGCAGTTCCAATACGCCTTAGCGATCTTTTCTTCCGAAGCACGGTTGGGGGGTGGGAGACGCGAACCGTCGAAGAATTCCACAGGCATGTCCGGCCGCAAACGAAACTCAGAGCGAGAAGCCCCGTAAGCAATCGCAGCCACGACCAGTCCGATGACAATGATGATATCGAATTTTCGGCGAACCGCCATAACGTCTAACCGCCGGGATGTTCACCCGCGGGATCGTTTCCTATCCTTTCCAACAGAACACAAAGCTGGTCGCTATAGACCGTCCGCCATCTTGGATCGTGCTCCATGAAGTAGGTAAGCGCCTCGTGATGGGGGAACAGAACATAACGGGCCTTGTATTTATCCAGGATCGACTCCGGGGCCTCTAGCCCCAGCAAGGAAAGGTAATCCTGAAACACGCCGTTGTATTCAAAGATGTCGGCGCGGCCGTCTATAAATACTTTCAGATTGGGATCTTTCCAGTTCAGATAGCCACCCCACAAGTAGTAGTTCACGATTGGCCCTGAGGGAGGATGGGCCTGCAGGTACGCGAGAGCCTGGACTGGGTATTGATCATCCACTAAACGTTGCAACTGGGCTTGTCGGGGCCAATAATACACAATGCCTGCGATCATTAAGAGTATGGCGAAAGTATTGAGCACGGGAGTGTCAAGTTCGCGCCGGTAGGGCGGGAGAAAATCCAGGAACTTGGCGAGTACGGGCGCAATTACGATCCCTAGCAGGAACAGGAAACGGACATAGGTCAGGCCGCTATAAAGAACAAACAAGCTCAGCGCCAGTTCGGACAGTGTCCAACGGCGAGGTCGCAGGATGACCGAGATCCACTCCGCGACGTGCTCGATGTTGACTTTCTGACGAAAGGCGAGATCGAGCGGATAGAATACGAGACGCGCGCCATAGGGATTGACGAACAGCGCGGCCACACTCGCCCCCCAGGTAAGCAGCAAGTTCTTTCGCTGCGCTGGGGTCCAGGGTTCACTGTCGATCATTCCCCACTTCAGCCGGACCAGTCTTCCCGCCACAATCATCGAAAAGATAATCATGCCGATGAACCAGGATCCGTGGGTATTCACCCAAAGGCAAAACAGAGGCGGAATCAGCCATAAGGGGGCGTGCCCCTTCTGGCGCAAGCGCTGAAGAACGATCAGCAGGACCACCAGACAGGCATAGCCAAACAGAATCGTGCGCGGGCCAAAGGAAAACTTGCCAAGAAAAACAGCGTATGACGAAGCCAGCACTGCCGCTTTGTAATTCCCGCATTCCCGGTACGCGAGATACAAGACTCCCAGGAAGATCAGCGTGAGAACCGCAATCGTGACTGCGTCAATTCCGCCCAGGCGCAGCACCCGCCATCCGAAATAGTAGGGGAGTTCCGCAAGCCACTCATGATTCATCCAGGGGTAGCCAGGTACCGTGAAGGAATAGATGTCGGAACGGGGAAGGCTGTGGTGATGAATCAGGTAGTCGGCATTGTGCAAGTGCCACCAGAGGTCAGGATCTGCGACCTTGCCGTGCGCCAGGATAAATACGAGGCTGAGAAAGACAAACGTAAGCACTACTAGAAAAGAAACGCCGGAGCGACACCGTCCCCGCCAGCCCACTGGAGCTTCAATTAATGGCTGGTCATCCGATCCGTAAGCCTCAGCCACCGGTGGTTTTTGGGCGGTGACAATCGACCGGACGGAAGATATTTCGACACCTCCCCTTGTCTGCACAGACACTATCCCCGTGATACTCAAAGCAATTTCAGTGCCAAAGATTCCGGTTTTGGGCTATGGGCGGTGATTGTGGGTTATGGCGGATACACCTTTTGTTGGGGAAACTATCGTCACAGAGGTCCTACCCCCCACTTTCGTGCGTAACCCCTTCACCGTGGTGCCATTTACTAACGAGTAGCCTTCAGGCGACACTAAGACATTCTCATGTATCCATTTGTACACCTTGGATACCTTCGGACTCCCCCCGGACGAGCTTGGCGTTCCAGAAATCGAAAGTAATCGGATCACTTGGGTTCAGACGATTCGCTAGGTTATAGCCAGAGGAATGAAACAAGGAAGGGCACACTCTTTGTCAAACAACAACTCGAATCCCAAAAACGTACTTCTCATCGACGCCGATGAGGCTTTTGGTCGAGTACTGCAACCTCTTCTCGGGCAAGGTTACCAGCTCCTGCAGGAATCGTCAGGCACCTCAGCGATTGCGGCGTTCGAAACCCTCACCATCGATGCGATTCTGCTCAATCTCGATATACCCGATCAGGAAGAGAGTTCCCGCGTGCTGCAATCCGCGACCAACCGCGATCTGCCTCTTCCGGTCATTGCATATAGTTGGGATGCCAGCCGGCAGAAGGCCCTGAACGCTTTCAAGGAACACGCGTTCGACACGCTCACCCAGCCATTGGATGTGCAGCAACTGCGATTTGCGCTGGACCGGGCGTGCCGTCGGGGAGGCCTGGCGCGCGAGCTAGCCGAGGCCCGGAGGCTTCTGGGCTCGAGCCGGGTCGAAGGCCTGCTGGGCAGCAGCAAGGCGATGGACCGTGTCTGTGACGTTACCCGGAAGGTTGCCGAAGTGTTCACCACGGTGCTGGTTACCGGGGAGAGTGGGACAGGGAAGGGGTTGGTTGCGCAGGCCATCCATCGCATGAGCCCAAGAGCGCCTAAGCCCTTTGTCGCCTTCTCGGTATGCAGTTTCCCTGATTCTTTGATCGAAGATGAGCTTTTCGGCCACGAAAAGGGTGCCTTTACAGGGGCAGGACAGGCCCGCCGCGGACGCTTCGAGGAAGCCAATGGCGGGACCATCTTTATCGACGAAATTGGCGATTTGGCGCTTCCCTTGCAGGCAAAACTGTTGCGCGCTTTACAGGAGCGCACGGTGGAACGCCTGGGCTCGAATGTTCCGCGGCCGTTGGATGTGCGCGTCATCTGTGCCACCAACCGAAACCTGGAAAAGATGGTGGAAGAGGGTTCCTTCCGTCAGGACTTGTATTTCCGTATATCGGTGGTGAAGATTCAGATGCCGTCTTTAAGTGAACGCAAAGAGGATATTCCGCTGTTGGCGGAACACTTCCTGCGCAGCTTTGCCAAAATTCACGGCAAGGCGGCGCGCATGCTCACTCCCGGATTCCTGAGTGCGCTGTCGCGCTATTCATGGCCGGGAAATGTCCGCGAACTGCAAAACGTGATCGAACGCAGTGTGGTGTTGGCCAACGGGCACGAGTATCTTGGGGTCGCAGATTTGCCGGAGGAGTTGAGGGGATTGATGGTTGTCACCGACGACGTGCCGGCAGGTTCCTTCCACGAGGCGGTTCAGGGATTCAAGAAAGAGTTAGTGCGTGCGGCTTTGCGAGTGCATTCGGGAAACCGGTTGCGGGCTGCCGCGGAATTGGGCATCAGCCGGTGTTATCTGCATCGCTTGCTGAATCAGTTCAATTTGGCGGAAGAGGAGAGGGCGCCGGAAGAGCCGGAAGAGATGGACGACGATGAACCGATGCTGCGGGAGTTCGAGATGCCAAAGCCGGAACTGAGGCGCCCGAGTGCCGGGATGGCTTGAGGTTTGTGCTATGAGGACACGGAGAATTGTGCGCGAAAGTGCGGGGCAGGCGCTCATTGAAACAGCGCTGATGCTGCCACTGATTCTGCTCCTGGTACTAAATTGCGTGAACTTTGGCTATTTCTTCATCGTCGCGCTGAACCTAACCGTGGCGCCACGCAGCGGAGTGGAGTATTCCATTTTAGGGTTTCAGACCCCGGCCTCGTTGTCGCTGCCCGATGCTGGCCCACCATCGACCATTACCTCCATCAGCTATTTGAGTCAACAGGATATGACCGGGGCTCTAAGCGGCCCGACCGCTGCTACGATTCAGGTCTGCTCCAGCACGGTCGGAATGTTCTCTACCGGAGTCAGCAAGTGCGTACCGTGCACCGGAGCCACTTGTGGAGCGGTGGGTGCAGGCAATCCAGCGCCCGCCCTCGATCCTGAGGCGCCCAACTTCGTTTTGAACCGCGTGGATGTGAACTATGTTTTCTCTCCCCCGATACCCGGCGCTCCTTTTGGTTTGGCATTGCTCCCGCTGTCGGTCTGCACCGCGGGCGGCGGTGGCGTCACTTGCACATTCCACCGCCAAGTTTCGATGCGGGCAATGAATTGAGAAGCGCGATGAAGCTACACTCAAAGAACCGGAAGGAAAAAGGTCAGGGCACCGTCGAATTCGCCCTGACGATTGTGTTTGTCATCATGCTTATCGTCGGGGTAATCGAAATCATCGTGATGGTTTACACCTACAACGTTCTGGCGGATGCGGCCAAAGAGGGTGTGCGCTACGCGATTGTGCACGGAACGGGAATTGGAGCTCCCAATTGCAGCGGGCCCGGAGGTAGTGGCGTGAGCTGCACCGATTCGGGCGCCGCCAATGTGCAAGCTGTCGTAAATAAATTCGCTTCATACTCGTTTCATGACAGCGCGGCAATGACGGTCTCCCCAACCTATCCGGACGGTTCAAGCGTTGCGCCGAACCGGGTGCGGGTAACGGTGACCTACGTCTACCAGCCTATTTTCGGACTGGGCTGGCCCTCGGTAACGGTGCACGCCGCCGCAGAAGGGCGCATTGTATTTTGATATTGCGCGGAGGTTTAACACTATGAAGTCCGCGAACCTGATAATGGGACGACGCACCGGCAACCGGCAGTCCGGACAGACCACCATTTTGATCGCGCTGGTCCTGTGCCTGTTTTTACTCGGGCTGGCAGGCCTGTCGGTGGATGTGTCGAACTGGTGGTTTCATCGCCAAATGGCGCAAGGCGCGGCCGACGCGGCATGTACTGCCGGCGTGATGGACCTGCTTTCCAACGCGTCGGCGGGATCGTCGCTTGGTAACTTTCCGGCGGGTTCCCCCCCGGGGAACTTCAATTGTTCGGCGGCGCCGACCGCGGCTGCGTGCCAGTACGCTGCCCTGAATGGGTACAACGCACCCGGCTTGATCGCCGGTCAAGCTTCCAACGATGTGGTGATTAGTTTTCCGGGATCGGTACCGGGCCTGAATGCGTGCAGCCCCACGAATCCGCCTCCTTGCATACCGCCGATCAGCTCCGTGGCAAATCCCTTTATTCTAGTGAATGTGACTGATCGCGTGCCTACCTCTTTAACCGGGTTGATCTCCGGTCAGCGCACCAGGGATGTGGCTGCAGGTGCCGTATGCGGCGTTCTGCAATCCACGGCGCCGGTACCAATCATCGTCCTCAACCCTAGTTGCCCTCATGCTCTCCAGTTGAGCGGTGGGCCCACGCTGGCAATCGTCGGCGGGCCGACGAGAAGCGTCGAAGTGAATTCCAGCAATGCCAGTTGCGCCGCCGCAACGACCAATGCCGCTGGTGGTTGCAACTCGAACGGCGGAACCATCGATCTCAGTAAGGGGGGGCCGAGTTTCAGCGGGAGTGAGTTCGCGGTCGTTGGTCAGCCGAAGACTCCGCCCGCTGGTTTCAGCCCTGGCACATCCGGCGACTGGGCTACGGGCGGGCCGATTTCCGATCCATATAGTTTGGTATCGGCTCCCACACTTCCCGCCGCGTCCGTCACCGACGGCGCTCCGATCAATGTTGTCTACGACGCAACGAACACTGTAACTGGATGTCCCGACCATGGGGGGTGCAAGCTATACAAGCCGGGGCTTTATACCAATCCGATTATCGTCAAGGGCGTTACGGCAATCTTTGTTCCCGGTATTTATTACATGAAAGGGACGGCCAACGACAATAGCGGCTCACCGGGAACTGGTTGCGTTGCCGGCCCGAGCGGGAAGAGTCGCTATGTGCTGGACGTGGATAGCCTCGGCGTTGTCCGGCCCGCGCTAAATACTGTCAGCGGCAGTGACGGGAGCAACGGAGTGATGTTTTATATGTCTGGGAGTGGTGGTGCGAACACTTATGGATCGGTCTTTTTTGGATCGAGCGCGGGAAAGTCGGGAGGACGCACCGTTGACGTTTTCACTACATCCAATGCTACTTGCCCGGGAGGTACCGCGCCGCCTACCCAATTGAACCTACCCGCCACAGTCCCCGGCAATGTGTTGTTAGGACAGTGCACGACCAAGGGAAGTTACATTGGCGCCGGATCTACTGACACTTCCGGAGCAATCCGTGGGTTGGTCTTTTTTCAGGATCGCGCCAATGCTGACGCGAAAGGCCAAGCCAGCATGCAAGGTGGGGGCGGGTTGATTCTCTCGGGCAACATGTATTTTCACAATTGCAATTCAGCCGGAACAGGCACGGGCTGCTCCGCTCCTCTTACTGGCTATAACGCTTTCTTCCAGTTGCAAGGTACTCCCAGCGGTGGAACATACGTGTTGGGTAATATAACGAGTGACGAACTGGTCTTGGCCGGAAACTCAACCGTCGCTATGGCTCTAAACCCAAATGCCATCTACAATATTTTGAAAGCATCGCTCCTGCAATGAGTGTGATTACGCCAACGAAGTTCGGGGATGGGGAGTAGTTGAAAAATGAGTCCTGTTGTTCTGGAAGATATCTTAGATTCGCTGGCGCCACCTGAGGTGCGTCAAGCTCCGGCATCGTCCCTTTCCTTCCGCGAAATTGGATATGGCTACCGCACGGGCCGGAGCTTTGGATATTCGGTCCTGCTGCATGAACTTGTCGTGGTCATGGTTTTGTTTTCGAGTCATTTTGCGTTCGTGCGCTCGGTCGAGGCCGTGCCGCCGCGACTGGAAACCGTGCTGCCAGTAGGCAAAGTGCTCTACCTTCCGACACTGGGCGGTGGAAGCGAGGGCGCGGGTAAGACCGGCGGCGGAGCGGGCAGCGAGCCAGAACTCTCCCAGGGAGTGCGGGCGCGGAGCCGGCGAGGCTTTGCCTATCCCGGGCCACAACCGGTGGTGTCGGATCCTCCGCGCGCGACGCTTGGTATTCAGACCATTCTTCAACCTGCGCTTAAGAATCCCCCGCTATTGCGGCAATTCATACCGTTGCCCAACGTCGCGCGGCCGACTGAGGTGGCTGTGGCAGAACCGCCGAAGCCGGTAATAAAAATTCTGGCCGGCGAAATGGCGCTTCGGCGCCCGGTGGATAAGCCCATTCCGGCCCCGAAGATCACGTTGCCGATTTCTGCCGCCAGCCAGGTTCCCGCCCTCGACGCATCGGAGCCCATCGTTCCCCGGCTGCTTCCGGCGAAGCCCCCGGTACCGGATCCGGCAGAGATTTCCGAAGTGCCGGTGGATCGACGAGGACAAACGGGGCTGCTGGTGCTCAATGCGGTTCCTCCGCCGCCTGATGTCCCGAAAAACATTCCTCGGGTGGAGGCTCGTTCCTTGTTTGCGGTAGCTCCGGGAGAGGTGACGGTGATTGCTGATCCAGGCGCCGGGTCCAAGGGCGGCGCTCAACCCTCCATGGCTGCGGGCGTCGGAAGCCCCACGGATGTGGCTAGTGGCGACGCGCTTGCGGAAGCGGCAACTGGCGGCATTGGCGAGAATTCGAAGGGCTCGGGCACTGGCAACGGCGGACGATACGGCTACGCAAAGGGCAGCGGCTTGAATTCGACAGGAGAAGGCGCCGCTACTGGTCGGGGAACGACGGCGGCAGCGGGCACAGGATCTGGAACTGGAACCACCCTGGGAAGCGGCAAGGGTGCGGGAAGCGCCCCTGGGGGAGGCGGATTTCCTGGCATCACGATTAGTGGCGGACGCTATGGAAACGGCGACGCCCCAGGCTTGCACGCTAGTCTCACCCTGCACCGCCAGACTTCCTACGGGATGACCATCACCTCAACCGCGAGCAGCGGCGGCGGACTTCCGGACCTCGGCGTCTTCCAGAATGAGAAGGTCTACACGGTTTATCTTGACATGCGGGACAACGACGAAGACCGCACTCCTTCGTGGACCTTACAGTATGCGGTATTGCAACCGCCGCAGACTGGAGACGCCTCCGATCGCATTCGGGGAACACCGACGCCACCGTATGCCACACTCAAAGAGGTGCCGCAGTTTAGCGCTGCGCTGGCATCGAAGTGCGCGCATCAGTTGATCGTCGCATCGGCGATTCTCAACCTCACGGGTCAACTGGAGCAGGTAATGGTGAAACAGACCCCCGACTCGCAGGTCAATGTACCTCTTATCGAAGCGCTGCGTAATTGGACGTTCCAGCCTGCACAAGTCGACGGGAAGCCGGTGGCTCTCAAGATCTTGCTCGGCATCCGCTTGCCGGGGCGCTGAAGAGGTCGAGCGAGAAGCCTCTGCTCGAACCTTCCTCTTTCATGCGGTCACGAAGCGCCGACTCCCCGTAATGTATACTCTTCGCGATTCAACAATTCGAGTAAACCAAGAATCTATGGCGTCAATCTCATCCGAACCCTGGCGAGACGCAGTGGGGAGTCCGCGGAGTGAGGGACTCAAGCGGTTCCTGCGCTCGCGATGGACCTTTGTCGGGCTGCAGGTTCTAGATCTGCTCACTACGATGTATGCGTTTCGCGCTGGCGCGATCGAGGTCAATCCGTTAGTCGCGCATCTCACGGTGGTATTTGGCCGCTTTGGCGGGGTGCTGATGAGTAAGCTCATCGCAGTGGTGATCGCCATGGGAGTACGCAGACGCCTGTGGATAGTTAATGCTCTGTACATAGCAATCGTCGGCTGGAACCTGATCATGATTGCCCGCATGGCTCTGCACGGGAAATGAGCCCATGAGCTAGGGGACAGACGCAGTTCATTAAGCTGGCTTTCTCAACTCCACCTGTGACCGCCTTTCAACTCAGTCTTGCATTGCTTTTGTTTCTTGATTTTCGTAGCAGCCGAATTCTCTTAAACTCTATTGGAACTCGAGCATTACGATCTCGGGATTCGATCCCAGACGCAGCGGCGGTCCCCAGGTTCCTGCTCCGCTCGAAGTGAAAACCTGCATCCTACCGATCTGGCTCAAGCCATACACAAACTGCCGGTAAATCCGCCGCGCCATCCAACTCCAAGGTATGAACTGCCCAAGGTGCGTATGCCCGGATAGCTGCAGGGAAACGCCAGCGGCCTCGGCGATCTCCGGATGGTCGGGCGCATGCGTCAACAGAACGCTCGCGCGATCGCGATCCAACCGGATGCCGTGTAGCACCGACGCAAGGTGACCATCGCGCGCCGCGTTCCGGTACGGCACGCCAATAATCTGCAAACCGTCCACTTCCACCTTCTCATTGCTAAGCACGCGGACTCCGGCCGCCGCAATGGCATGCAGATATTTACTGTCGTCCCCAAATTGTTCATGATTTCCCGCGACGAAATACACTCCGTGCGGCGCCACGAGCTCGCTCAATGGCGCCGCTGCACGCCGCACATCGATGGCGGTCCCGTCATACAAGTCTCCTGCGATAAAAATCGCGTCCGGCTCTTCCTTCACAATCTTCGCAACCATGCGCCGCAAAAAGGTGCCGTTTCGCACGTGCCCGAGGTGCACATCGCTGATCAGCGCCGCTCTTCGCCCGTGCCACGCCGCCGGGAGCTTCGCGAGGCGCACTGTCGTTCGGGTGATCCGCATCCAGCTCGCATTGAAAACCCCGTAGAGTCCAGCCACCACCGCAGCACCGAACAGCAATTCCGCGGTCCCATGGAAGTTCATGTCCAGCCCAGCCAGCCGCGCACCTCCGAAAATAATCCAGGAGGAAATCGCCGCGAGAAAGAGGAAGCTCACCAGACCCATCCAAACCGCAGCAATCCTGTAAAACGCGCGTACGGCAGCATTTGTATAGCGAAGGGCGAGTAGCGAAGCGACAATAAAGCTCACCGACAACAAGCCGAAGACCAATTTGATCCACGGTGCCCCATGAGTTTCGCCAAAGGTCCAGGTCGCATAGAGGAAAAGATGAGTCAACCAAAGAACGGATTGAAGAATTGCACTGAAAGCGATTAAAGGTTTTCGTACACGCATGGTCATTAGA
>QIAN01000219.1 GCA_003225005.1 Acidobacteriota bacterium | reverse complement strand
TCCGCCAAGATCCACTCCAGCCACTAGTTGCACGGTTTTTCCCTCTAATCTCGATCTTACGCCGCTTGGCTTGACAGAAATGGTGTGCCCGGCGCCCACAGGCGTGGAGTCTGATGGGGGACCAGAATCTGAACGGCGCGAAGTCGTTCGTGAGGGACGTAGCTAGCGCTGAGGGTTGGAAAGCCGGGTCGGGTGTTGTGGGTTAATCTCAACTGTGTGAAGCGCACGATTACAAACGCGAGTGGGGTCTTAGTTGGTGCAAGCACTGCAGCGAGCTAATGCGCCGGTTCGAAGGGTAAATCGATGCCAACGACGCCTTGGGTCGGCTCTCAAACTAGTGGTGCAAGGATTAATTTCCAATGGCATGTCTCTCTTGGGTAGGTAACCTTTTCAGGAAGTCGATTTAGCGGGGATTTGCCGTCCGGACGGTTCAGCGCAGGCCCGAGTGCCCAAACCTTATGCGGGGCTTTTGGAACACCCTACCGTGCCAATCAGCGCTCCATGTCAGGCACCGGTTCCTTCGTGTGACAACCTGTGGACTCCAGGTCACTGGTCGCTTCGCGCCTTCTAGAACGACAGATTCGCACCACCAATCCGGATTGCTGGTGACCAGAGCCCGCGTCACCCGTCTTGTCTGCAAATTTCGAGCGATAGGATCGATCCATGCCAGAAACACTGATGCAGTCTGTACTCAGTCAACTCCAGAAGGAACGCACCCGACTTGAGGATGAGCTGCACCGCGTAACAGCCGCCCTCACCGCCTTCGGGAACGTCTACATGCATGGAAGCAAACCGAAAGCTGCTATTGCAAACCGCAAAAAAGCGAACGATTTCGGCTGCAGGACGCAAGAGGATAGCAGCAGCACAGCGGGCACGATGAGGTAAGAAATGAGCAAGCCGTGGTGCGGCAGAAGCATCGGCGATCTTTGGGGTGCGCTTGAAGCGCCCGTAGCGGCCGGAATAAGTTCATGAGCTCCTCCAAACTTGACGTCGTATCCCAGTATGGCATACAAAGCGACGACCATCGAAGAGCTGATCGCCATCATGAAGCGCGTCCAGGGTGAGAAGACGCTGACCAAGTTCGCAGCCGAGCTGGATATGTCTAAGCAATATCTCAGCAACGTCTACAACCGTCACAAGGAACCCAGCGAGCGCCTGCTCGAAAAAACTGGGCTTCACGCGGCAAACCACCTACGTCCGGTCGCCGACTGCTGCCAGCCGGGAGAAGGAAAAGTGAGCTCAAACAATTCCCATTCCGCTCCATCGAGCGGCAAGCAGCGGGTCCTAGTCAATGTCATCCTCGACAAGTCGGGCTCTATGAGTACCAAGGTCCAGGATGTCATCGGCGGCTTCAATCTTTACCTCGACGAACTCGCGAAAGAGCCGGCCGTTGACTACGGATTCTCGCTGACGCTGTTCGACAGCGCGTCCTTCACACGAGGAATAAACCGTTCGCCGCACTCGGGCTGGGCTTCTCGTCGGTCATCGGGCCGCTGTCGGCGCACTGGACTTCATCAAACCAGATTGTTGACGTAAACAGATGGCATTACACTCAAAACCGCAATTGGCAGTGAAAGCACTGTCCGTGTAGTGTGCGCGTCTCTAGCTGGTGCGGCCCCCGAGTTGCTGCTCTTTTTTAGCGCGTGCAAGGCTCAGCTGCTCGATTGCTGATGCCATGCTGTTACGAGCATTCTTCGCATAGTCTTTCAAAAGATCATCCGTCTGGAGCGGTAGAACCTCACCGAGACACTCTTCCAATCGTCCCACCAACCAGTCAATCAGTTGTATTGAACGGTCACCGTGCTGGACCGTGGGATCATCATTAGGAAATGCCATTCTCTGTCCTCCGCTGCAACGATAGCACCCAAGGCCTATCTTTTGCCCAAAGACAGCGCTAAAGAGTCGCAGGGGCGAGGATCAGCAGGAGGTAGCCGTCTGAATGACGCACCACTGATACAGGCGCTCAACTGATGTTGCAATTAGGCGTGGGTGCTGAAAAAATCCATCTTCCTCAAAATAGCCAAAATTTGGGGGATAGAAAATGTCTAGGAAAACTGAGAAAGTCGTTTGTTGGGCTTCCTGACGCGATTTTATTTTTGCGAATTTTGCAGGAAAGAGTTTTTCAACAGGCGATTACGCTTGACCACAGTGATCGTAAAGGCGACTTTTCGAAACCTACTTCAATCGCACGGCGTATGTAACTTGCGATTCCCGTGTACGCCCTCTGGTCAGTGATTCGAGGCAGGCGAAATAGACCGTGTATTTCCCGGTACCACCCTCGTACAAGTCCCGTTCAGCCGAGCAATTTGCATCTCGATACTGAATCCAGAGACGTTGAGTCTTGGTCAGACTCTCAGCTTCGGCACCTTCCAAGCGACTGCGAATTTCCTTGTAAACGGAGTTGAGCTTGGTGTCTGCCCTGTCCCTTGCGTCGGAAAGGCACTTGGTCAGTTCCGCGGTCACGACGACATTCGCACACGGGGAGTCTTTTTCATTCATCTGCTGTCCGTAACGGGCTGGTCGTGCCGTGCGAAAACACAAGCTGGTCAAATCGGCAGGGCCAGACGATCTAGTTTTTCAGAGCGTCCAAGCGGGCAGGCCAATGAATGACCAAAACGTTTTGCGAAGGCACATCAAACCAGGAGCCCGATCGCTTGGCCTGCATGTGAACTGGCGATGCCTGCGTACTTCCCACGCGACATGGTTGGTTCAAGCGGGAGCCGACCCGAAATCGGTGCAAGGCCAGATGCGCCACTCGCGCATCTCGACCACGATGGAAATTTACGCGCAGATCGTACCTGTGGCTCAACGCCGAGCTCTGGAGCAGCTTTCGGAGTTCGCCACAAATTCACGGTCCATTACGGTCCAATAAGTCACCTTTTCAATGCTCACAGAAATGGCTGCAATCGTCGCCAAGTTGTTGGAAGGATTGGTGGAGCTAGTCGGGATCGAACCGACGACCTCATCGTTGCGAACGATGCGCTCTCCCAGCTGAGCTATAGCCCCACAGGCAGGTTGGACCGCTGGTTTGCTGATTTTATCAGCGTTTTCTTCCCCGCACCAAGAGCGGCGACCCACAGGCGCAAAGTTACTTGACGAAAAGCGCGGGGCCGCGTCTAACTAGCCATAGATCGAAGCGCGTCAGAGCTGCTGCCTACGATCAAACTGCGCGATGCTGCCTGTATCCAATACCGATCTCAGATCTCAACGCCTAGTAAGCGCTCTTGCTGGCGATTTCGCGGCACCTCAAAAGCAACGCGGATTTGTAGCATGGTCACTGGCTGTGCACACTTTGCTTTTGGGTTGGCTGCTACACGCGCCTCAACCGAGGCTTTTAACGCCTTCCTCGGTAGCCTTGGGCAAGAATGGAACCTCGGTGACTCCGCTGTATTGGCCAGCTCGAGTCCAGGACAACAGCCACAATAGTTCCCCCGACACCCCATCCGCGGTCTACCAGCATCAGAGAATTGCGCATCAACGGCTGGCTTGGAAACAGAATGCAAGTGCGGCAAAACTGCCGCCTACACCGATTCCATTACCGCCCTCGGAGACCGAAAGCAAGTCAAAAACATCCACGGTGTCCAACCTGGGCCATGGCGCTCCGCCGGGACGTCCTTATGGGACGCTCGGCAGTGCTGCAACTTTCGGTGTCGAAATTCGACCAGCCCTGCCTATCACCACCTCTGATCCGGTTGTGTATCCGTGGGAGCGGCCAGATTCGGAGGGCAACGTGGTGGTCGAGATCACAATCGACGAACGAGGAGAAATCGTTCGCAAGAGCGTGCTCGAGAGTGCCGGCCCTGCGCTCGACAACAAAGTCCTGGCCGCGCTGGAGAATTGGCATTTTCGTCCCGCCACGCGAAACGGAGTTGCCATTGTGTCCAAGCAGGATGCAATCTTCCACTTCAAAGCAAGAGGCTGACCCTCAGACCGCCTGTGGACAGGTAACCATCCGGTCGCACGGTTTGGAACCGCTATAATACAGGGGTGGGCGTCAGCGTAGTTCGCCAAATAGCCTCGGCAGCTTTCCCTACTCGCTGGGGAAAGTTTCGCATTCATGGCTTCCGCAGCGAAGTCAGCTCGGCCCAGGGGCCAGGCCAGGACCGACAAAAGAATGGGCCGGTTGAAGAAGCGGTGGCCCTCGTCAAGGGCGATGTCCATTCTGCTCCGCCGCTGGTTCGTGTTCATTCCCAATGCCTCACGGGCGATGTGTTTCATTCCCTGCGTTGCGACTGTCGCCAGCAGCTCGAGCTCGCGCTTTCGATGATTTCCGCTGCAGGTGCCGGCATTTTGATCTATGAGCAACAGGAGGGACGCGGAATTGGGTTGATGGCAAAGCTGCAGGCCTACGAACTGCAGGATTCAGGGCTCGACACGGTCGAGGCCAACGAACGTCTCGGCTTCAGGGCCGATCATCGCGACTTCACGCTTCCCGCCGAGATGCTCAAGGAGTTGGGCGTTATGCGGGTTCGTCTACTCTCGAATAATCCCGACAAGGTTGAGGCGCTGGAACGCGCCGGCGTCAAGGTTGTGGAGCGCGTGCCTTGCGAAGTGGAGGCCAACGAGCATGCCGAGGAATATCTCAAGACCAAGAAAGAGAAACTCGGTCACCTGTTCACGCCACGGTAAATAGGTTCCGATAAGACACCCTTCCACGTGCACGAAATGATGCGGCACAAGGAAGCCTTCGGTAACCGAGAAGTGCAGAACCGCAACCAGCCACCTGAATGTCAGCCCTGGAGAAACTTCGAGAGAGCTTTGCGGTTTTTTGTTGGAAGGTATTGTAAAGCGGCCCTCGCCAGGGCCTTGTAAACCGCGCCCGCCGTCGGAATCCGCCGCAACGCGCGCAGGTGCTGTTTAATCGTTTTCACATCTCCCCTGGCAAACGGACCGCTGAAGGAAGTGGGCGCTCCTAAGGTCGCATAGTTAACCACGGTTTGCGAGACGATCGGCATCATTCTCCGTCTCGCAAGCGTTGGTTTCACACCCGCCGCAACTGCCACGCGCTCCGTCGTTGCCAACAGAGCTGTCAACAAGGGCGAGGCGAACGTGGCCCACGCGTGATACGCCGCTTTATCTTTCTTTCGGATCAAGAACGGTTCGCCGCGCAGATCCTTTACGATGCGTTTCGCCATGCGGACGGCTGCGGCGTCTCCCTCCATGGCGAATGACACGCCCGCCAGTGAAGGCCGCGAACCGGGCACAAAGCTCATAAGCGGATGCACCGAAGCCACATTCGCTCCGGACCTCCGCAGCCCGTGCAACTGATCGCTGCTGAGCAGGCCGCTGGAATGTAAAGCGACTATCGGTTGTCCGCGGATTAGGAGCGCGAGCGATTGTGCTGCGGAAGCAATTTCTCCATCGGGTACACAGAACCAGATTGCGTCAGCCTTGATCCGAGTCCCGGAGATCACCGCCTGAGAGCCAACCTGACGAGCCAGACGAGATGCACGGCGGAGCGAGGCGCCTCCCGGCCGCGTCACAATCGCATCGATGGAATATCCTGCCCGCCGCAATGACACCGCCAAGGCACCACCCACTTTTCCAGCCCCGACAATTGCAATCCGCGGCTTTCGAGCCATGCCCGGCAGAATAGCAGAGTCAGATTCGAGCTTGTGGGTTCCGCCACACCCCACCGAAAACCAGAGCCATGCTTTATATTGGTTTCCATGCCGAAAGTGCTACGCTCTTGTTCACGCCGAAAAAAATCTGGCCGCAGCAAGACACAACGCAAGGCGCGTATCCTTTCATCGCGAATCGTTTATCGAGGACCTGTGTTCTGGGTAACAACCGATCGGGTCGAGGAGCCGGGTGGCATCCGGGTGCGTCGCGACCTCATACACCATTCCGGCTCGGTGGTCATTCTGGCGGTGGACGAATCCCGTGGCGTGTCGCGCGTTTTGCTGGAACGCCAATATCGCCACGCCGCCGGCGGTCATCTTTGGGAGCTTCCGGCCGGACGCATCGACCCCGGCGAAAAAGAACTGCTAGCTGCTCAGCGCGAATTGGTCGAAGAAACCGGATACACTGCCCTGCACTGGCGCCGCATTCTCAACTTCTATGCCAGCCCTGGCTTCATGGCTGAAACCATGTCGGTATTCATGGCGACGGGTCTTCGACGCGGCAAGGCGCAGCCTGAAGACGACGAAATCATTCAGAAGCGCCTGGTTGCGCTTCCTGCAGCGGTTCGCATGGTCACTAGCGGGACTATCCGCGACGCCAAGACCATTTCCTCGATTCTCTGGCTCCAGTGCATGAACGAGCACGGCTCAGACTCAAAAACCAAGCGCGGGAAAAAATAGGATCATTTCCTGTACTTTCATGGCCTGCTCCACCGCGGCCTTCGAATAAGACTCCTGCAAACCCTGCAAACCCTTGACAGTCCTCTGCCCTCGCAGGAAAATGTCGTAAATAACTGCGGGCTCGTCCTTGACCCCCCGCTCAAGGGCCTGCGGAGAGAGGGGGGGTACGTGGAACGTTTGAAAGGAACCGTCAAGTGGTTCAATAACGCCAAGGGATACGGATTCATCGGGCGCGCGGATGGACCGGATGTCTTTGTTCACTACAGCGCGATTACTTCTGAGGGTTACAAGAGTCTGCAAGAAGGCGATCAGGTTGAGTTCGAGATCGCCGAGGGCCAGAAAGGTCCGCAGGCGGCGAACGTCACCAAGGCGGCTTAAGGTCGCGCTTTAAGCCGGACCACTTTCCTGCTGCGGCAGATTGTCGGGGCGAAAGTTGAGGAAAACCTCTGCGCCATTCGGGCATCCCATACCCAGATGATTTAATCTCTATGCCGTGGACAATAAAGCAATTGCCGGCATTCTCTACGAAACCGCCGATATGCTCGAAATCGACGGACAAGACTCTTTTCGTATCCGGTCTTATCGCAACGCCGCACAGGCCATCGAAAACCATCCCCAGCCCATAAAAGACATCATCGGCGAACCCAAGAAGGTGCTGGAGATTCCCGGCATCGGTAAGGGAATGCTGATAAACCTCCAGGAACTTTTCAAACAGGGATGCGTCACTGTCCATGCCGAACTGTTGAAGAAATACCATCCTTCGATGTTGCAGTTGTTGAGAATTCAAGGTCTTGGCCCCAAGACAATCGCGCTGATCTGGAGCGCCTACGAAGTTTGCGATGTTGATGCCGTCGAGAAACTGGCGCGCGAGGGCAAGATTCGCATTCTTCCGCGCATGGGAGAAAAACACGAGCAAAAGCTCCTCAAGGCAATTGAAGACTACCGCCGGATCGGTGGCCGATTTCTGCTCGATGCCGCCGAAGCCGAAGCCGCCAAGCTCACGGACTATCTTGCCAAGTTCACGGGCTTCGAAAAGATCACTCCCGCGGGGTCGCTGCGCCGGGGCCGGGAAACCGTGGGTGATCTGGATTTTCTGGTTACTGGCAAAGCCTGTTGCACAGACGCAGACCGCGAGAAGGCGGGGGAGTATGTAGCCCAATATCCGCCGCTGATGGACATGATCAGCCGCGGGGACAACAAAGTCAGCTTCCGGCTGCGCAGCGCCATGCAGGTGGACGTGCGCTTGTTGCCTCCTGAGTCTTTCGGGGCGGCCATGCAGTACTTTACCGGCTCAAAGGCCCATAACGTTGCCTTGCGCCAGCGCGCGCTCAAAATGGGGTACACCCTCAACGAGTACAGCCTCGCCGATTTGAAAACGGAGAAACCGGTTGCAGGGAAAACTGAAGAGGAGATTTACGCCAAGCTTAAGCTGGACTTCATCGCGCCAGAACTTCGCGAAAATCTCGGCGAGATCGATGCTGCCGCCCAGCATACTCTCCCTCCCCTAATTGCCCAGGCCGACCTGCAGGGCGACGTGCACATGCATACCGTGGAAACTGATGGCCGCAACACCATCGAGGAAATGGCAGAAGCAGCAAAGGCGCGCGGGTATAACTACATTGCCATCACAGACCATTCCAAAAACCTGGCCTTCGCCAATGGTCTCGATGATAAACGCGCCCTGGCGCACATCCAGCGCATCCGCTCGGCCAGCGACCAAATCGAGGGCATCACCATCTTCGCCGGCATCGAAGTTGACATTCTCGCCGACGGGGACCTCGACCTCTCTGATTCCGTCCTCGCCGAAATGGACATTGTCATTGCCAGTGTTCATTCGGTTTTTAATCAGGAACCGGCGAAGATGACTGACCGCCTATTGAAAGCGATCGCGAACCCCAATGTCTCTCTCATTGGACACCCCACGGGGCGCATTCAGCTACGCCGCGATGCGTATCACTACGATATAAACGCGGTTCTCACGGCGGCCGCCCAGAACAAAGTAGCGATGGAATTGAATTCCTATCCAGACCGGCTCGATCTCAACGACGTTCATTTGCGCCAAGCCAAGCAGCACGGAGTGAAGATTGTCATCAATACCGATTCACATCACACCTCGCATCTGGAGAAGATTCGCTTCGGCGTTCTGCAAGCCCGACGCGCATGGTTGACGAAAGGGGATGTGCTCAATACCCTTCCGGAGCAGAAGTTTGCGGGTGCCATGAAGCACGCCTGGTGACGTTCTGCCGGACTCTCTCGGCATCGAGACAGTTCTAAAATTCGACCAAACTCCGGCCGTTCTTGCTACTCAGCGATAGCAGAGCTCTGATGCACCCCCGGAAGTTGTCCCAAACTTCAGAAGCTTGAAGCACGCCGGCGTTGTAAGTACGCTGACTTGGAAGTCCGAGCAGATTGCCGAGGTGGATCATGGGGAGTTAGCGCAGAGAACGGGGGAACTGGTGCAAGACGGCTAGCAGCTAGCTCGTGGCTGACGGTTATTTCGGGAGGCGATGACGGTAAGAACAATACAGACACGCAAGCGGTTCACGTTGGACCCATTCCGCAAGGCGGTGGGAGCATCGAGGGGCCGCCGATCACACCGCTAAAACATGGGCGCTGGAGCCCCGCCTCTGGCACCGACACGTTCGGACGGAGCGGTTTCCTCAAGCCGGGCGACTCAAAGGAGTCTCCAGGATGCGCTATTACGCCGCGTCCAGTCCGAGAACAACTGTGCAACAGCGGGGATGCGGAATTGGAAGTGGTGGCGGAATTTCAGAGTCAGGATGTGCAGCAAGACAAGACCGCGTGAGATTGAAGCCGGAGCGGACGTCGTTTCGGCCCCACGAATGGGCGGTCGCGCCGGTCGCGCCCCGGCCTTGCACGAATGATTGGTTTTCGGGAGTAGAATCAGCACGCACGAGGGGGAACCCCATGCCTGATGAGATCCTTAAACCGCCGGTCGTCGTCCCCAATGCGGCCTCGCCAGCCTCGGTTGCGAGTACGCCCTCCCCGAATATTCAATCCGGTCCCACCATCAACATTGCCGACGAATTCGGTACGGCCAAACGCAATCTGCCGCCCGCGGCAACGGTTTTAATCACCCTGCTGGGCGTGCTGGTGGTGGTTGCGGGTATTTCGTTCTTGCAGCGCGCCAAACCGCAAGGTTCTGGCTCACTGGACAACATTGCTGCAGTGGAGATTCCCGGCCAAAATGCCACTCTGGTCGCCCTCACCTTTACCATTCGCAATGGTGCCGACAAGACGATCTGGATGCGAAGCATTCAAGGCAAACTGAAAACGGCGAGCGGCGAATTGAGCAGCGATGCCCTTTCTGCTGTGGATTTCGAGCGCTATTACCAGGCTTTTCCCGCGCTGAAATCCGGCGCTCAGCCGCCTTTCACTCCGGAGACCAAACTGCAACCTGGCGAAGAGGTCAAAGGGACTGTACTCGTGAGTTTTCCGGTGATGCTCGAGGTCTTCAATCAGCGTCAGTCGATCAGCCTGGCGATCCAACCCTACGACCAGCCAGTGCCGGTAGTGCTGTCGAAGTAAGCCGTAGCGTTCGCCGTTTTGAGATCCGGTAGCGCACGCCGGTCGGCGATGCTTGCCTTCCCGCTGCGAGATAGGTTTTTATAGACCCTATGAAAACAAGTCGCCGCAACTTGAATATCATCCTGGCGCTGTTCGCGCTGCTACCGCTGGCCGTCGACGGAAAACCGAAAAACGACACGGGCAAGGAGAAGTATTTAGTTTACGTAGGCACGTATACGAAGCAGCCGGAGGGTTCAGGCAAGGGGATTTATGGATACCACTACGACTCCGCGTCGGGGCAACTTGTGTCGATCGGGCTGGCGGCGGAAACCACTAACCCTTCATTCCTCGCCGTCCATCCCAATCGTGCCTTTCTCTACGCAGTGAATGAGGTCACCCACTACAAAGGCCAGAGCAGCGGAGTGGTGAGCGCTTTTGCCATCGATCACAAGACTGGCAAGTTGAAGTTACTGAATGAAGTTTCGTCGCGCGGGTCGGATCCCTGCTACGTAATCGTCGACCAGACGGGTAAGTTCGTCCTAGTGGCAAATTACACCGGAGGCAGCGTAGCCGTGTTCCCCATACTCGAGGGCGGCGGTTTGGGCGAGGCGTCGGCCTTTGTGCAACACACCGGACACGGCACGAATCCCCAGCGCCAGGAGGGGCCACACGCCCACTACATCAATTTGTCGGCCGACAACCGCTTCGCCGTAGCCGCGGATTTGGGACTTGATGAAATTCTCATTTACCGGTTTGATCCGACCAAAGGAACGTTAACGGCGAGCGACCCTAAGTTTGTGAGCCTGAACGCGGGGGCGGGCCCCAGACATTTTGGGTTCAGTCCCGGCGGCACGTTCGCCTATGTGATCAACGAAATGCAGTCCACGGTGACTGCGTTTTCCTACGATGCCGATCGCGGACAACTGCATTCGCTGCAGACGATTTCAACTTTGCCCAAGGACTTTGCCGGTGCCAATGACGACGCCGAGATTCAGGTCCATCCATCCGGCAAGTTTCTTTATGCTTCGAACCGCGGACATGACAGCATTGCCGTGTTCGCTATTGACGAGTCCAAGGGCACGCTCACGGCTCTCCAATATGTTTCAACGCAAGGCAAGGTGCCGCGCAACTTCGAGATTGACCCAACTGGCTCGCGGCTGTTCGTGGCCAATCAGAAGTCAGACAACATAGTAATTTTCCGTATTGATCCCAAGACTGGCCGCCTTGCTCCCACCGGCGATGTGCTTCACGTGCCTTCGCCGGTTTGCGTGAAGTTTGTGGCGACGGAGTAGTTACTGCTTCTTCTGAATGAACCGTCGCCGCACCAGATGGGTGTTGGCGTCCGGTTTGATCTCGTCATATTTCAGGCAACTAATCGAGCCGTCAACTTCCAGCACTGCCAGCGCCACTTGGTGATAGTCGCTGATTCCGTGTTCCCGGAGGGCGCGCTGCAACTCGTCCATGCTGACATGTTCCTTAGCCATGTGGGCCTCGATGATCGTTCCATCGTGGATCAGCAGGCTCGGTTGCCCTTGAATAAATTTGCGAAAGCGGCGGTTCGCTCCCGAAATGTCCGCCACTATGTAGTTCATCAACAGCAAGGTACAAGCCGCGACCACGCCGCCCACCAGCGACGTGTCGGGACCCGTCATGGCATTTTGCACGGAGTTGGAAAGGAGAAGCAGCAGAGTCAGATCGAAGGGCGTCATCTGTCCTACTTCGCGCTTGCCGCTCAAGCGCACGCCAATCAACACCACCAGGTAGATCACGCCCGTGCGCAGAGCGATCTGGAGCAAGACGTGCCCAGTGGGGAGCAAGGCGCTGTTCAATTGGCGGTCACCGGTACAGGAGCATTCTTCGGAGTGCTCAGATAACCTGTGGCCTTGTTCTTATCCACGGTCCACAACACCAATTCAAACAACAGATGGTCACGACCGGAGTAGAACTGGATCGGTTCTGCCACGTTGCGGTCCTTCTTCTCGATAGTCTTATCGTCGGAGGTTACGTTCATCGTGAACTTGCCACGCTTAACGTCGGTCTTCTTAAGCTGCAAGCCCACGGTGGCGACTGGTTGCGGCTTGGCACCTTTGAGCAAAGTAAATTCGTAGTAGTTGCGGTCACCCCTGTGCTTAAGCGTTTCCAGATCGCCGCGCGTGGTGGCGATCAGGCCGCTCTGCACTCCCAGATCGCCAATCGTGCTCTGCAGCTTTGCTTTCGTGGCTTCCAACTCGGCCTTCGTGGAGGCTACGTCGGATTTCACTCCACCAACGTCCGTTTTCACGCCGGCCACTTCCCCGCTCACCTGGGTAATTTGTTCCTTCTGCGCAGTTTCCAGACGCTGCTCTGCGGCCCTCTGCTGAACCTGCAACTGTGACGCGCGCTGTGCTAGCTCCTTCTTGGTCATACCCAACTGATGAGCCAGTGTCTCTTCCGACGCCTCGGCTGTTTGCACGCGATTATTCAGCTCGGCAACCTGGGCTTGACTGGAGTTCAAATCCTTGCGCAAGCTTTCAATCCAGGAATGCATGGTGACGTGCGCGTACACCGACGCCGCCACAAAGACCACAGCCAGCAAAATCAGAATCCACCTGCCTACACTCGACTGGTGTTCTACGGGTATTCGCTCGCCCTCTTCCGACATAGGTTTCTCCTAATGATTACTTGAATGTGATTGAAAGCTGTACTTTATTATTCGCCCGCAAAGCAAGTAGTGCAATTAGCTCATAGGGGGCGCACAACCGCAACCAGGATTTCGGCGTCGTGTGATTATAGGCGTTCGCAAGCATTCGGGCCGCATAACCAGAGACATGCACGGCAGATAACGAAAGTAATGCGGGAATCTGGGGAGATCGTTTGAGCACTGGCGCGGGGAATTTTGCCGCTGCTATTCGCCTGCCGTTCTCTTTTACAATGCCTGGATGAAGAGTTGGGATGTGATCATTGCCGGAGGCGGCATTATTGGCTTATCACTCTCGATTGCTCTGCGCAAATCTGGCGCAAGAGTGCTCATTGTGGAGCGCGGCGAGCCAGGACGAGAAGCCTCTTCGGCCGCGGGCGGCATGCTGGTCGATGGCTCACTCGAAACGCATGCCGCTCTACAGTCGCTGGCCACACCTAGCGCGCGTTTGTATCCGGAATTTGTGCACGAGATCGAGACGCAATCGGGAATGAAAGTTGATCTGCGGGACCAGGGCACAATTATTTTCCCGCCGCCGGAACAGGTTCACGAGCACGCCGGCCTCACCACAGCGGCACTGCTCAATGCCCCCTTGGCCGAACTTGAGCCCGCGCTTGCTGAAGACAGTCGAGTCGCTTTCCATTTGAAAGAGCGCAGCGTCGATCCGCAGGCACTCGCTGCTGCAGCCGTGAAGGCGGCCAAGCATCAAGGAGTAGATTTCTCATCGGGCGACCCGGCTATCTCTGTGAATCTTTCGAACGGCAGCGTGACGGGCTTGACCACGACCAAGACGACTTTCCTCGCATCAAAAGTGATCAACTGCGCCGGAGCCTGGGCCGGCCAAATCGCGCCCCATAAATTCCCCACGCGTCCTGTCAAAGGACAGATGCTTTCGCTGGTCACACCTTCTCGGGCGCTACTTAGCCATGTGGTGCGTGCCCCCGAGGTCTATCTCATCCCGCGCAGTGACGGCCGCATTGTGGTCGGCACCACGGTGGAACAAGTGGGCTTCGACAAGCGAACCGACGTGCCTACCATCCAGCGTTTGTATCGGGCCGCGGTGAAGATGATTCCGGCACTTCGGGACGCGAAAATTCTCAAGGACTGGGCCGGACTGCGTCCGGGCACGCCCGATGACTTACCCATCCTCGGAGCGACCGCAACTCCCGGCTACTATGTAGCCACCGGTCACTTTCGCGACGGAATTCTCCTGGCGCCGATCACGGCGCAGATTATGGCCGACGTCGTCGCCGGTAATCCGTGCCATCAAGATTTGTCGCCGTTCTCTCCCGGGCGCTTTGCCCGTTGAAACCGCGCTGCTCGACTCCTCTTGGTTGCCGGAATACCCTTATGACGGCCCACAGGCGCGCCCGCGGCTTCCGGTATACTGAAACGTTTTATGGTGATCAACATGGCAAACCGGCGGCGTTTGCCTCGAAGGAAAGGACGACCCCATGGCTTCCCCTGCGGTAGATTTCGCCCGTAATAATCAGCAGCGCTTTCTTAACGAGCTCAAAGATCTTCTCCGCATTCCTAGTGTCAGCACCCTCGACGAACATAAGAGCGATGTGCGCCAAGCCGCCGATTTTGTGGCCAATGAGCTTCGCCGTATCGGCATGGAGAACGTCGAGATTATCCCGACCAAGGGCCATCCTCTCATTTACACGGACTGGCTTCATGCGCCAGCGAAGCCCACCGTGCTTTGCTATGCCCACTATGATGTGCAGCCGCCCGATCCGCTGGAGGAATGGATTTCCCCACCGTTCGAGCCGACCGAGCGCAATAACAATCTTTACGCTCGCGGTGCGGTCGACGACAAAGGTCAGCTCTGGCTCGAAGTGAAAGCTCTCGAGTCGCTGCTAAAAGCGCGCAACGGCTCTCTCCCTATTAACGTCAAGGTAATTTTCGAGGGAGAAGAAGAAGTTGGCGGCGAATCGATTGCCGAGTATGTCCGCAAAGAGCAGGCTAAGCTCAAGGCCGATTTCGCCCTGGTCTGCGACACAGAATTATTTGCTCCGAATCTTCCGACGCTATGCGTCGGCTTGCGCGGGCTGGTTTACACCGAGATCGAAGCCCAGGGCGCGAAGACTGACCTGCACTCCGGCATGTACGGGGGCGTCGCACCTAATCCTTTCTTTGCATTAATCGAGATCATCAGCAAATTGAAAGACGCAAAGGGGAAAGTCCTGATTCCCGGCTTTTATAAGGGCGTCACAGCACCGAGCAAGGACGAACTCCAAGCCTGGAAACGTCTGCCTTTCAATGAGGAGCACTACCGCAAGGCCGAGGTCGGATCCAAAGTTCTCACCGGAGAGCCCGGCTTCTCGGTTCTATATCGCACCTGGGCACGTCCCACGCTCGAAGTTCACGGCATGCCCGGAGGATTCACCGCTCCTGGCGCCAAGACTGTAATCCCGGCCAAGGCGGCCGCCAAAGTCTCCATGCGCCTGGTTCCCAACCAGGATCCCGACGACATCCTCAACAAGTACACCGCTTATGTGAAGAAGCGGACGCCCAAGGGCATCGAAACCAAGATCAAGGTTTGGAGCAAGGGTCCGGCCTGCGTCGTCGGCACTGACAATCGCTACATTAAGGCCGCTACCGAGGCTCTGCGCGACGTCTTCAAGAAAGAGACGGTCTTCATTCGCTCCGGCGGCTCAATTCCTATCGTCACTGACTTTCAGGACGTACTTAAGATTCCCAGCGTGATGATGGGATTCGGCCTTCCTGATGACAATCTGCACGCTCCCAACGAGAAGTTCCACATCCCCAACTTCCATCGCGGCATCGAGACCATCTGTCTGTTCTTCGAGAAATTGGGAGGCAAGTAGCCGACCACAGACGATACGAGCAGATTGAACATCGAACAATAAGAGGAAGCTTCGAATCGAAGTTGGGGGTCAAAACCGATCGAATCGCGAGGGACTTCTTGCTTTATCTGATGGCGCTTTCTTGTGTCGCCTCGCTCACCCTTGCGGCCGACAACAGCGCCAGAAATTCTCGATCGTGGTCCGGCATTCTCGTTTCCAGTAGCTGCAACGCAGACGAGGCCTTTTTCGAGCCTCCCGAATGTAACAAAGTCGTACCGGGTGCAAAGTTGGCGCTCTACGACGACACGAACAGGGTCATGTACGAGCTTCGAGCGCAGGACAAGACAGCCCTTCACACCGGAGACACGGTAACTGTTCAAGGAAAACTCGACGGTGATGTCATCCGGCTCGCTTCGATCGAGCCGATGTCAATAGGGCTCGCGGTAGGCAAGAAAGCGATGCCGTCAAACCTACGTGGCGCGACTGCACATGCCATTTAACCGAGGAAGATGAGGCTACTGTGCTGTCACAGTGACTGCGGCGCTCGCTCTTCCCTGGTAATCAATCCTCTGACTTGAGGACTGGTCGGTGATCTGTCCTTGAACAATGACCGTGTAATCTCCGGGCACACCGGGTGAATAATAGTACCCGCCCGTTGGCGTGTATCCAGTCATTGGTTGTTCCATAGCCAGCCAGCCGTTCGGACATCCAGACATGGGCGGAGCCATCTGCGGATCCACCGCGTATTCTGTACAGTCCGTTGGTGACGGATAGCCTTGAATACTCCATGTCAACCAGCCGAAGTACTTCGGGAGAGGCGGCGTAGCTTGGGCATTGATGGGCACGGAGGAGTTAACTGCTAGACTCGGCGCGGAAGGTGATAGCTGTATGGATAATGGCGCGGGAGCGTTCGATGAGCCGCCTCCGCCACAGTTTGTAAGGGCGTAGACAACGATGGAACCAAGAACAAGCCAGAGTGCCTTCTTCAACTCGGTAACCCTCCCCGTCGTGACCACGTGGCTCCGTAAAACATTGTAGCTGTCATTAACAGGCGTTATTAATAAGCTCCGGATTGAAGCTGCTCCACGGATGGAGCTCAAACTGGCAGAGTATCCGCCGTCTAAAATCCTAGTAAACTCCGGAGCGTCAGGGCCAGGACACTGCCCGACTGAGAGCTGTTCCCGCCATAATCCCTACTCCGCATATCCACTGCCGCCGATTGATCATATCTGCGCGTTCCTACCTATTTGTGAGATGGGCCCATTTCGGTCGGTGAATTGACTTCGTAGGAATGTCGCTTTTAGGCAAACTTGATTTCTTGCCCCAGTTCCACAGGCTCGGCAAGAACAGCAAGAAACCGCACTGCCTCCGGAGCCGCTCAGCGGTCGGTTGGCTCTACGAAGCGTCGATTGTCGACAAGGTTAGAGTGCGCCCTCAAATTGCCGGTTACCTTGAGGGAGAAATTCTTGTGGGCCGGTACCCCGTCCACTCCGTCCACTATGAGGCGGATCGTGAACTCGCCTGCGTTGGTGTAAGCATGATGTACCTTGGGGCTATCCGCGCTCGTGCCGTCGCCGAGGTCCCAGTGATAAGCGACCGCGGGCACACCGCCAGCTTCGGCCTGCGCCGAGAGATTGATCATCTCGCCGGTATTTGCTGCTGCGGGCGCCTGCGTCGTCACGGTTGGGGCAGCCTCGGCAACGCTCTTGTCGATCAGCTTGATCACCCTCACCGACTGGGGTGGCTGGTTCTTCAGCCGCACTGCGCCACCCTCGAGCGTAACCGTCTCATTCTGGTTCAGCACATCCGTCGCCGCAAACATGTGGCCGGCAGGCAGACCGAGGTCCGCCAGTCTCAGCGTGTGCGAGCGCGTTGTGTTCGTCCAATTGAAGACCGTCAGTATGGCCTGCCGTTGATCTTCCCGGATGAAGAAAGTACTGGGCTGTCCATCCTCCGGCTCGTAGGTCATCAGGTCTAACGGCGTGGAAGCTCGGCCGACTTTGGCCATATTCAGCAACTCTCGGTTTTCAACCAGCGCCAGCCGATCCTTCTCCGACCCCAGAACCGGCATGTCATCGCCAATCTCATACATGCCGCCGGATACTGCGGAGAGCGCGATCGACGCCTCGGCCGCACCCAGCGAAATCGAAGACCGTTCGTTCGCACGCTCCATGAGATGCGTTGGGGTGACGTTGAAGGCGTCCGGATCATTGACGAAGAAATTACGCTGCATATAGAAGCGGGCAGCTATGCCAGAAGCGGCATTCTTGGTCCTCTCAAAACTGTGGCCCGTATCCGCGGAGATCCGGCCCGTATCTACTAGCCCCACTGGGTTGAGCATGGGACTTCCGTCTTTATCCAAGCTCACCTCCTCGCCCACGGCATCGCGGATTACCTGGAGGCCAATGCGTTGGGCTTCGAGGGCTGTGGTGTTGGGGCGGTAATGGTAACCCTCGATCGCGGTGGTATCCATGAAGTCGAGTTTGATGAACCGGACCCCCCATTCGCGCACGAGTGTCCTGTAAGTGTCCCGCATATACTCCTGGGCTCCGGGATGGGTTGTGTCCAGCGCGTAAAGCACATCCGTCTTTTGGTGCCAGACGTCGCCAATAGGGATCGGATCTCCCTTGGCATTGTGCACCAGCCAGTCCTTGTGGTGCTCGTAGATCCAAGCCCGGCTCGTCACCTCAAACGGCGCCGTCCATACGCCGAATGTCAGCCCCTCTCCGATAAGGTGATGCCCGACAAACCGCAAACCATCCGGAAATTGCGTTGCATTCGGAGTTGTATATTCCCCGCGGGCGTATTGATAACCTTCATCAATTTGGAAATATCGATAACCTAATGACTTCAGGTGTTGGGCTTGCCAGTCACCGTTGGCCAAAACCTCGCCTTCGTTGATGGCGCCATAGTAAACGGTCCATCTCCACCAACCGATGGGAGTCTCACTGGAGACGCGCGCATGGTGCAGACGACGAACCGCATCACCGTAGGCTAGCAGTTGATTGTGGTA
>QIAN01000217.1 GCA_003225005.1 Acidobacteriota bacterium | reverse complement strand
CCAATCCCCAGAGCAATCCCTCGCCAAAGCGGAGAGCAGGTGCCAGGTAAAACCAAGAGCCTAAACCGATAACGACAGGAAAAAGCGGCGCGCAGCGAGCTGTGGAGAACCGTGTCTGCTCATGGCGGCTTGTGGCAACGATCGAAAAACAACCCAATGCTGCAATCAAGAGGGGCAGGGCGAACCCTTGTCTATCAGCTCGAGCCTGGTGAAACCAACCACAAAGCCAGTGAAAGCCGGTGGCCGCCTCAAGCGAAGAAAATGGCGCTCTTGCCCACGCACGGACGCCAGCTCTTACGAGGTTCACGGACTCTACCGGAACCCTCCAATCGACGGGAATGCCGAGCACGCTACTTGGATAGGCGGGGTACCCACTCAGGATGAGTCCGTGTGCAATCCAAGGGGTAAGAACGAGCAATGGAATGACGAGTGCGCGGTTATAGACGCGCTTATTGTCGGATGAAAGTAAGTGCAATGACCGTAGCTGATAGAGGATCAAACCCCAAGCAATCGTCGCGAGAACAGCAGTAGACAATTTGAAGGTGACTGCGAGCGACAGTAGAGCAACCGCGACCAGCAAATCGGATGTTGTTGACGTTGCGCCGATGAGTGCTGTCTCGAAGTTAAACGCGCGAAAAATATAATGAATCGCAAAAAGCGACAGGATACTCGCGGGCAGATCGGTGTTGGTCCCAACGAGATCGCCTCTCAATATCCAAAAGGTGAGTGGGATGAGGAGAACGGCTGCGAACCAATCGGACGGCGAGTTTGATTCACGGTGCAGTAAGCGTACGCATGGGGCAACAATCAAACAAGCGGCAACGAAAACCAGCAGACCCTCGATGATGCGAAACGTTAGCGGAGCAAGGAATCCGTGCTGCAGCACAGCAACGAGGGGAAAGAGAGCGGAATTGAAGCCAAACCGACCATGTAAATTAGCGAGGCCCGGTAGCGCAGGATAGGAGACGAGCCACCGAACGGTCGCGGCGCCGTACAGGCCGGTATCGTAGTGTTCGCAGGGACCGGACGAGCGCACGGCAAGAATGGCCAGAATAGCGAGTAAGAGGACGATAGACGCACGATCGAGTCGCCGCAGGTCGCCGAGCAGCGCGCCAACAAGGGCTCGATTGCTCGCGAGTCCTGCGATTCCGAAGACGAGCAGCGATAAACCGATCGCCGAATCTACGGGCCTAACTAAATGATAGACCTCGAGAATGGAAGCGGACGCGGCCAACCCAAGCCAGAATGCGTTGATCGGAATCATGGGCAAGCGAAGGCATCGAAGGGCAATCGCGCCGATACCTAAAAGCGCCGATGCGCACAACAGCCAACCGCCGAGAACGGACGAAGCGAGAGTAAGCAGAATCATTGATCGTGTTAAAAACGAGATGGTAACAGAATGAGGAGCGATCATGCGCTCCGGAAAAGCCAGTGCGCCTTCGGCGGCAGCCTGAGGGCGCGAACAGCTGGTGAGATGCAGGCTACCGGGGCATGGTAAAATGTAAGGGTTCAACGGGGGCGACACGGTTTCGACGGAAGCTGTCGCGTCTCGGAGGCATGCCGGGGGCCAACCACCCGTAATCGGCTGGAAACTAGAACTGCCAACAACAACTTGGCACTTGCTGCTTAATTAATTAAGCGCACGCTTCCCCGGGCTTTGCTCATGGGCCCGGCAAGAGGCGTCAAACAGTGAGCTGGCCGCTGCCTTTCGGTCCGTAAGGCGGCGGCGAGATTCATCGGACTAGCTGGATGCGTTTCTTGCTCGTTCTGAGCGCGACTGGCGAACCAAACTGAACTGAGATAAGCATGTAGGCTCCGTGGCGTAGCGCTTTTCGGACGGGGGTTCGACTCCCCCCGCCTCCACCATTCTGTTGATAACGATCTTTGCAAAAACTAAGCTCCATTAATCTGTCCTGAACCCGTAACCATCTCATTTATCGATCCCGCGGGTACTAGAATCAGCTTCTCCATTAAGACGCCACGCTCCTAGGTCACGATTGTTTGAAGTCTTTGCCGCAAATCCAGGAATCTCCTTCCACGTTAGGGTATTTACTCTCGGTAATTCACCCGATTGATTTATCCAGGTCTTCTCCG
>QIAN01000216.1 GCA_003225005.1 Acidobacteriota bacterium | reverse complement strand
TAGGGCTCAAGGTCCTTATAGCTGATGGGCCAGTCCACGCCGTAGCCATCGCGGCTGGCCGCTTTGAAATCGAGGTCGCTCCAGCGAAACGACATCCGGCCCCAGTGCAGCGTCTTGCCGCCCACACATCTGGACCGCACCCACACAAACGGTTTGCCGGGGGGAGTGGTGTAGGGGTTCTGGGTCTCGTCGGCCAGCACATGCTTGTTGTACGCGTTGGCCACGTAAGAGTAACGCTTCTTTTCCTCAGGTGAGAGGAAGCCGCGATGCTTGAACTCCCAGGGCATTTTGTGCTTGTAGTTTTCCTTTCCCAGGTAATCCACCTGGCGGCCAGCTTCCAGCATCAAGACGTGCAAGCCAGCACTGCACAATTTCTGCGCCGCCATACCCCCGGCTGCACCTGAGCCAACAATGATGCAATCGTAGATCGGTTGAGACATTGCGCCTCCGCGATAGAAAATCAGGTGTATGTTAGAGACTTCCTGTGGGAATTTCAAGCGTCGAACCTGGCCTAAATCCACCACCTAAGCAGGCAATGGAACAATTCGGCATCGTTTTTCCGTTCAGAGCCTGAGTTTGTTTGAGAGAAACGAGGTATCAGCAGTTGCCCAGCTTCTATAATGGTTCATGCACACCTCTGATCGATTAGTGGGCCGCACGGATCCTGGGTCGTTGATTTCGGGTTGTGAATATCTCTCTTTACTCAGAGGATTAGGTGCCGGTCGGGCTGTGGGCTAGTTGGAGGATTTTCTGGCGCGCCCCCATCAGGAGACGGTAGGCTGCGCAGTTCTTGCCCAAGCGAATGATCCATTGTCGCGAACGATTCAGCACCCGTCCCGGTAGATGAATCAAGGCCCAGCGAAGGGCTTTCAGGCGCCGCTGCTCCCAGCCGGGTCCCAAGACCAGTTGTTTCATGGCCACATTCAAGTTCAGCGCCAGGACCATGATCCACCACCAGGCCGCATTCTCTCCGAAATCTCCTGAAGGCAGCTGGCCGCCCGCCAGGTCCTCCTTCATGACCTTGTGCGCCTCTTCACTCTTGCCGCAACGCTCGTGCTGCCAAGCAATCAAACGGTCTCCCTTCCAGTCCATGTTCGTCACGATCCCAAACAGCTTGTAGCTCTGGCGGTTCATCTCCAGGCTCGGAAACGGCAACTCGCGCTGCCCTTCCATTCCGGGTAGTTCCAACTGGCGCAACGGTTCGCGCAGGGCTAAATAACGGTACTCTGGACCCCGTTTGCTGTGGCTCATCTGGTTGGGCACAAAACAGACCTCGGCCCATTCCTGTCCCGTCTTCACGCGCTTTCCGTGGTGCTCCCGGTAAATCGGATGCCACTCCGACTCAGGCACTTCCCCTACTGCCTCCTTAAACTCCCGGGTCACATCGCAACTGATAGCAAACTCAATGCGTCCAAACCGAGGATGTTTCCCTTCCGCACAGTAACGCAATAACTCATGCTGATAGGCCGCCGTGTCGGATCGCAGCCGGACCTTCTGGACTCCCTCCGGCAGCAGCGACAAGGCTTTCTCAAACACGCGCGACTGCCCATAGCCGGCCGGTACGTTGCCATCCCGAAACTCCGTGTGTAAGACCAACCCCTGCTCGGCCCAATAGGTGTTCAAGGGTTGGTAGGCTTTGAAATGTTGGTAGCCATACAACGCCTCTGCTTTCTGGGTCTCCACTAGCGTCGCATCCATATCCAAGGTGGCCATCTTCTCCGGCCTCTTCGATTGTACCCACTCCACTAAATCTTGGTTGACTTTCTCTAATCCCTCCAAATGCACGTTGGGAGCTGGAATGAAGGCTTTCCCCGTCTGCCGTAACTGCTCCTGCTCCGGGTCGTGAAACGCTGCCAAGTAACGAAACACCGCCGAGGCCGAGGGCACTGTCCGTTGCCGCTCCTTGCGCCAGCGCCGCTCCAACGCTCGCCTCACCTTCCGTTTCAACCCTGCCCTCTCGACTTTCCGCAGCACTCGACACAACCCCTCATCTTCCTCCAAGCGCCGCAAATCTTCCACATGCTCCCCTCCGGCCAGATTCAACAGGATCAGCGCCATCACCACCTGAACATCGCTCCAGCCTTGTTCACCGACTCTCACCTGCACGTGCTTCTCAATCGACTGGCTCATTCCCATCACTGCCGCCAAATCTAGATACAGCGGCAATCCTCCCAGCCCCGTCATCCCTGCTGCACTGCTTTCCAACTCGTACTTGAATGGAAGTGCACCTTGTGTTATCAATCTTTCACCTCGTGGGTGAGTGTTTTCAAACCGCAGAAACATTCTAATGCACCGAAAGGTGCGTGCCAACGGGGTTTTCGCGTTTCTCCTTGCTGGCTACTTTTTTGATGGTGAATCAGGGGTTTACGGCGTTTGCGACAAATTTGTGGGTAGGCAGAAAGCAACTGGGTAGAAAGCAAAAGGCCGGGCGTCGCGCAGCATCCCGTGACACCGCTGCGCTTTTTAGTAATGGACCTGACTACCGTGGGGCGGGGATCAATCCCCGGACCCGCAGCCAATCGGCCAAGCGTTTGGGCCAAGAACACAGGACCGGGTCTGCGGGCGCCAGACCAACCCCATGAGGCACACCGGCCTTCCGCAGGGCCAGGTAAAACGAAACACTGTTCTCAGGCGGCACTCCCGTGTCTCCATCCGTGTGAAAGAGAAACGTCGGTGGAGTTTGCGGTGTGACCTGCTTCTCGTTCGACAGGCTTTCGACGACCTGGGGATCAGGATTATCTCCCAAAAGATTTTTGCGGGAACCCAAGTGCGTATATTCGGCCGTGAATGAGATTACTGGATAAGCCAAAATCAGAAAGTTCGGGCGCGAGCTCATTCGGTCGATTGGATCCGTGGCCTTGGGATCTCCGGCATCAAAGTGTGTGCTGGCGGTCGCCGCCAGATGCCCGCCGGCAGAGAACCCCCAAATGCCGATTTGATCCGGGGCCGCACCAAGCTCCTTGGCATGGAGACGGACATAGCGCAAGGCGCGCTGCGCGTCCTGCAAGGGAGCGGGGTGATGGTAGCGGGGTCCCAAACGGTACTGGAGCACGAAGGCCGCAACGCCCAAGGAGTTGA
>QIAN01000214.1 GCA_003225005.1 Acidobacteriota bacterium | reverse complement strand
AGCAGGACTTGTAACAACTGGAAAGGCTGGCCCGCGAGCCTCTGCCTCATGCCGGCCTTGCGAACCTCCCCGGCCTGCAGATCCACTTCGAAGACCCCAAACTTTATCACCCGGGATTGGCTGGGGATGGCTGCCATTTGCTGACTCCGAGCCGAATACTTGGCAGTTTATCACATTTGTACTTGCAGGAATGGAACGAGTAGCCGGCAACCCCGGGCAATTAGTTGCCGGGAATCAACAACTTCCCACGGAACCAACAAACCACCGACTAGGTTCTTGTCCCCGGTTCGCGCTTGAGCCATTGTGCGCATCCAGTTGTGACCAAGGACTTGTTCCTTTCGAGCCATCGAGACACAGACAGGATCCTGGCACACCAAAACAGGAGATCAGCCATGACATTAGGAAGGATCACTCGCATCGCATTCCTAGTTTGCACTGTAGTTTTGGTCATTGCATTCATCAGCAGCAGCGGAGGCCATCCGACCGCTGCGGCTCAGCCACGCTCCGGACCCGGGGAACGTTACTGCACTCACGTCGGCGGCAGCATCATCACTAATTTCGGCGCCGTCGACGCCAACACCACCTTGGGCCCGGTAACAGGCGACCTGCGCGGCGCCGTAGCCGCGACTTTAGTGACACCTCCTCAGCCCGGCCCAAATGGAACGGTGATATTCCACGTTCAGCACCACTGGGTCACGGAATCCGGCGACAACATCTACTTGGATCCCGCCGTTGCCACTACCGTTCCGGTGCAGAATTCGCAAACTCGGTTCGCCATCATCAGCTATCCTTCACACATCACAGGCGGAACCGGCCGCTTCGCTGGAGCGGCTGGCGATGTGACCTACTTCGGTGAAGCAGACCTGGTCTCCGGCACCGCCCTCCGCTACAGCGGCGAAGTCTGTTTCGCGGAGTAGGACTGACGCAACGCAAGTTTCAGGTCCTCTCCGGATTAGGTTTCGAAACGCCCCACCATCACCCGAGGAGGTGACTTATGAAATCGAAGCTCGGAATCGGTATCTTGCTCTTCTTCGTACTTGCACTCTTCCTATTCGCAGCGAGAGCCAGGAGCAACGGCAGCTCGCAGGATAATCGCTTCACCACAGGGAGCACGGCGGGCAGATACATCGTCGCTTGCAACGGCTACCTTTCGCCGGGGCCGAACGCACCGCTGCTTCCGGCAAAACTACTGGGCACCGTGACTGCCGATGACGGCGGTACGTTTACCGGCAGCAGCACGGTAATGATTGGCGGCGGGCCACCGCACACGCAGACGGTCACGGGGACGGAGCAGCTCAACCCCGACGGCACCGGCACCATCACCTACGATCAAAAGATTGATAACCAACAGGGCCCACCGCTCGATATCACCTTCATCGTATCGGAGAGGGGCGACCGCATCGACGGCCTCGCCACAGATCCCGGCACGGTGTTTTCGTGCGAGTTGCGGCGGACACCAAAAAGCGACTGAAAGAACGACAATCCTCGCCGGTTTAACCGGCGCACAGGAGACAAGACTATGAAAAAGAAAAAGTGGGCAAGCACCAATATCAACGGGTTGACTCAGCGGCGCCTGCAAATACAGTGCATCGGCACGGGCGGCCGAGAATTTTGCTTGCGGCGCTGCTGGTTGCTCTCGCGATGGCTTACGCACCGTTAGCGCGAGCTGCGGGCGTGGTCAGCAGTTGCGATGAACCGAGTCTGCTTACTGCGGTCAGCGGCGGCGGTAGGGTTACGTTCACGTGCAGCGGGACGATTACGCTGACGGCCATCATCACAATTCCTGCGGACACCACGATCGATGGAACCGGCCAAAACGTCAGCATCAGCGGTGGCAACGCCGTGCAAGTTTTCTCCGTCCCCAGTGGGGTCCAGCTCAACCTAGACAAACTCACCATCGCACAAGGCAAGGTCTACGGCTTCGGCGATGGCGGCGGCATCTTCAACCAGGGAACGCTGACTGTGACCAACAGCACGTTCCACGCCAATCTCAGCTTCTCTTACGGTGGCGGCATCTACAACATCGTCGGAGGAACGCAAACCGTCACCAGCAGCACGTTCTCCGACAATATCAGCTATTTTGGCGGCACCATTTACACCGAAGGATTTTGTTGCCGTTTGCGCTTTGTAGGACAGGGGGAAGCAGATGGCTATCAAGGGACATTCTGGCCGATCAAGGATCTTTGAGGCCGGAGAGTCTTTGACCACTATTTTTCGACGAAAAGGAAGGATCTGCTATGAAAACTTCACCGAAGACATCCAGGGTACTGAGTATCGTAGGAATCCTTACTGCTTTAGGAATGCTTGCCGCTTTTGCGACGCTGTCGATTCAACCAGTGAAAGCAGATGATCCGTTGAGCACAGTGGAGAAATTTGAGCTGCATGGTGTGCTGCCCACCGGCGCACCTGATATTCTTGGCGTGACCTTGCCCGTCAAGGGCAGTCACGTGGGAAGCGGCTCTACGCTGTCATTTTCGGTCGTCAACGGCACTGTATGGAGCGCCATGGTCGGCAGCGCTCTTTGCAGTACCAAATATGGCAGCGGAGTCATCAACACTCCAGATGCAAAAAACAGCAGCATCTCCTTTGCCGTCTCAGGAATAGGCTGCAGCGACGGAGTTAACGCGATGAGTACTCTTTCCTACGTGATTACTGGTGGAACCGGTCGTTACACAGGAGCTGTCGGAGCGGGGAGCTTTTCCTATGGCGAGGCTACCGGTACAGCTCCCGGCTCGAGTGCGCTGGCCATGGACGGCAACCTCCAACGTCCGTAGAAGCCTCGCACCAACCGGATTCGACAGGTTCGCTTGGCTCATGCGCCGAATTGTTCGAGGCAGCTTCTGGCCGTCCGGGAAGGCGGCGCGATTTCCTTGTCCAATGCCAGGCGAAAGCTCTGCGGTGCCAACGGAGCACCGTGTCGGGCTGAACCATCTGCAGACATCGCCGTCAACTGGACCAGAATCGCGACAACACAACCCACAAGAGTCGGTCGCAGCGGTGGAGGTGCAAGCGACGCGGCGCATTCTTTTGGAGAACCGCAAGTTGGTGACGAAGCGCGAGGATCTCCGCCTGCAGGGCCGCACGGGTTCGAAAACTGGAGGCCACCAAAGCGAAAAGGGCGATGAAAAGAGAGCTCATCGTGGTAGCCACCATGATCTCACGAATGATCGGAACCTCTTTGTTTTCAGATCGGACGGACTTTTCGGTAGCCACCACTGGTCCCGCAGCAGACAGTCTGACGGGGTCTTGTAAATGCTATTCCTGGCTCAGTCGACGACGACAGGCCAAAGCGCTCATTGATGAGTCTTCCGGTGCCAATTTGACATTCCCGGACAGATACGTAACGACAAACGTTAGGACCCAATCTGGAAGGCGACGCCTGGGTCTCGCCATCACAAAATCCCTTCCAAGAAAAAACGCATGCCTCAGTAACGTAGGGAATCCATCGGATTAACCTGACTTGCCCGCCTCGCGGGAAGCCAAACCGCCAACAGCGCCACTGCGCCCAACATAGCGGGAACGGCGAAAAACACCATCGGGTCGCGGGCGCTAACTCCGAATAATAGACTCTCCAGCAGGCGTGACAAACCCCAAGCCGCTGAAATGCCGATGACAACGCCAGCTAGCGTCAGAATTGCGCCTTGCCCTACGACCATGCTTCTGACTTGGCTCGCCTTCGCGCCCAATGCGAGCCGGATTCCGATCTCTTGCGTCCGCTGCCCCACCGAATACGCCATAAGTCCGTAGATTCCGATCGCAGCGAGCAAAAGTGCTACGCATCCGAATACTGTCATCAGCAACATGTTGAAGCGCTGCTTTCCGGTCGAAAGGGACATCACCTCATCCATTGAAAAAACGCTGGACGCAGGCAAACCTGTCGCCTGCCGCAACTCCTCCCGAATCGCCGGCACCAAGCCATGCGGCTCCCTCGTAGTTCGTACTACCCATGCCATCAGCCCATTCCTGGTGAGCCACGCAGTCTCGGCGTCCGGGAGCTGTGCCAGCGGGACATACATCAGGCGATCCAAGGTCGGGTCGGCGTTCAAACCGGCGTTACGCACATCACCTACAATTCCGATGATCTGCCGCGGCGGCTCATCCTTGAACTCCTTCATGAGCCCCGTGCCGATCACAATCTGATCCTTCAGAGGATCGCTGTCTTTCCAGTACTCTTTGGCCAGATGCTCATTGATTATCACCACGCGACGCGCTCTGTTATTGTCCCCTTCATTGAACGTCCGACCTCGCTTTACTGGGATCTTGAATACCCCGAAGTAGCCTGGCGAAACCACCGACCATACACCATCTGGAGCGTCCCGACTGTCGATCGAAGGCCGACCGATGATCTCGAAGGGCAAACCGTACCCGCCTTGCAAGGGCAGACAGCAAGTGGCGCTCGCCTCAACCACACCCGGGAGTGAGCGGATGCGCTCCAGACCGGTGCGAATCGTATTCGCCGTGTCCAACGACTTCAAATACTTGGGGCCAGCCAGCGAGGTTTGCATGGTCAACACATTCTTCGTTTCGAATCCCCGGTCCACGGCATACAGCGCCACTAACGAACGAATCAGCAATGCCGAACCGACCAACAGTATCACCGCCAGACTTGTCTCGCTCACCACTAATGCCGCCAGAGCCTTATTCTGCCGCGAGCCTGCACCCGATCGCCCGCCGCTGTCCTTAAGGATCGAGTTGAGATCCAGCCTTGAACTCTGAAGCGCCGGAAATAGACCGAAAACAATTCCCGTGACCAGCGAAACTCCAAGCGCAAACCACATTACCCGCCAGTCGATGCTGACCGCTGATCCATTCTGACCGACGAACGGTAGATCGGCCGTGTTCACCGCCAGAAGCGCTCGAATTCCACCATAACCCAGCAACAATCCCAGCGCACCCCCGACCAATGCCAGCAGCAAACTCTCCGTAAGAAGTTGTCGAATCAGCCTGTCCCTCCCTGCGCCTATGGCGGAGCGGATCGCGATCTCCCGCCTTCGTCCCGTCGCCCGCATCAGTAACAGGTTCGCCACATTAGCGCAAGCAATCAGCAACACCAGTCCCACCGCACTCTCCAGTATGAGCAGCAACGGACGAGTGTCACCCACTAGGGCATCTCGGAAAAGCCTGACGGTAAAACCCGTGTTTGGTCCGAGCGTCTCTGGGAATTTAGCCCGGTACTCGCTGGCGGAAGCTTGCAGTCGGGCCTTGGCTTGCTCGAGTCTGACCCCCGGTTTGAGGCGCGCTACCACCTTAAAGTAATTCTCTTGGTCGCTGGTATTGGGATCGAATTGGAACGGTACATATACTTCAGGAGGAGGGCCGAATTCACGTAAGGCCGGGCTGTCTGCCAGAATTCCGATCACGGAGTACGGGCCGCCGCTTAACGAAACCGCTTTGCCAATAATCTGCGAATCGCTCGCGAAACGCCGCCTCCATACATCCTCACTGATCAGCGCGACACGGGGGCCGTTGGGAAGACTCTCCTCAAGCGCAAACGTGCGCCCTTGTACGATCCGAATCCCCCAGCAGCGAAAGAAGTCCATCGAAGCTTGCATGGATCGCAACTGTTCCGCCACCTCACCACCCGTATAATTCATCACACCGGTACGGAAGGCAGAGACATCTTGGATCACACTCGATTGCGCTCGCCATTGCTCGAACTTCGCCGGCGAGGCGTCAGAGTCGAAAATTCGCCCTCCTGTTTCGGAAATCCCCGTTGTCATCAACATCACAAAGCGATCCGATTCGAAAATCGACAACGGCTTCAGGAGCACGGTGTTGACGATGGAAAAAACCGCCGTCGTTGCGCCAATCCCTAGTGCCAGCGCGGCCACCGCCGGTACGGTAAACCCGGGGCTCTTAAGAAAGATTCGAATCGAGTAGTGCACGTCTTTGAAGAGAGCATTCATCGCTGCACCCCGCTGATGTTGAGTGGAACAACTAGCACGGTAACCTACCGTTTTTTTTTAACAATACTTTAGAGTTCGCCGGTGGGCAAGGAGTGCCTCCGAAAATGGGTTTCCGCCTCCTGTCCCTGGGGAATTGTTCTTTCGATCCTCTGTAACATTGATTGAAAATTGCTTGATGGAGTTTTTGCGGAGCACCAGGGCAGATCATACGCGTTAAGCTTAACGGTTGGATTCCTGGAGCAGGACGACGTCGGAGTCGGTATGGCCGCGGAGTATGCAGAGGCTCTTTCCGTCCGGCGACCAACGGAAATTGAGAATTTGCTCTGAATCAAAGTTTGTGATCTGTCGGCCACGCGAACCGTCGAGCGGTTGCACCCAGATATTGTCCACCTCGTTTTCGCGGATCGGGTAGGCCACCGCCTTGCCCTCCGCCTCGAATAGTCGTAGGGAGACGTGACGTTCCGCGAACAAGTAGCCGAAAAGGTGGGCATTGGCTTTGAGCTCCCGCCTCATAGCAGCGTTGTTGCACCCAATGCACCCAATGCACCCAAGAAGTCGACCAACCTTCAGTAGCGAGTGTGCCCTAGGTAATTGAAAACCTGATGCAGTGGTGCGCCCTAGGGGACGATTTCAGAACTCTGAACCGCACGCTAAGAACTCATAATTTTGTTTGAGGCGAGTCGCGCTAGTTTCCTGCGACGATTTTTGAGGAGGTAGGGACTGGGTAAAACCTAGGGTTGCTTCCACCTGTGTGGGTCAGTTGGACTGGCAGCGCGTTAGGTGCGTTCACATTGGTCAGATAGATCTGGGCCGCTGGAGGCCCTGTTCTCATTGCCCCAAGCAAGATCAAGGGCATGTTCATGAGCAATGAACCGTAAGACATTCTTGAATGGCATTCGAAAACGATCTGAGAACCGTCTGGCGACCAAGATGGGTGTTCGCAATCCTTCTCCTTCTCATTGCTGATCTGTCGCAGACCTGTCCGGTCTGCATTGATCAAGAAAACCTGTGTACTCTCGCTCCGAAAGGCCGAGAAAGCAATCCGCCTCCCGTCCTGCGACCACTTCGGCCCGAAAGCGTTCAAGTTTCGAGGCGTGAGTTCCTCGAACTGACCACCTTGAAGGTCTGTTACCCCAATGCTACGGCGATTGCCGTGCCAGCGGGCAAAGGCAATTCTCGTACTGTCGGGTGACCAGGATAGCGAGTAAGCACGGATTTTCGGGCCTGTCAGAAGGTGCTCATCCGAACCGTCCGCATTTGCTACGTAGATGGCGGGGTTTTCTTTGTTGTTGCGGTAGGTGACGTAGGCAAGCTTCCGGCCATCGGGCGACCAATCGGCCTCGGAAACGCCTTGTAGCATAGAATGAGAGGGCTCGGCTCCGTCGACGGTCATGGTATAGATGCGGCGGTCGCTAACATCCATCTTGTGGCCTGGGTTGCCATACCGGACGTTTCCAAAAGAGATGGTCCTCCCATTCGGCAGCCATGACGGTTCGCCAAAAATCCTGACGCCTGGTTTTAGGAGGCGTGGATTTTGCCCAGCGGAGTCTGTCACGCCGATTTCCTGATCCGGTTCGTCACCTCCTGGAATAGTGGGCAATTCCGAGTTGTCATCGAGACACATGAAGAGTATTTGTGAGCCGTCCGGCGACCAGTTTGGTCGGTGGCACAAACCGGTGTGAGTCAGCTTTTGTTCCTGGCTTCCGTCAGAGTTCATAACGTAGATGTCTGTCAGGATGGCCTGAAAGCTCGAGCTGCTCCTTACCCTGGTTCGATCGAAAGCAATTTTCCAGATGTTTGGCTGTTCGCTGGCCCGCGGGGCCAGAGTGTTCTGGCCGTCCGTTGGCGTAGAAAATAGGTGAAGCGTGACGATAATGAGACTGGTAAGTAGCAATCGCTGAGCGCCTGAGGATTTGGCCGCTCGCAGGGTTTTATACAGGCATGGCATGGACACCTCGCGAGACACTAGTGGGCAAGATGATGAATCTTTGAAGAGAGTTGCTTTTGCTAGATTAGAGACCGGTGAGCTTTCGGTAACGGGGCTAACGGCCGTCGGCCTGAGTTTCGGGGTGGAGGCCCATTTCCTCCTCGACGCTCGAAAAAAATCTCTTTTACAGGACCCGTGGCTGCATTTTCTCGAGGTCTCCCATAGTTCAGGTCGTGGCTTTCCGGCTGGTTTTCGGCGCGGTGCTCATTGTTCCGCCGGCAACTTGGTCCTCCAGCTCCGCGGCCCGCGTTTGAGGATGTGGCCGTGGTGGAGGAGGCGGTGAGGAGATCCCCATGGCTTGTGGCGACTCCGATCCGCGCTTGCGAACAAAAGCGCTTCACGGTCTGGTAGCCGTGGGGAAAGCCGCGATCGGAAACCCAGTCCTGCCAGATGGCCATAGCATTCCGGCCACGGCCGAGTCCCTGCTCGATCAGCTCAGGGTGCGGCTCGCAGGCACTGATGGCCCGATCTTGGTTGCCAATTGGAGGTGAAATCGGCTGGCGAAAGTCGGCGGCCACCTCATTGGTCTGTTTTGGGTGACCCCAGAGGGTGAGAAGTCACGCTGAGCTCTGATGATCCTATCCCCCGCACTGTGACTCCCTCATTGCTCCACAAACTTCCTGGAAAAATTCAAACTTTGTCGTTGAGGTTTTCCATTTTCGAGGCCCTCTTAATAGTGTAGGGCTCGACTATTTCCATGAGCTTCGATCGCTATCTCAGCGCCGTAAGGTGACGGGGGCACGAAAGACACAGAGCACCATGCCCGTCACCCTCGTGTTCAAGAAGTTGCGCACGAGAGCATGGTCAATATGGCCGCGGAATGGCGCCGAGTTGGGCTGGAGCGACCCCACTTCGTTGCCACGGAAACCGTGGCGGTCGCTCCAGCCCAACAAATGGAGCAGGCGGCAATAGGAAGCGTGCCGTGCCGTGGTGCGCAGTGGAGATCCGGACGGAGCAGGTGAAGAGGGTAAGAATTACTCTCTTCAGCTTCGCCTTCAGCGGTTTCTTCACCTTGCGGTGAGCGCAGGTCTCAGGAATATGGGGCCCTGAACGACAGGAGAATGAGAAAAGTCACCCTAAAAAAACACTAGTCCGGGCGGGAGGTGTGAACCATGTTTTGTCCGCGTGCAGGAGGGAGAACAAGCAGTTTGTAATGCAGCCTGTAATGGAACGTGTGTGACGAAAGGAGGAGAAACGCTTGGCACTTTTGAAAACACCGTCGAAGCAACCGAAGACCACAACCCTCCAGGTCCGCCTGGAGGAAGAAGTCAGACGCAACCTGGACAGGTACGCAGACTTCATTGATGCGAACCCATCCTACGTCGTTAGTGAAGCCCTCAAGCTCCTGTTCAAAAAGGATGCGGAGTTCAAACGCTGGGCAGGCCAACATACCGACAATCACAAGAACAATCATCACCAGGATCAAACCAATGGGGAGGCTCTTACCAAGACCGCGTAGCAAACATGAAGTCCCGTCCAACCCAATTCGGAATGCGCAGGAGTAGGGCCTCCCCGCGACGGCTTGTCTTGCGCCTTGTAGTGTTCGACCTGCCCCAGGATTTCTTTAAGCAGTTGGCGGATTCCTTCAACCCCTCAGCGGGACAGAAAGAAGAGACGCGCTCCACACAGACCCTTGACCTCTCTCTAACCGAAGAAATGCAGCGGGCCACAGGGAGAGAAAACCTCGATAGCGCAGACCTCCGCTCTCTGCGCCAGATGGTCCTGTTGCTCGACGAATGGGATCGTGCCATACAAGATGGCTCTGCCGGGAGGTAAGATTCTTCTGAGGAATGCGAAATCGCGGTTGACACAAAAACGGGTTGAGCGCATGGTGGGCGAAAATACTTCGCTTCGGAGGCCGCATGAAACCAGCCGTCATCTACGCTCGCGTTTCCAGCAAGGATCAGGAACGCGAAGGCTACTCCATCCCTGCGCAGTTGAAGCTGCTGCGCGAATACGCCCACGCGCATGAGTTCGAGGTTGCGCGGGAGTTCGTTGACGTGGAGACGGCCAAGATTTCCGGCCGCAAGCAATTTGGCGCGATGGTGCGCTTCTTCCGCGAAAATCGATCTTGCCGCACGGCCATCGTGGAGAAGACGGACCGGCTGTACCGCAACTTCCGGGATTGCGTGACACTGGAAGACTTGGAGATCGAAATCCATCTCCCCAAAGAAGGTCAAATCATCGGAAAGGACTCGAAGTCGCAGGCCAAGCTCGTGCATGGCATTCAGGTGGTCATTGCCCGGAACTACATCGAAAACTTGCGAGAGGAAGTGCGCAAAGGGATGCGTGAGAAGGCCGAGCAGGGCATTTATCCCAGCCGTCCTCCCTTGGGTTATTCCAACAACAAGCTCGAACATACGATTGAAATCGATTCCCGGAAAGCGCCTCTGGCGCGGCGAATGTTCGAGCTATACGCTTCGGGCCGGCACTCCCTCGCCAATGTGCGAAACGTTCTCAAGACGGAGTTCGGCCAACTTCTCGCCAAGGGATACCTCGAACGGCTGCTGAAGAGCCCGTTCTACAAAGGGCAGTTCATCTGGGAAGACAAACTGTACAACGGGACGCATGCGCCGCTCCTCAGCGCGGAGCTGTTCGAGCAGGTACAGTCTGTTTTCCGGGGCCACAACAAGCCGAAATACCGCAGTCACGACTTCGCTTTTTCGGGCTTGCTGCGCTGTGCCTATGACAACTGCACCGTCACGGCGGAGATCAAGAAGAACCGCTACACCTACTACCACTGCACCGGCTATCGTGGCAAATGCGAGCTGCCTTACTTCCGCGAGGAAAACTTGGTGACCGGCTCGGCTCCGTCCTACGGGACATTCACATTCCCGACGATGTGTTGAGCCAGTTAGAGAAATCCTTGCTCAGCGATAAACGCCGCGACGAAGCGATTCAGAAGCAGCAGGCCGAACGATTGAGGCAAAGGTTGAGTGCAGTGCGTCATCGACTCGATCAGGCGTACGTGGACAAACTGGACGGCAAAATCAGCGAAGAATTCTGGACGCGGAAATCCACGGAATGGATCAGTGAGGAACAACAGATTCTGCTCGCCATGCAGGGTCTTGAGCAGGCAAACCCGGAAAGAGTGCTCGATGCAGTGAGGACTTTAGAACTCGCGAACAAGGCGTGTTTTCTGTACGTTAAGCAACCTGCCGCCGAAAAAGCAAAATTACTGAAAATGGTGCTTTCGAACTGCACGGTCGATGCTGCAAGTGTCTATCCCACATACAGAAAGCCCTTCGATCTGATTTTCCTGAGAGCCAAAAACGAGGAATGGCGCGCCCGGAGGGATTCGAACCCCCGACATCCTGGTTCGTAGTTTTGGGGTCCAAAATCTCAAGTCGTTTCTTTGGTGTCGTTTACCAGCCGAGAACGCCTTTTGAATCTTCCTCAATTGTCCGTAGATTGTCCGTATTTAGGCTTGCCAGTTAGGTCTATCAACTTCGTTCCAAGGCTCCCTTATTAGGCAGGGGAGAATGTCGTTCCCATGACTCGGACCGAACGACGCCTTGCAGAACGATTTGGCCTCAAAATTCCGCTTCGCGTCCGCATTGCAAAGCCTGCCGCGCTAGAGCACACAGCGGAGTCGCTGAATGTTTCTACACGAGGCATATCCTTTGCAACGGATTTGCCCTTTTGCAGGGGCACGCCAGTGCATCTCGCTTTCGAGATGCCAGAAGAAGTCACACATAAGCCCGCGTCCGAATGGCTCTGTACGGGTCATGTAGTCCATGTCCAGCCGAACAGTTCTCCGCAGGGTGCGACCTGTGTAGGCGTGGGGTTTGATTGCTATGAGGTCTTGCAACGTGTCCGGCCCTCAGTGAACCAAGTCTCCCAATTGGAATGAATCGATGATTGGGAGTGACGCTACTTCTCAACGTAATCTTGGCTGAGAATCGTCTGTCGACCCTTGGGCGTCCTTGTGGGTGTGCTAAATGCCGCCCTTCACATCATCGGTCTATTTTCACCGTTGGATCGTAGCGTCAAAAAACTCGTCTTGGTCTCTTGATCGCGCCCATGAACCAAAAATCATTGCTCTGCCCACGTTGATGATAAATCAAGCCCGGGAGGTCTTTTGGAGATTCCCGGCATCCTTAATATATGTGATGATCGTGAGCCCATGGCCATCTGTGCCGTCGACTCTTATGCCGCTTCCCTTTCGTAGAGATCGTTCTCGACACCGCACTGCTCCCATGTTCCTTCTTGTCTCCGGCCGCGAAGGAAACACAGGATCTGGATCTCTCGGGTCCCTCCGGATCCATCGCGAGGCACTCCTTTCCGAGACATCGAAACCGAGCTTGAGCAGTTCGCCGTGACTACGCGGTGCTCCCCAGGTCGGATTCTCGGCAACCATCCGGAAGATTAGCTCTCGAACTTCCTTGGCGTCGGCTTCCGCCCAACCCGCGCCCGGACTCTATAGGTCAGTTTCCAGTACAAGCGAAAACCAGCCCGATGCAAGCGAATTACCGTTTCAGGCGTGACGACGATAAGAGCTTGCTTCCATCCTGACCAGAATCGACTAACGGCGACCCAGAACAGTTTGTCGAACGGGCTCAGGCACGGGCGTCGACGGCGCCGTTTCAATACGGCAAGTTGTTGGCGTAACTCAAGATTCTCGAGGAGAAGATTTCGTCGCACGCGAAAGAAGCGAACCAGCATTCCCAGGCACAGGCCGATGAATCGAAAAATGGCCTGGACCTATAACAAAAGCTGGTGGCACGGCGGTAGCCATGTTATTGATTTCACCGTCGGCCAGAGTTTTGGCGAATGACACCGGCGCCCAACTGCTGCAAGAATCGCCGGAGTTCGCCCCGCAATTCTGACTCAAAGGTGACACGGTGTCCTTGGCCCAAATCTTCGACCAATGACCTAAGAATGTCGGTTTGGTGTATGCTTTGCAGCAATTCTTCCAAGGAGTTCCAGAGTATGATTCCTCGTCGCATCCGGCTCTGCGCATTGTTTGTGAGCCTGTCATTGATGGCGTTGCCGCTGCTGGCGCAACAAGAGCCACCGCCGGACCTGGATGAATATGTGGCGCGCTCCATGAAAACTTTTGAGGTGCCAGGGATGGCCGTGGCCATTGTTAAGGATGGGAAGGTCGTGCTGTCGAAGGGCTATGGCATTCGCAAACTCGGTGAAGCTACCACGGTCGACGAAAACACTTTGTTCGGCATTGGCTCCAATACAAAGGCCTTCACTGCGGCCGCGCTGGCTACCCTGGTCGACGAAGGGAAAATTTCGTGGGACGACCGGGTTTATGAACGCCTGAAGGGGTTCGAAATGTACGACCCCTATGTCTCGAAAGAAATGCGCATCCGCGACCTGCTGTGCCATCGCAGCGGCCTGGGACTGGGCGAGGGTGACCTGATGTTCTGGCCGCACACGACTTTCACTCGGGACGAGGTCGTCTACCGACTACGCTATTTGAAGCCCGCCACCAGTTTTCGCACCACCTATGCTTACAACAACCTGATGTTTCTTACCGCCGGGCAGGTGGTCGCAGATTTGAGCGGTAAGAGTTGGGACGATTACCTCCGCGAGAAGATTTTTCTGCCCCTCGGCATGAATACCACGAACACCAGTACGACCACCCTCAAGCAGGGCGACGATTGGGCCTGGCCCCATTCCAAAGTGGAAGGGAAACTCCAACCCATCCCCTTCGAAAATCTCGACAACGCCGGGCCTGCCGGCTCCATCAATTCATCGGTTGCCGAAATGGCGAAGTGGATGCTCTTGCAACTCAACTACGGAAAGATTCCCGGAACTGATACGCGGATTTTCAGCGAAAAATCCTCACATGAAATGTGGGCGCAGCAGATGGTCGTGCCTATCGGGGACACGCCGCCGGACCTAAAGTCGCTCCAACGCCATTTTTCGGGTTACGGTATGGGCTGGGGCTTGCGGGATTATAAGGGCCGAAAGTTGGTGAGCCACTCGGGCGGCGTGTCGGGCTTCGTAACGCGCGTGATGCTGGTGCCGGAAGAAAATCTCGGCGTGGTCATCCTTACCAATGCCGAAGAAGACCAGGCCTTCGAATCCGTGTTGTTTCACATTCTCGACGCTTATCTCGGTGGTCCCACGCAGGATTACATCTCCGCTTTCAAAACGTTGGAAGACAAACAACGAAAAGAAGCCGACGAAGCGATGAGCAAGGCTTCTCAGGCGCGCGCGGCGGATTCCAAGCCATCTCTGCCAATGGAGAAATACGTCGGTGACTATTCCGACCCCTGGTATGGGAGAGTGACCATCCGCCCGGAGAACGGCGGCCTGATTCTCAACTTCGAGAGGGCTTCGAAAGGCCTGGCTGACCTGCAACATTGGCAGTACGACACCTTCAAGGCCCACTGGCGCGATCGCACTGTGGAAGACGCGTTCGTTACGTTCACGCTTAAACCGGAGGGCCCCATTGACCATTTCACGATGGTCGCGGTCTCGCCGCTGGCGGATTTCAGCTTCGATTATCAGGATTTGTACTTCACGCCGGTGAAAGCGGCAGAAAAGAAATAACCATGGTACGCAAAAACGTGTGCATGGCGAATTGATACGGTGGCAGTAAAACGATCGGATCCGCGAAACGCGCTGCGATTGAGAAACACCGAATGATTTCTTTGGACGTTTTGGCGAGGTTGACCGAAAAGCGTAGCCAGCGCGAGTATTTGACAAATCAGGCAGCTGCGGGTGTCTGATATTATAAGGCTCGATAGTGTGGTTGCCATCGAACGAGCGGAGATTTGCGATTGGTCGTGACACGGCCGTATCGGGCGTTCGTCTTTGCAGTGAGGTATGCGTGCGATGTCGTTGTTGGATCGAATGGACCGAAAATCAAATCCGAGCCAGTTCTGGGAATGGCTGTAAGTGCTTGATTCAAGAGAGATACGTGGCGCGCCCGAGGGGACTCGAATTCCCGACCTTCTGGTTACCACGACAGACGCTCCCGGTGAAGTTCACTCTGATTAGATCATTTAGATTCAAAGAGTGGTGCGCCCGGGGGGACTCGAACTCCCGACCTTCTGGTTCGTAGCGCAATTTCGGCCTAGACGCGGTACAAACCCCGCCAACGAAATGCAACAAAACAAGGGGAATTCGGCCGTTTGCTTTGCTCCGCTTTGTACCCGTTTGTATGGCCTTCTCGGACAGAAGTCGGACAGTTGACCTGCCTGAAGGGCATCGCGTTCGAAAACTGGAGACTATCAAAGCGAAAAGGGCGACGAAAAGAGAGCTCATCGTGGTAAATCGTGGTAGCCACCACCATGATCCCACGAATGGTCGGAACCCCTGTGTTTCAGATCGGCCGGTTAAAGGTTGAAACCGATGAATGGAGTTTTCGGGTAGGGACGCGGTCAGGGAAGGCAAGCCGAACATGGTACGGTGGCGGGAAGCCCGGCCTCAATCTCCTAACTCCAACATATGCTCGCAAAATGCGGCAGGTCCTTGTACGGGCTCGCGTTGATTACGCCTTCTGAGTTCGTCGTGCGTCTTTTGCGTGATATACCAAGCACGACCAGCGCAATAAGGCCACCACGCGCTAGTATTTGTCTCTATCTCGACTGTCAAACCCTCGCAAGCGTCGCTGTCTTGCCGCTTGGCAAATTCTGCGCGAGCGCCCTCGCACCATCTCTCGAATGGCGCTATTTTGACTTTGACTGGCATAGGTCTGCGGGACTGGCGCGAGGCTATAAACACAATAAAGAGCCGCGCGAGTAAAAGGGAGGGCTTAGTGCCCTTGGGATTCAGCTGCTTAGTTTAGTGCTATGCTTCCAAGCGCCATGACCGACGAACCCAAATTTCGATACGCGGGAATCAACAATTCAGGCGCTCCAAGGCCCATGCTCGACGTGCCAAAGAACATGACCATACGCCAATTTCTGAAAGTCAATCATGCACCCTGGCTTATGAGGCTACACGTCGCTGCATTGATAACCCATTCGAAGGGGGTTGGCCGCGGGTGCGCGACTTACAAGTAGAAGTTAAGCCGCCCTGCGTCCCTCCCAGTAGTCTTCAAACTCGCCATTCAGATGTCAGCGGAGAGCCAGGATCGCGTTGGCTCCTCGAACGGTCCAGAACATTCCTGACCTCTTGAGACGGAAAGCGACCACCGTCTCGCATCCGGCTTCAATTGACGCCCGAACCAACAAATAGGTGTTGGCCGCGAAACTTGGGGTATCGCATGCGCTCTGCATTTCGCTCAAAATAGTCTGCCTCGATGCAAATCTTCCTTATTAGTTCGGGGTTGTCGGATTCGATGGAACGGAGGGCGCCAACCAGTTTTTCGATTTTCCCGCGATCCAGAAGGCGCTTCTGGTGTATCTTCATCCAGGCTTTTTGCTTTCCTTCGTCATTCGGGTACAGCTTGTGGGCGACTTCCCAAAGATGCTGGCGGGCGTGGTAGAGATCGACAATCTGAATGGCGTCGGAAAAATGCAGGGCCACAAGGTTCTAAGTCCATTCGGCGCCGTCGCCGATCACGACCTTCTGGAGTGCGCGGCTCCAGCCGCGACCGTAGGCTTCCGCATAGATTCGCCGGCCAAACTCTTCCGCACTCTCGATGGCTCCGGTATACGTGGTGGAATCGGGATCGCGGATTGGATAGCCTTCCTTATCCCACGTCGTCTGGGTGAACACGCATCCAAGTTTGACTTGCCGAGTATGGGCCGGCTGGCCTTCCACCGGGCCCGCGGCGCTCATTACGGGCTTGCTGCGCGGCTCGCGGTAGTGGGCTTGTTGGCCGCAAGGGCAAGCCAGCGTGCGCCCTTCCTCGCTCGGGGCTGGGAATTGGAGCAGTTGGCTCAACGCCGCGTCACCGGCCCGGCGTAGAGCCGCGCGCATGGCCATCTCGGTCGCTTCCAGATCGATGCGCCCCGTGTTGCCCCGATCCTGGAAAAGCACCCGCAAGAACTGCTCTACCTCGCGCGTGATTTCTTCCCGAATCGCTTCGGGCGTTTTTTTTTCAGCTCCGTTTCTGCCTCCACATCCAGAGCCCGCCAACGGCAGATCTCCGCGTTGGTTCCTAGAAATTCACGACTGAGCTGCTGGAATTTTCGGAACTCCTCCACTTCTCGCTCGGCTTTCTGGATCGCTGAAGGGGAGGGCAACGCTTCCGAGATGGTCTTACCCTCGACCTTATACGTGAGCCGGAAATGGGGGCCGTGACCCGGCTGACCCGGTTGATGGCAGTGACACTCTGGCTTACCGCACCGACCCGAGGTGCCCGTAATGCTGCCGGGGCGAAGGTCGCCGAGCTCTGCGATGCGCTGAGCAATAACTTCACGTCGCTGTTCTAAATCAGAAAGGGATTGGGGCATATGGTGGTCCTCCTATTCCGAGCGTATATTATACGCACGGACATGGCCTGTGCATACCGAAAACTTCATTCGGCATTCAATCAACGCGACGCAACATTGTTACATTGCATCGAACTTGCCACCGTATCAATTCGCCAGAGACAGGTCGGATATCGCCATCATATCAGGGAGCACTCGGACCTTGACACCACTCGCCAATACCTAAATCCCGATGACGCCCTGAAGCGGGAGGCGGCCACAGACTTTCTTTCGCTCAAAGGTTAAAAGAGTAATCCAGCCCCTAAGTAGTCGTAGAAGGCGGGGTCGGACCAGTAGCTCAGGTGAGCGAGGACGGGTACGGCGTAGTGGAATTCGCGCTGGTCATTGACGAAATAAAACTTTAACTCAGCGCTGACGGGGTCCAGGCGTGACCAGGCGTTGAGCCACAGAAACGGCTCTGGACCGGAATCGAGCTGGCGAAAGGCGTAATTGAAATCGAAGATGCCGTAATCGCGCCCCGAAGGAAGCTTGCGGAACGAATGGAGCATCGAGAGAATTTGCGCGCGGATGGACTGGTCGCGCTTCACGTGCTCGCGGAAAAAATAGTAGACCTTGTCGAGCGGCGAGCCGAAGGTGACGAGGCCTTTGAGGGTATGTAGCTGCTCGAGCGTGACATTCGGATCGGGGCGGTCGACGCCGGGGCCGAGAGCCGCGTTATATTGCACGAGGAGTTCGTTAATCGTGTCGTAAGCAATTACGCTGCCGAGGGAATGCCCAGCGAGGATGACGCGACCGTAATCGCCGCAAGTGAGAAGATATTTCAGCGCGGCGGATGAGCCGTTGAGGATGGCGTTACGCGCAGCGTAGCTCTTCGATTTGGCGTCGATGTTCGTGTACACGGCGATGTCGGCGACGTAAGCTGTGAGCGCGTACGAGGCGAGAGCCGCAAGCGTCGCGCCGACGAGTGGCTGCCAACGGCCATCTCGTGTGACGATATTCCACAGATGCTCCAGCACCCGGCTTTCGCTGTGAAAATCCCACGCCAACGCTAGCGTGAGGAAGGCGGCAGCCAGCACGATGTCGAGCGCGAGCGAGATTTTTTCCGGCGTAGGCTGGATTGGTCTGCCGGGGTGCTGGCTCAACTCGATGAGCGATTGCACCGCGAACCACGCCATCAGCAGGAATCCGCCGTATAGCACCAGAATCAGTGAGTGCGTCAGCGTGAGGTAGGGCAGCAGAGCCACGGCCAGCGGTTGCAGGGCCGTGCCCCAGTCATGCGGGCGGGAAATCCATTCCAGCAGCAGGCCCGCGCCGAACGCAAGCCAGAAATACAGCAGGAATACGCGAAGTAGTTCGCGGCCAGAGAGTTCGAGTGCGCGCCAGACGGCGCGGTGCACACTCAGGCGATATGAGCCGATCATTTCCTGAAGATTGTCTGCAAAGTAGCGCAGGGGCGTGAAGTCGGTCTCCAGCACCCACTTGACCGTTTCAATGGCGCTGAGCTTGTCTTCGGTTTCGGGCGCCCAGTAATACTCGAAGATATCCACATACACTGCGGGCTGTTGGTCCGGGTTCACGGGCTGATCTTTGACCGGACATTCGGGCAGACCGTGGCCGGGCGGAAACACGCCGATGCGCATGCCGACCTGCGTCCAATCCTTGTGGGCGATTTCGATGGGACAGAGCCTGGTGTTGAGGTGCCGGGCCTGCGAGAGGTAGTTAAGGACGCCCCGGGAGAAGCTGTCCAGCGTCTCGTAGGGATTTTGCTCCCCGATGCCGTGAATCACAAGGAGCGCCTGACGCGCGCTTCTTAAGCCGAACGTGTTTGCTGGAATTGGCGCCGCAGCCACTGAGTCCTCCGCAATTGGGCTTCAAAGCTGGACCGACATCTGCGCCCCGGATGTGTTGTGGCAGAGATTAACACTGAAGCTGCGCCTGCGCGGATTTTTTCGCTTCATCACTCGGAGCGGGGCCCTCGGGGGCCAAAGCCGCATTTGGTTGATTGCCACCCCAAGGAATCGATCCTTATCCGGAAGGCTACGACCTTCGGGCAAACCATTGCGATCACAGCTTGCCTGTATCGCTCGAGAGGGGGTATATTCTCGCCTACTCGGTCTTCTAGTCATTCCGATTGAGGCTCGAATTACTTTCTTGAAGCTGGCAAGAATGGCTATAGAAGCAGCGCGCGGAATGGGATGGGTCTCGTATCGTCCCGATTTTCGGGATTACACGCCGGGCCACCCTACCATTCTCGAGCTCACCTGCAAATTAAAATCCGAACGCGGATTTGCGGGGGCCCCGCCGCGCTCGATCGATCTCCGAAAGTGGTGCGCGCCCATCCAGAACCAAGGCTCCCTGAATTCATGCAGGGCCAACGCCGCCAGCGGGATAATTCAGTATTTCCAAAACCGCGCTTACGGAAAATACGCGGCCCCGTCCAGGCTTTTCATCTACAGGGCCACCCGCAACCTCCTGCACTGGACCGGCGACACCGGTGCCAATCTGCGAACAACCATGGGTACCCTGGCGATGTTCGGCGCACACCGGAGGAATACTGGCCCTATGTCACGACTGCGCCCGACTTCGACGAAGAACCCACCGCATTTTGTTACTAGGTGCTCCGCAAAAGATCCATACACCGCGAATTTATAGTCACAAATTCGCACGAGACACACAGTTGCCCCTCCCAGCACACTGGTGGCATGCTCCCAGCTCCATGAGAACAGTTCATTCCCTGCTTCGCTTGGTTTCTATACTTCTCGATCTGACCCAGGGCGCTCTGCAGTTCCTACTGTTGGGGACGCGTTCGAGCGCTGCCCTCAAAGCGGAGAATATTTTCCTCCGTAAACAGCTGGCCCTCTACCTGGAGCGCGAGGCTAAGCCGCGACGGGCGACCGACGCTACTCGGCTATCTATAGGTTTTACTTTCGCGGTTTTTTGCATGGCAGAATGCCTTGATCAACCTATCCCTGGCGAATTGTTCTTTCGACTCCCTGTTACATTCTGATCGTGGCTAGAGAGACCGCAGGTTCATCTTCTTGTGAAAGTCACTGATTCCAAAGGCGTTCGCGCCGGATGACATTTTCGGTAGAGACAATGGTCAGCCGATTCTGGCCCTCGTCTAAACCTGTCTCTGGCGAAATAACACAGACAAGTCTAGAACCTACTGTAGCTTCGCGTACTCGGTTTTGGCTTGCTTCAGGATGGGAATGTCGGGGTCGGCGTCTCTCCAGAGGGCGAAGAAATGCAAATACGCTGCTTTGCCTCTTTCGATATTTCGCGTCGCAACATAGCTTCGTCCCAATTGAATATAGGCAAGCATGCGCTCGGGCGCTGTTGCGCCCAGGCCTTCGTGTTCGGTGACCGACTGGAACTCTTTTGTCGCCTGTTCAGGCTTACCCAGCCGCTGCCGCGCCAAACCGCGAATGTAAGCTGCGGAGACTCCTGCTACACTCCCGAAATCAAACGGCTGGAGCGAGTCCTGCGCTCGCAATGCGCCCTCGCCCCGACCCGCTTTATATTCGAGAACGCTT